>CAMJLB010000123.1 GCA_946406555.1 uncultured Prevotellaceae bacterium | reverse complement strand
GAGATATGAACAACGTATTTGTATATTGCGAAATTGAAGGTACTCAGGTACAGGAAGTATCTCAGGAGCTGCTGACCAAGGGTCGCAAGCTCGCCAATACGCTGGGTGTTGAGCTCCACGCCGTGGTCATAGGCACCGGCATCAAGGGCAAGGTGGAGGAGCAGATCATCCCCTACGGCGTCGACAAGCTGTTCGTCTTCGACGCTCCGGGCCTCTTCCCCTACACCTCGGCTCCCCACACCGACATCCTGGTGAACCTCTTCAAGGAGGAGCAGCCGCAGATCTGCCTTATGGGCGCCACGGTCATCGGCCGCGACCTCGGACCCCGCGTCTCGTCGTCGCTCACCAGCGGCCTCACCGCCGACTGCACCGAGCTGGAGATTGGCCCGTATGAGGACAAGAAAGAGGGAAAGACGTATGAGAACCTGCTCTACCAGATTCGTCCTGCCTTCGGTGGCAACATCGTGGCCACGATCGTGAACCCCGACCACCGGCCCCAGATGGCTACCGTGCGCAGCGGCGTGATGCAGAAAGCCCTCTGGCAGCCCACCACGGCCGACGAGCCTCAGCCTCGCGGCGAGCAGGTCTATCCCGACGTGAAGAAATATGTGGACATGGCCGTGGCCGGCGCCGTGCGGGTGCTCGACCACCATGTGGAGGCCGCCAAGCACAACCTGAAGGGTGCGCCCATCGTCGTCGCCGGTGGCTACGGCATGGGCTGCAAGGAGAACTTCGACATGCTCTTCCAGCTGGCCAAGGTGCTCCACGGTGAGGTGGGCGGAAGCCGCGCCGCCGTCGATGCAGGCTGGCTCGACCACGACCGTCAGATTGGCCAGACGGGCGTCACCGTCCATCCGAAGGTCTACATCGCCTGCGGTATCTCTGGTCAGATTCAGCACATCGCCGGCATGCAGGACTCGGGCATCATCATCAGCATCAACAGCGACCCCGATGCGCCCATCAACAAGATTGCTGACTACGTGATTGTCGGTACTGTTGAGGAGGTTGTGCCCAAGCTGATTAAGTATTATAAGCAGAACAGTAAATAAAGAGCCTCACCCCCGGCCCCTCTCCCAAGGAGAGGGGAGTATATAGATTCGTGCGCGATGGGATTCCACTATGAAACAGCTGCTCCTGACAGATACGAACTGCTGAAAGACTTTGCGAAGAACAACCGCAGGGAGATGACTGAAAGCGAGAGCGTGCTGTGGGAAGCCCTGAGAAAGTTGAAGTGCGGATACCACTTCAGAAGGCAGCACCCAATAGGCGATTATATCGCTGATTTCATTTGCCTGGAAAAGGAATTGGTCTTTGAGGTCGATGGTGGTTACCACAACGAGCCACAGCAACAGCAGAACGACCAATGGCGCACAGAGTTTATGGAGAGCAAAGGCTACACTGTACTACGCTTTAAGAACGAAGAGATAAGCAACAACCTCAGCGAGGTTATAATGAGAATAAAAGAACAATTGTTTAACGAATAAAAATGAACCTCCCGACCCTTTTCCCTCTCGAAGGAACAAGTCTATATACTCCCCTCTCCTTGGGAGAGGGGTCGGGGGTGAGGCTATTATGAATTACTATACCGATCACCCCGAGATAGGCTTCTATCTCAACCACCCCTTGATGGCTCGTATCGTTGAGCTGAAAGAAAAGGGTTTCGCCGATGCGAAAGAATACGACTACGCTCCCGTCGACCTGGGCGATGCCATCGAGAACTACAAGCAGATTCTCGACATCACGGGCGACGTGGCTGCCAACATCATCGCCCCGAACTCGGAGGACGTGGACCTGGAAGGGCCGCACCTCGAGAACGGCCGCATGGTCTATGCCTCGAAGACCTTCGAGAACCTCGACGCCACCCGCAAGGCAGGCCTCTGGGGCGTGTCGATGCCCCGCCGCTATGGCGGCCTGAACCTGCCCAACGCCGTCTTCTCGATGCTCTCCGAGATTATCTCGGCCGCCGACGCCGGCTTCCAGAACATCTGGAGCCTCCAGTCGTGCATCGACACGCTCTATGAGTTCGGCTCTGAAGAGCAGCGCCAGAAGTACATCCCCCGCGTCTGCGCCGGAGAGGGCATGTCGATGGACCTCACCGAGCCCGATGCCGGCAGCGACCTGCAGCGCGTGATGCTCAAGGCCACCTATGACGCCCAGGAGGACTGCTGGCGACTGAACGGCGTGAAGCGCTTCATCACCAACGGCGACTCCGACATCCACCTCGTGCTGGCCCGCTCGGAGGAGGGCACGAAGGACGGACGCGGCCTGTCGATGTTCATCTACGACAAGCGCAACGGCGGCGTCGACGTGCGCCACATCGAGCACAAGCTCGGCATACATGGCTCGCCCACCTGCGAGCTCACCTACAAGAACGCTAAGGCCGAGCTGTGCGGCTCTACACGCCTGGGCCTCATCAAGTATGTGATGGCCCTGATGAACGGCGCACGCCTGGGCATCGCCGCACAGAGCGTGGGCCTCTCGCAGGAGGCCTACAACGAGGCTGTGGCCTACGCCCGCGAGCGTCAGCAGTTCGGGCAGAAAATCCAGGAGTTCCCCGGCGTCTACGACATGCTCTCGCGCATGAAGGCCAAGCTCGATGCCGGCCGCTCGCTGCTCTACCAGACGGCCTGCTACGTCGACGTCTACAAGTGCCTGGAGGATATTGAAAGAGACCGCAAGCTCACCCCCGAGGAGAAGCAGGAGCTGAAAAAATACCAGCGACTGGCCGATGCCTTCACGCCGCTGGCCAAGGGCATGAACTCGGAGTATGCCAACCAGAACGCCTACGATGCCATCTCGGTGCACGGCGGCTCGGGCTTCATCATGGAGTACAAGAGCCAGCGCCTCTACCGCGACGCCCGCATCTTCTCCATCTACGAGGGAACGACGCAGCTGCAGGTCGTGGCCGCCATCCGCTACATCAGCAACGGCACGATGCTGCAGAACATCAAGGACCTTGCTGCCGCCGTGCCCTCCGCCGCCGTCTCCTCTGCCGCCGTGCCCGATGCTTCTCCATCGGGTCTCAAGGCTCGCGTCGAGGCCCTCATCCCCGTCTACGAGGAGGCCCTCAATGCCGCCAAGGACCTCGACAGCCAGGAGGCCTTCGACTTCCTTGCCCGCCGCCTCTACGACATGACGGCCGAGCTGGTGATGTCGCTGCTCATCATACGCGATGCCGCCGCCTGTCCCGAGCTGTTCGCCAAGAGCGCCAATGTCTACGTGCGCATGGCCGAGGAGAACATCCTGGGCAAGGCTGCCTATATCAAGAACTTCAAGGCCGACGACCTGGCTTGCTTCCGCGCCGCCACGGCAGAATGAAGACTATGTGGATGGTGATCTTCCTTGGCCTGCCCCTTCTGGGCATGGCCTATATAGCATGGCATGTGTGGACCCTGGTGCCTCTTGCGGCAGGCTGGCGCGGGGCGCTCATCGGCGCGATGGTGGCATCGTTCCTGCTGCTCTTCTGCAATCTGGGGCGTGCCATCGACTCGATGCCTATGTGGCTCGCGAGGCTGGTCTACGACGTGGGAAACTCGGCCATCTTCGTCATGCTCTATCTGGTCATCATCTTTCTCGTGCTCGACCTGGGGCGGCTGCTGCATCTGGTGCCGCCCCGGTTGATCCACCATAATTTCTATACCACCGCCGCCATCGCCATCGGCCTCTTCGCCGTGTTCCTCTATGGCAACCTGCATTATCATAACAAGGTGAGGCAGGAGCTTACGCTCACTACCGACAAGCCGCTGGCCCGGCCACTGAAGCTGGTGCTGCTGAGCGACCTGCACCTGGGCTACCATAACCCGCGCACCGAACTGGCACGGTGGGTCGACATGATCAATGCCGAGCAGCCCGACCTGGTGCTCATTGCCGGCGACGTGATCGACATGAGCATGCGGCCGTTGCTCGAAGAGAACATGGCCGAGGAGCTGCAGCGCATCAAGGCACCCATCTATGCCTGTCTGGGCAACCATGAGTATTATAGCGGCGAGCCAGATGCACAGCGCTTCTTCTACGATGCGAAGATCAATCTGCTGCAAGACGCATCGACGGTGGTGGGCGACCTCTGCATCATTGGACGCGACGACCGCACGAACATGAGGCGCGCCAGTATGGAAGACCTTGCCGCCAAGGCCGACATGAAGCGCTTTACCATTCTGCTCGACCATCAGCCTTATCATCTGGAGAAGGCCGAACAGGCTGGCATCGACTTCCAGTTCAGCGGGCATACCCACCACGGACAGGTGTGGCCCCTCTCCTGGATTACCGAGGCCATCTACGAGTGTGCTTTCGGAGAGCACCAGCGCGGCAACACCCGCTACTACGTCAGTTCGGGCATTGGCATCTGGGGAGGCAAGTTCCGCATCGGCACCCGCTCGGAATATGTGGTGGCCACGCTGAAGAATTGAGAAGACTGGAATTTGGAGTTTGAAATAAAAAAAGAAACAAGAGATGAAAAAGATTGTAGCTGTAGCAATAATGGCTTTTGCAACCATCACGCTGACCAGTGCCGACAAGGGGCTGGTGATGGTGAAGGAAAAAGGCGTGTATGTCATCAACACCACCACGCTCGCACAAGATGTGATGGGCTACGAAGGACCTACACCGCTGAAGGTGTATGTGAAGAAGAACAAAATCGAGAAGATCGAGTTCCTGCCCAATCAGGAGACACCCAAATACTGGAACGCTGCCAAAAAGCATCTCGCCGAGAAGTGGAACGGCAAGAGCGTGAAGGAGGCCAAGACCATGGAGGTGGATGGCCGCACGGGCGCTACCTTCTCGAGCGATGCCGTGAAGGAGAACGTGAAGCGTGCTCTGGATTACTACGAGAAGAACAAATAAGCGTTGAGGGTTGAGCGATATCGCTCAACCCTCAACCTTCAACCCTCAGCGCTCAAATACTCTTTCCCATACTCAACGTAGTGGGCGGCAAAAGCCTCGGCCATGCCAGGCTTGGCCATCTTGATGAACTTGGCGGGCACGCCGCCCCACAGCTCATGAGGCCCCACCTTCGTGTTCTGCAACACCAGTGCCCCGCCGGCGATGATGGCTCCCTCGCCAATCTCCGCATTGTCGAGAATGGTGCTGTTCATGCCGATGAGCGCACCGTCGTGAATGGTGCAGGCATGCACACAGGCACAGTGGCCAATGGTCACGTCGTTGCCTATATGCGTGGGACCGGTGGCGTTCGTCACGTGCACCACCGCACCGTCTTGCACGTTGCTGCGGTCGCCTATCGTGATGGGAGCCACATCGCCACGCACCACAGCATTGAACCATATAGAGCACTCGTCGCCCATTGTCACCTCGCCCACGATCGTGGCGTTCTCGCTAAAGTAGCAGTCCTTGCCCCATTTGGGCGAAAGACCCTTGTAAGATTTTATCAAAGCCATACTTTTCTTTTTGGTTGTAGAAATTGCTTGCAAAGTTACTACATTTCCATGACATTTAGGCCACTTCCTGTAATTGTTTTCCGCAAAGGCTTGTTCATTTCAGCCTTTTTTAGTACCTTTGCGGCCAACTACTATAAAATCATGAAACTAACGAAAACCATTTTATCACTTGTGCTGCTTGTCGTTGCCATGCAGGTCATGGCTCGCGAGAGCCGAATTATCGTGAAGGCAGGCGATGCCGGTAGCCTGCTCAGTGCCATCGGACAGGCCAACCAGCAGAATGCCGACCCGCAGTCGGAGCGCGTCTTCATCATCATTCCCGACGGGCTCTACGACCTGGGCGAGCGTGCGCTCACCCCTATACAGGGCTACAACATCGCCCTCGTGGGGCAGAGCATGGAGAAGACCATCATCAAGAATGCACCTCCGGTAGAGAAAGAAGGCATAGGCACCACGGCAACCCTGCTGAACCGGGGCAAGGGCACCTACGTGCAGGACCTCACGCTGCAGAACGCGCTCGACTACTATCATGCCGGCTCGGCAGGACGGGCGGTATGCTGGCAGGACAAAGGCGACCGCACCATCTTCAAGCGCGTGCGCATGCTCTCGTATCAAGACACCTATTACAGCCATAGCGAGGAGTGCCAGCACTATTTCGAAGACTCCGAGATTCACGGCACCGTCGACTTCATCTGCGGTGCCGGCGACGTGTTCTTCAACCGCTGCCTCATCGTGACCGAAGACCACAACCCCGACGGCACCGGTCTCGACATCATCGTGGCTCCCCGCACGTCGACGACCTGTTGGGGCTATGTGTTCAAGGGCTGCACCATACGCAGCAAGCGTTCCGACTACTATCTGGCACGGGGCTGGCACACCCTGCCCCGCTGCACATGGATAGACACCAGAATAGAGAATCCGGAAAAACTGTGTAAGGAGCGCTTCGACCCCCGTGGCATGCGCACCGTGGAGAGCCTCTTCTATGAATACAACACCACCGATGCCCAGGGGCGAGGCATCACACCGCAGTCGAACGTGGTGACCTTTACGCTGAAAGGGCAGCAGCGTAGCCACGAGACCATTCTGCCCAAGGAAGAGCTGTGGCGCTTCTCGGTAGAGCAGATGTTCTCCAATTGGAGACCGGAGAAAATCACGAAAAAACTATCACAACAGGCTGAGAAGCTGAAGAAAGAAGCCTTCCGCTAAGCTATGGAAGGCGGCTTTGTCGTTTTCGTCAATTGGGCGGCCTGTCAGGCCGTCACCGCCATCGTTTTCGTCCATTGGGCGGCCTGTCAGGCCGCCGTCGCCTGCCCTCATGCCGCCTATATCTGTCCGGCCTCTACCATGAGCACCACGCGCTCTGTCAGGCGGTCTACGCCTTCCGGCTCGTAGCCCTTCTTCAGCGATGCGCCAAACATGAAGGCGAAGGCCTGCCACACCCCGCTGCGAAACGGGCCGACGAAGGCTTTGATGGTCTCGTAGGCCGTGGCGTTGCATTCGCGGTCGATGAGCTTGATGAGCAGCTTGCCCTGCGAGAAGGTGAGCTTCTTCATCTTCGGCTTATACTCCTTCACGATGGCCGCCTCTACGCGCTTCAGGTGCTCGTCGCGCTCCTTCTGCGTGGGGATGGTCTCTATATATTCTGCCGTCTCGATAAGCATCTGCCGGGCTTCCTTGGCCAGGGGCAGCACCCGCTTCACGTTGGTCACCAGCTTCATGTAGGCCTTCTGCTGCCGTTTGCTCTTGAAGGTGGGCTCTGGATAGACGTACACGTTCGACCACTCCACATATTGTATGGAGTCGCCGTCAGGACCCAGCGTCTTGCTCACCTTCACCGTGGGCACAAACGTAGGAGCGCTGCTCTCCTGCGACAGCATTGGCTGAAGCAGGCACAGAAGGAAGAAGAAGAGCATTGTCGTTCGTCGCATAGCTTAAATTTTGGGCAAAGGTACGAAAAAACAAGGTAAGGCTGCCTTTTCCGAGTGTTAATTATGGTTGAAGGTGGGGCCTGATGATTGAAATAGCTGATAGAAATGGCGGCGTAATAGGCCAGATCGGGCTTTTTTGCTGAAATTGTTTGCATAAATGAAAAAAAATATGTTACTTTGCACCCAAAATATAGAACATTTTTTTAATTAACAAAAGACAAATTAGTATGAAAAAATTCTTAATGTCTATCATGGCGGTGCTTTTTGCTGCCAACTCGTTTGCACAGACTACCAGTGGCGGCTTCTCGTTCAGCGAAAGTAGTGTGTACTATGGAGCACGTATCGGTCTGAATCTTTCTACCCTTACGGGCGATCTCATCATCGATGATCTTGGCATGAAGGCCGGCCTGAACGTTGGCCCGGTGATTGGCCTGCGCCTGAGCGATGCTACCCCGGTGTTCTTGGAGAGCGGCCTGTTCTTCACCATGCACGGTGCCAAGAACGGCGACAACAGCGTGGCACTGAACTACCTGAAGCTGCCTGTTCTGATAAAGTATGGCATCCAAGTGTCCGACCAGGTGGCCGTGCTGCCCTTCCTGGGTCCCACCATCGGTATCGGTATTGCTGGTAAGACCAAGTTGGCTGGCTCAAATAGTTGGAACTCCTTCAGTAACGATTATTTTGAATATAGCCGTCCCGACGTAGGCATACGCTTTGGTTGCGGTGCCGAGTGGAATCACCTCTACCTCGAGGTGGGCTACGAGTTTGGTATCACCAATATTGCCGACTGGAAGAAGAACGCCA
Organism: uncultured Prevotellaceae bacterium; assembly: GCA_946406555.1. Classification (GTDB taxonomy): domain Bacteria; phylum Bacteroidota; class Bacteroidia; order Bacteroidales; family Bacteroidaceae; genus Prevotella. Next base: position 243 of record CAMJLB010000123.1, on the reverse strand, counting down.
CCGACGATGCCTCGGAGCACAATGGTGCCCTGGCCATCAACTTCGGCGTGAACTTCTAAGCTGAACAAATCCAGATTATTTCTTAGCGAATAATCGTTCGTTACACGCGAATCGATCGTAAATATCTACGGTTGGTTCGCGTGTAATTCATGATTACTCCGTCGTGGCGATGACCGTAGTCGGCGATTTTTTGGCGTATAGCTCATTTTGCAGGATATTTTCAAGTGGTAGGGGTTCTATGGC
>CAMJLB010000122.1 GCA_946406555.1 uncultured Prevotellaceae bacterium | reverse complement strand
GCACACATGAAAAGCAGCGAGAAGGCGAAGATAGGATAGAGCCTGCCTATCACCTTGTCGATAGGAAGCATCGTGGCCAGCACATAGTAGCAAAATATACCGATGACCCAACCAAGCGTGGTACCACCGAAACCTTGCATGATGGTGGCAGGACTGAATACAAACACCGTACCCACCATCAATAGCAGGAATACCGAGAACACGAGCATCACCTTGCGTGCGCCCTCGCCCAGATACTTGCCCACCAACTCGGGGCAACTGGCACCGCCATTGCGCATGGAGAGCATGCCCACCAGATAGTCGTGTACGGCACCTGCGAAGATGCATCCGAACACAATCCAAAGGTAGGCCACGGGACCGAACTTGGCACCCATGATGGCTCCGAAGATGGGACCCGTGCCTGCTATGTTCAGGAATTGTATCATAAACACCTTCCAAGTGGGAAGGGCAATGAAATCCAGTCCGTCAGCCTTGCTCACGGCTGGCGTCACTCTGCCATCTGGCCCAAACACGCGCTCAATGAAGCGCCCATAAAAGAAATAGCCCAATACAAGAGCCAAAAGGCTCACAACAAAGGTAATCATCGTACTTTTATATTATTTAAATATATTTTTCACTGTGCAAAAGTAAGACTTTTATTTGAGATATGAAAAATTTCTGCTAACTTTGCACGCAAAAAATAATTAAATCGTCAAAATGAGGCATTTCTATATATTATTTTTGCTGTTCCTGCTCATCGTCGATGCTCATGCCCAGTCTCCCAAAAGCGAGATAAGGGCAGTGTGGCTTACCACAATTGGCGGATTAGACTGGCCCCACTCCTACAACGAGAAGGAGCAGAAGGCAGAGTTATGCCACATCCTCGACCGTTTGCAAAAAGTGGGCATCAATACCGTGCTCCTGCAAACGCGCATCCGAGCCACCACTATCTATCCCTCTGCGCTCGAACCATGGGATGGCTGCCTCTCTGGCACGCCCGGCAAGGCCCCTCGCTACGATGCCCTGCAGCTGGCCATTGACGAATGCCACAAGCGGGGCATGCAGCTGCATGCATGGGTGGTCACCATCCCCATAGGCAAGTGGAATCAGCTGGGGTGCATGCAGCTGCGCAAAAAACACCCCAAATTGGTGAAGCGCATCGGCGAGGAGGGCTATCTGAATCCCGAGAATCCCGAAACGGCCAACTATCTGGCTCAGTGCTGCCATGAGATTGTAAAGAATTACGATGTCGACGGCATTCACCTCGACTACATTCGCTATCCTGAGACTTGGCCTAAAGCAGACAGGCGTGGGCGCAACTCGCGCAACGCCTCCACACCATCACAGCGACGAGCCTGCATCACCAGCATAGTGCGTGCCATCGGCAAGGCCGTGAAGTCCGAAAAGCCTTGGGTCATGCTGTCGTGCTCGCCCATTGGCAAGCACGACGACCTAAGCCGCTACCGCAGCGGCGGCTGGAACGCCCGCTCGGCAGTGAGCCAGGATGCACAGGCATGGCTGCGGCTCGGTCTGATGGACGCGCTCTTTCCCATGATGTACTTTCGCGACAATCAGTTCTTCCCCTTTGCCATCGACTGGCAGGAGCAGGCTGCAGGCCGCTTCGTGGTGCCTGGCTTGGGCATCTATTTCCTCGACCCGAAAGAAGGCAGATGGACGCTTGACATCATCAGCCGCCAGATGAACGTGGTGAGACAACTGGGCATGGGGCACTGTTTTTTCCGATATAAATTCTTGAACGACAACAAGAAAGGCATCTACGATTTTACGCAGTACTTCAATGCTACGCCCGCCTTGATACCTGCCATGAGCTGGCTATCTTCCGCCGCCCCCACCCCACCCCAGCATATCTCGCTCAGCCAAGGCATGCTCTGCTGGAGCGGTGCCCGCGACAATTCCAGCGGTTCTTACCTATTATATAATATATATGCTTCGGAAGATTTTCCCGTCGACATAACCAATGCCGCCAATCTGGTACGCTCGCGCCTGCAGGCCAACCAACTGCAGGTGCCCACCGACGGCCGCATGAACTATGCCGTGACGGCCCAAGACCGTTTCGGGCAGGAAAGCCCACAGGCCGCTCAGCTACTCGTAAACGCAGGCCAAAGCTTGCGGGTGAAGAACCGCATTGCCAGAACCAATGGCACCACCATCACCCTCCCGGCAAAGCCTTCCACCCTCGATGCTCCATTCGTCATCGTAGAGACACTGCAAGGACGACCGGTGACCACCTTCGCCTACGACGACAAGCCCAAAGACATTTCCGCATTGCCCGAAGGCATCTACCAGCTACGCTCCCTGGGCAAGAAGGGGCGCACCCACCGCATAGGCTTCTTCACCATAAAGCGAAAGAAAGAGCCGGCTACAACTACGTTATAATTTCAGGAAAACATCAAGACTATTATGGAAGAAATCACAGTACAGACAAAAATCAATATCTGCCAACAGGCAGAACTTACTGACGACGACCAGCAGCTGGCCCAACTGGCCATAGCTTCTGCCGACCATGCCTACGCCCCCTACTCTCGATTCCACGTAGGTGCCGCCGTGCGCCTGGCCAACGGCGTGCTGCTGCCTGGCTGCAACCAAGAGAATGCGGCTTTCGCAGCAGGCATCTGCGCCGAACGGTCGGCCATCTTCGCCGCCGGTGCCCAGTATCCCGACCAGCCCATCACGGCCATTGCCATTGCCGCCAAAGATGCCAATGGCATGCTCACCCAACTGCCGGTGTCGCCCTGTGGCACCTGCCGACAAGTGATCGTCGAGACAGAGAAGCGCTTTGCTACCACCATGAGACTCATCCTTTGCGGCAGCTCATGCGTCTACGTCATCGAAGATGGCATAAGAGCACTCATGCCCCTGTCTTTTTCCGAATTTTAACTTCTATCCCACCCCAATACTTAACAGATGAAAAGATTGTTTCTACTTTTGGTCGTGTGCCTGGCCATGGCCACCGACTCGATGGCCGTTCTGAAAGAAAAAGACCTGGAACAGACCTTGACCGTGCTGCGCTCCGAACTTGTCGAGCGTCACAACGAGCTCACCAACGAGACCAGCCAGCGCCGACTACAGAACCGCGACATTCAGAACGAGCTTCTCACCACCATGCAGCGTTCTAATCAGAACTCGCTCATGCTCTACTCTCAGAAGACCAACTACGTGTTCGACCTGACTTACGCCTGCAATGAGGCCACCAACCAGTATCAGGAGTTTCAGCACAAGCAGCTGCCCTTCAAGCAGTTTCTCGAAAGCAACGATGCAGAGATTGCCAAGTTCGACAGTCTCATCGTAAGCCTGCGCACCATGCCTGTGGCTCTACTCAGCCAGAAGGGCAAGACCGACCGCAACGTGTGCCTGACCCTGGCCACCAGCATTCGCAACACGCTCATGGCCAACCGCTCGCAGACGGCACAGTTCATGCGCTACTACGAGCTCACCGAGCAGCGGCTGAAGAACCTGAACGACTATGCCCAAAAGCGCTACAACGACATACAGACGGGCATCTTCCGCAACGGCGGCCGCAGCTTCCCCGAAATCCTGGCCAACCTGCAGAGCAGCCTCGACGAGACCCGACAGACCCTGGCCGAGAAATACCGGCCCACCAAAGACTCGCAATGGAGCAGCGGGGTCATCGTCTTCTTGTTCGGGGCCATCATGCTCTACATTCTCATTGCCACACTGCTCAACCTGCTGGCCTTCCACTTCCTTCTGCCTCGCCGACTGCAGACGCCCGAGTTCATGAAGAAGCGCTCCTGCATCATCATGGCCACCACCACCATCACCTTTGCCATCATCCTGGCACTGGTGCGCAACCTGGGATCGCAGAACTTCATCATCATGGCCTCCAACCTGCTCATCGAGTATGCCTGGCTGCTGGCAGTGATTCTCATCTCGTTGCTGCTGCGCGTCGACGGGTCGCAAATCAAGAGCGCCTTCCGCATCTATGCCCCATTGGTGGTGCTGGGCTTCCTGGTCATCGCCTTCCGCATCGTGCTCGTACCAAGAGAGCTGGTCAACCTCATCTTTCCCCCGCTACTGGCCATGGCCACCATCTGGCAATGGGTGGCCGTGGGGCGCCACAACCAGAACATTCCACGCCAGGACATGTTCTATACCTATATCTCGCTCACCGTGTTCATCGTGTCCACCGTCTGCTCCTGGGCCGGCTACACGCTCATGGCTGTACAGATCCTCATCTGGTGGATCATGCAGCTCACGTGCATACTCACCATCACCTGCCTCTCGCGCTGGCTGAAAATCTTCGGCGAGCGCAAGCAGATGCACGAGAAGCCCATCACCAAGTCGTGGCTCTACTTCTTCATCTACCGGGTGATGCTGCCCGTCATGGGGGTGTTCTCGGTCATGATCAGCATCTACTGGGCTGCCGACGTGTTCAACCTGAGCGACCTGTGCTGGCAAATCTTCCGCAAGCACTTCATCGACCTTGAAAACCTGCAGCTGTCCATTCTCAAGCTGTCTATGGTGGTGTGTCTCTGGTTTGTATTCTCTTATTTCGCCTCTACGCTGCTGGCCTTCATGCGTCTGCACTTCACCACGCAAGACCCCTCGACGGCCGACTCGCGCGTGGCCATGAGCCGCAACGTGGTGCAGGTGCTCGTGTGGGGCATCTGGCTGCTGCTCTCGCTAAGCATTCTCCACATCTCGCTGGCCTGGCTGCTGGCTATCTCGGGTGGCCTGTCTACGGGTATCGGTTTTGCCTCGAAAAACATCATCGAAAACATATTCTACGGCGCGTCGCTCATGGCTGGCCGACTGAAGGTAGGCGATTGGATCGAGGTAGACGGCACCATGGGCAAGGTGCAGAGCATCAGCTATACCAGCACCATCATTGAGTCGCTCTATGGCGAGGTCATCACCTTCCAGAACTCGCAGCTCTTCGACAAGAACTACAAGAACCTCACCAAGAACCACGGCTACGTGCTGGCAGTGGTGCCCTTCGGCGTGGCCTACGGCTCCAACCTCCGGCAGGTGCAACAGGTGGTGGAAGATGCCGTGAACAGCATGCACCACCAGTGGATGGACCCCGAGAAGAAGGTAAAGGCGGTGGTGTCGGTGATGAACGACTCGAGCGTAGACTTCAAGCTCTTCGTCTGGGCCGATGCGGTGAAAAAGTCATACGTCATCAGCGACGTGCTCCGCACGGTCTACGAGACGCTGGGCAAGAACGGCATCGAGATACCGTTCCCGCAGCGCGACATTCACATCATAAAATAGCAACTATTCACAACATTCCTTATATAAAAAATGGACGGGGATTATCAGAATTCTGATAATCCCCGTCCATTATAAGAGTGATGTGAGTTCATCAAGGAAAATGCGGGCTACTCAAACATGCGCGACCAAGCAAGAAATGTCTGCACCCCCTCGCTGCCAAATCGCTCGAGGCTCTGGGCAGCCTGGAGCACCGAGAGTTCACGGTCGGGGTGCGACTTGGAATAGAACTTGTCGGCATAGCATACAAGCTGTTCCTCCATCGTCTGCGGTGTGTAGTCGGCCAAAGGCAAAGGCAGCTCCTGTTGCTGTATCTGTGCCATGGTGATGCCCGTGCCGGTATGACGCTCGCACACCCGGGCATGACGCTCCCACCCTGCCTGCCGCAAGAGCCGACCGCCAATGAGCCCATGACGGATGTAAGGCTCGTCGCCCAGACAGAAGATGCCGGGGGCATGGCACCAACGGATGCCTATGTCGTGGAGCATGGCAGCCTCTTCAAGAAACTGCACGTCGATGGGCAACTCGCGATGGCGGCGAGCCACCTGCAGACAACGGTCGGCCACCTGACGGGAATGGTGCAACAAGAGGCGGCGCAGGTTGTCGTCGGTAGGATAATACTGGTCGATGATTGCTTGATAATCCATGGTTCTTTGTTTTTCAGTACATGCTAAAGGTACAAGATTCTGGTAAAGTGGTGCAAAGGTAAAAAAAAAAGGAGAGAAAGAGACTTATCTTGACAATTATTTGTAAATTTGCCCCATAATCTTCATTTTTCTCTGATTATGATCCGACAAATAGCCCTTGCAACCCTTGTTCTATCGCTGTTGGTCCTCTCGCTGCCCCATGTCACAGCCCAGCCACTGACGCTGGTAGAGCTGAACTGTGAGAACCTCTTCGACTGTCGTCACGACTCGCTGAAGCAGGACCAGGAGTTCACCCCCGATGGCGGGCGTCACTGGACGGGGAGGCGCTACCATAGCAAACTGAACCGCATAGGCCAGGAGATACTGTCGTGCAGCGAGGAACTGCCCGACCTGGTGGCACTGGTAGAGGTGGAAAACGACTCGGTGCTCCATGCCCTCACCCGTCGGTCGCTGCTTCGAGGTGCAGGCTACGACTACCTGATGACGACGTCGCCCGACGTGCGTGGCATCGACGTGGCCCTGCTCTATGCCCCTGCCTCGTTCCGCCCTCTTTGCTACGATGCCATCAGGGTGCCGCCCCTTCCCGACATGCGCCCTACGCGCGACATTCTCTACGTGAAGGGCCTGCTGCGCTCGGCCGACACGCTGCACGTGCTCGTGCTGCATGCACCCAGCCAGTATGGCGGCGAGCGCCATTCCCGTCCTTTCAGAGAGCAGGCCTTCGGCGTGGCAGCGTCGGCCATCGACAGCATACGGCGTGCTGATGGCGACGCAATGATTCTGCTCACGGGCGACTTCAATACCACCGCCGACGGCAAGTCGATGCGCAAGTTCGACAGCTGCCTGCTCAGCAACGTGACCCTCGAAGCCAAGGGAGCGAACGGCACGCCCGGCAACTACCGCTATCAGGGGCAGTGGCAGCAGCTGGACCACGTGCTTGTGTCGGAGCCATTAAGAAGAAAGGTGCAAACCGTCTATATAAACGATGCACCTTTCTTGCTTACCATCGACGAGCGCTATGGCGGACACAAGCCCCTACGCTCTTTCTCGGGCTACCGCTACCAGAAGGGGTTCAGCGACCATCTGCCCGTGGTGGTGAAATTCATGTTTCCTTGAAAAGTCATTTCTGAGGCTCGCGCTCTATCCATGCCAGCACGTCGCCCTTGCGCACTTTAGCGCCCTGCTTGGCGTGCACTTCGACCAGCTTGCCACCCAGAGCGGCGGGAATGGGAATAATCTCGCCCCATTTCTCGACCAGGTAGCAGAAGGTCTGCCCTTCCTCATACTTCTGGCCTATGAACGGCTCGATGCAGGGAGCGCACTCTCCGTCGCCATTGAACTCGTAGAAAATCTGGCCTGCCGAGGGACATACCAGTGCGTCGGCCTTGGCATGCTTGAAAGCAGCCATCTCTTCGGGCGAACCTGCCTTCACTGTCAGCTTGGCATCCTTCGCCTTCTGCAGGTCGGCCAGGAACTGCTTCTTGGCCTGTCCGCTCTTGAAGGGACGGTACTGCTCGGGGTGCATGGCCAACTCGAACAGCTCTTCGTTGTCCTGACCGTAGTCCCAGCCGTTCTCGTCCATCTCTTTCTTGAAGCCTTCGAGGGCATTGGGAATGAGCGTGTGCGGGTCGGCATCGGTGAACTCACGCTTTTGCGCTTTGGCTAAGTCGACGAGCTCGGGTGCTATGGTGCCGGGAATGCGGCCGCTCTTGCCGAGGATCATGCCCCAGATGGCATCGTCCATCATGACGAAGCGCCCCTTGCCCTGCTCCATGGTGAGCAGATTCATGAGGGCGATGTTCTTGGTGTACTGCGAGAAGGGTGTGACCAGTGGAGGATAGCCCACACGCGGCCATACATACTCTACCTCGCTGAACAGCTTCACCAGCATATCGTCCATCGAGAGCACGGGCTCTCCCTTCTTCTCGCGCAGCTTGTTGATCATCGTCTGTATGCCACCCAGGTCGGCCATCATCGAGCCCATCATGCCGCCAGGCAGTCCGCAGCCCAGCAGCAGCGACGACATGTGCTTGTTGGCAGGATTGATGAAGTATCCCAGCCAGTCGTCGATGAACTCCTGGGTGAGCGTCCGTGCCTGCATATAGGCATTCATGTTGATGTCGGCCACCTCGAATCCCTCGTTCTTCAGCATCGACTGCACCGAGATGATGTCGGGATGCACCTTTCCCCAGCTGAGGGGCTCGATGGCGGTGTCGATGATGTCGGCCCCGTTGTTGCATACCTCGAGGATAGATGCCATGGAGAGTCCCGGTCCGGAGTGACCATGATACTGGATGACGATGTCGGGGTGTTTGGTCTTGATGTCCTTGGTGAGTGCTCCCAGCATGGCGGGCTGTCCTATGCCGGCCATATCCTTCAGGCATATTTCCTCTGCTCCGGCGGCAATCACCTCGTCGGCAATCTTCGAGTAGTATTCCACTGTGTGAACAGGGCTGGTGGTGATGCAGAGCGTGGCCTGCGGAATCATGCCGGCAGCCTTGGCCCACTTGAT
>CAMJLB010000121.1 GCA_946406555.1 uncultured Prevotellaceae bacterium | reverse complement strand
TCATCCTGACCCTCGACCGCGACGAGCGCAAGATGTCGCTCGGCATCAAGCAGCTGAAGGAAGACCCATGGGAGACCATCGAGGTGAAATATCCCGTAGGCTCGAAGCACAATGCCAAGGTGCGCAACTTCACCAACTTCGGCGTGTTCGTAGAGCTGGAGGAGGGCGTCGACGGCCTGATCCACATCAGCGACCTGAGCTGGACCAAGAAGGTGAAGCACCCCAGCGAGTTCACACAGGTGGGCGCTCCCATCGACGTGGTGGTGCTCGACATCGACAAGGAGAACCGTCGCCTCTCTCTCGGCCACAAGCAGCTCGAGGAGAATCCCTGGGACGTGTTCGAGAGCAAATACACTGTGGGCTCGGTTCACACTGGCAAGATTACCGAACTGCTCGAGAAGGGTGCCGTGGTGCAGCTCGACGAGAACGTTGAGGGCTTTGCCACTCCCAAGCACCTGCAGAAGGAGGATGGCACGCAGGCTCAGGCCGGCGAGGAGCTGCCCTTCAAGGTGATTGAGTTCAACAAGGACTCGAAGCGCATTATCCTCTCTCACAGCCGCACCTTCGAGGATGCCCAGCGCGATGAGAAGCGTGCCGCCCGCAAGGCCGCCGCTCCCCGTCAGAAGAAAGACGAGGCTCCGAAGATTGAGAACGTGGCTGCAAGCACCACACTCGGCGACATCGACGTGCTGGCCCAGCTGAAGGCTCAGATGGAGAAGGGAGAATAAGAGATTTTTAGATAGAACACACTGAAGATAGAACATTGAAGATTGGCTGCGCCTGCCATCATGCTGATGGGGCGCAGCCAATTTTCGTGTTACGTTGCATAAATATGCATGCTGTTTTTCGATTTTCAAGACAAAATGAAATTGTGTTTTAGAATGGCGGAAGACTGCCAAGCCCTCTCTGGGAATGTCGCTGAACGCCGTCGGAAACGTCATTCAGCCTCCGTTGCGTCATCGTGGTGGCTCCCCGGCACTGCCGCTCATGCAGAACGGCGCGCTTGTTCAGCCTGTTTCGGGGTGCGACTCAGCATCGATTGCAACCCAAAACAGCCTGAATTGATGTGCAATCCAGCCTGAATTGCCACCTAATTCAGCCTGAATTGCAGCAGAAACTTTTCTTGTTTTTACAACGTATTGGTTATCAATGATTTATGAAAGTAGCTGAGATTTAAAAATTTCCACCAAGAGGCGGCAAGTTCCCGAATTTTCAAATCTCAGCGATTTTTGCCGCATATTTATGCAGCGTGGCGGTGCATAAATATAAAATCGGCAAGAACATATAATGATGATAATCATTCATTTAGCCTAACTCCTAAGTCAAGCTGCCCCCAATTCCTTGGCAAATGCCTCGATGGCCTGTTGGGCCACCACCACAGCCTCGTCGATGGAGCAGTTGAGCCTGCCTCCCGATGCGTTCAGGTGGCCGCCACCATTGAAGAACTGCTCTGCCATCTTGTTGCAGGGAACCTGGTCGACCGAGCGCAGCGATACCCACACCAAGTTGTCGCGCTCGGTGTCTTCGCGCAGCGAGATGCTCAGCCTATGCCCTTTCATCTGCAGGGGCATATTCACCAATCCTTCGGCATCGCCCTTCATGAAATGGAAGTGCTTCAGGTCTTCACGGCGCAGGGTGAAGTAGCTGGCATGGTGTTTGGCATCGACCACCAACCGCTCGTAGAGCACAAAGCCTATGAGGCGCAGCCGATTTTCTGAATAGTTGTGGTATACGTTGCGGAAGATGCGGTCTTTATTGATGCGCTTGGTAAGCAACTGGCCGATGATGAAGTAGATGTCGGGATCGCTGGAATTGTAGGTGAAACCACCCGTATCGGTCATCATTCCGCAATAGATGGCTGCAGCGAAAGGCTTCTCCAGTAGGTCGAAGCCCCCAAGCTGCCAGACAAGGCGAAACACAATCTCACAGGTGGACGACGCCTTGGGCCGGGAGACGGTAAGCACCGTCGGGACATCGGGGTTCAGGTGGTGGTCTATCATCACCTTCTTGGCAGGCGAGAGCGCCAACGCCTGCTGCATCTCGTCGACGCGGCTGATGGTATTGAAGTCGAGACAAAACACCAGATCGGCATGCTCAAGGGTCCAGTCGCAGCCCTCGCGGTGCTTGTCGTAGCGGATAATCTTGTCGGTGTTGGGAAGCCACTGCAGATAGTCGGGATACTGGTCGGGAACGATAACCTGAGGTTCCTTGCCATAGACCTGACGCAGGTATTCGGCCCAGCCCAGACAGGACCCCAGGGCATCGCCGTCGGGGTTCTGGTGGCAGGTACACACGATGGTGTCGCTTTCGCTGATGAGTTTCCTAAGCAGCGATGCTTGTTTTTCAGTGATAATGTCTTTTAACATATAGTCGGGTTCTTTTCTTATAATCAGCACCCCTTCGACGTCATGATATTGAGCACCATTTCGTCGGTGGGGCCCATGCCATTGGCACCAATGGCGGTGAGGTTGTGAATGGAGCGGTCTACACACTCGTCGACAATGCCTTCGGCCTGACCGACGCACTTCCCTTCCATGGCGAGCAAGGCCGAGAGGACGGCAGTGCTCACGCCGCTGGTGATCTTGAGCGAGCAGGAAGGCTTGGCACCGTCGCAAATCATGCCCGTGAGATTGGCCACCATGTTCTTCACGCTGGCACAAATGCGCGAATAGTCGCCACCCATCAGATAGGTGATGCCCACGCTGCTGCCGATAGACGCTACCACACAGCCACACAGCGCAGAGAGGGTGCCCAGCGACTGCTTGATGTAAATGGCCGTGAGATGACTGAGCACCAGTGCGCGCAACAACTCCTCCTCGGTGTTTTCGTTCTCCTTGGCATAGACGCACACCGGATTGGTGGCACAAATGCCCTGATTGCCCGATCCGGAATTGGCCATGACAGGAATCATGGCCCCGCCCATGCGGGCATCGCAGGCCGAGGCTGTGCGCGAGATGATATGCGAGAAGATGGTGTTGCCGAAAATGCCTTTCGAAAGGGGACGGTCGATGGTCTTGCCCAGATTGTGGCCATAGTTACCTTTCAGTGCCTCACGCGCCGCGTTCATGTTATATTTGCGTGTCTCTTCTATGAACCGTATCTCGTCGAGCGGAACAGTCGTGGCGAAGTCGTAGACAAGGTGCATAGAGAGGGTAGGCGCCTCTGCGGCCTCAGAAGGGGGCTCTTTCGTGTCTTTTGTGCTTGAGGCCATGGCCGTCGCCTCGGCAATCGGACCAGGGTCGACGAAGTGAGTATGGCTTCCGGCAATGACAGCCGTCTGGCTGCGGCCGCCAGCCGTGCAGGTCACCTCGGCATAGAGCTTTTCATCGACATCTTTTTTCCTGCTAATGACAATACGTCCTTCTGCTATGTAGCGTTTGCCTTCCTCCAGCGCCTGAGGGGTCAGGTCTTTCAGCACTTCGAGCTGGTATTCGCTTTTCCCGATAAGTGCCCCCAAGGCGATGGCAATAGGAAGGCCTATCATGCCTGTGCCGGGTATGCCCACGCCCATGGCGTTTTTCAGGATGTTGGCACTCAGCCGGGCTTCTATATGCTCTGGGCGGCACCCTAACAGCTCGGCGGCCCGAGCCGTGCACAAGGCTACACACATGGGTTCGGTGCAGCCTATGGCGGGCACCACCTCATGCTTTATCAGCGCTATGATGCGCTCGCGTGTTTTTAGGTCAATCATAGATTTTTTCGCTTTCAATTTTAGGCGCTCAACATTCAACATTCAACATTCAACACTCAACATTCAACACTCAACGCTCAACGCTAAAATTTTTGAGGCCTGTTTTTAAGAAGTCTACATATTCGTCGATGTTCTCGTCGTAGGAGCGCAGACCATTCAGGGGCTTTCCCGTCGTGGGGTCGAGCAGCACGTAATAGGGCTGGGTATTGGCTCCTATCTTCTTACGCTCCAGGTAGCTCCATTTCTGGCCCACGGTGCGCAAGGTGCGCTGCTGACCATTTACGTCGGTAACCACGATAGGAGCTGGCAACGGCGTCTTGTCGTCGACAAATAGCGATATAAGCACATAACGATTGTTCAAGATGTCCTGCACTTTCGGGTCGGTCCATACGGCTGCTTCCATCTTTCGGCAATTCACGCAGCCATAGCCGGTAAAGTCGACCATCACTGGCTTTCCCTCGGCGCGGGCTGCTGCCATACCCAGATCGTAGTCGGTATATTTCGCCTCTACAGAACCGTCATAGAGGTTGAAATCCTGCGTGTTCATGGGTGGGGCAAAGGCCGAGATTGCTTTCAGTGGCGCTCCCCACAATCCCGGCACCATATAGATGGCAAAGGCAAGCGATATCAGCCCAAGGAAGAACTGGGGCACGTTGGTGCGATGCTCGGGGTCGTCGTGAGGAAACTTCAGCCAGCCCAACAGGTAGATGCCCAACAGACCGAACAGGGCTATCCAAAGGCTTACGAACACCTCGCGGTCGAGGAGATGCCAGTTATTGGTCAGGTCGGCCACGCTAAGAAATTTCAAGGCGAAGGCCAGCTCTATGAAACCAAGCACTACTTTCACCGTATTCATCCAGCCGCCTGACTTGGGAGCCTGCTTGAGCAGCGAGGGGAAGAGTGCAAACACCGTGAATGGTATGGCCAAGGCGATGGCGAACCCCAACATGCCAATGGTAGGCGCGACAATGTTGCCCTGCGTGCTCACGGCTACCAGCAAAAAGCCTATGATGGGACCGGTGCACGAAAACGAAACCAGCACCAGCGTAAAGGCCATGAGGAATATGGAGAGCAGACCTGTAGTGGCTTCCGACTTCTGGTCAATCTTATTCGACCAGCTACTGGGCAGCGTCAACTCGAAGGCACCGAAGAAAGAGGCTGCAAAGACAATGAGCAATAAGGCAAAAAATATATTGAACACGGCATCCGTGCTCAAGGCATTGAGCGCACTGGCACCAAACGCCAGCGTGACAGCCAGACCAAGCAGTACATAGATAACGACGATAGAGGCTCCGTAAGACACGGCTTCGCGAACGGCTTTCGCGCGTTCCTTATTTCTTTTTAAAAAGAACGACACCGTCATTGGAATAATCGGCCAAACGCAGGGCGTCAATATGGCCAGAAAACCACCCAACAGACCCTCAAGGAAAATCATCCACCACGAAGTGGCACCGTCTGTACCACCATGCTCAAAGGCTTGCAGCTCTTCTGTGACAGGAAGCCACAAGGCGCTTTCCTCTCCCGTCGCTTGGGCGGAAACTTCTGTCACTGGCTGCGCAGATGGCACGGTGTCGCCCTCGGCTACAGGAATAGTGTCTTGTGGCCGGGCCGTTTCCGCTATCATATCCTGCTCTTCTGCCTTGTCTGTCTTGTCGGCCTTCGCTTCCGATACGGGCGACTTTCCACTCTTGCGGAATTCTACCTGCGTGGGGGGCAGGCACATCTCATCGTTGCATGCACCATATTCCAGATAGCAACTTATATCATACTGCGGCTTCAGAAAACGTATTTTCTGAACAAAAGCACCTTGCTTCTCGAAAAAACGCAGCGTCATGCCAAACATTTCGTCGAACTGCTCTGTCACTTTGCCACGGGGTGACAGCTTACCCACCAGCTCGGCACCCTCAAGACGCTCTGCGTGGAAAGTAGCCTCGATAGGGCCATCTTGGCCAAGCTCGGTAGAATAGACATGCCAACCGGGATCGATGGTTGCAGAAAAAACAATTTCGGCTAAATCGTCGCCAAGCAACTTCATGGACGAACTGAAATGCACTGGATCTGTCATCTGTGCCTGCATGTTGCACACATAAAACAAAAGTGCAAAAAGAGTAGCAAGTATTTTTTTCATCTTTGACAATATAAGATTCTGTATTTTGCTGCAAAGTTACGCAATTTTGTACAATTTTGCATGGTGGCGCGGTTAAAAAACTGAAATTGCCCATACGGCATACGAAATTTTTCTCATTTTTCTTGCTAATGTGCAAAAAAGTAACTATCTTTGCGCTTCATAAAAAATAACCTAATATTAACGCTAATCGTAAATAAAAACTTGAGTTTTATGAGCCAGAAAAGAGTTTACCTCTTCGGTAATGGTAAAGCCGAAGGTAACGCAAAAATGCGTGAGGAGCTGGGTGGCAAGGGCGCTAACCTTGCAGAGATGAACCTTATCGGGGTTCCCGTTCCTCCAGGTTTCACAATCACTACAGATTGCTGCAATGAGTACTATCAGGTGGGCCAGCAGAAGATTATGGAGCTGCTGAACGACGATGTCATGGCTGCCGTGAAGCATATCGAGGAACTGATGAACTCGAAGTTCGGCGACAAGGAGAATCCGCTGCTCGTCTCTGTGCGCTCGGGTGCCCGTGCCTCTATGCCTGGTATGATGGACACCATCCTGAACCTGGGCCTGAACGACGAGGTGGCCGAGGGTATGGTGAAAAAGACCAACAACCCGCACTTCGTGTACGACTCGTATCGCCGTTTCGTTCAGATGTACGGCGACGTGGTGCTCGAAATGAAACCTGTAAACAAAACCGACATCGACCCGTTTGAGGAGATTATCGAGAAGGTGAAGGAAGAGCGTGGCGTGAAGCTCGACAAGGACCTGAGCGTCGACGAGCTGAAGAAGCTGGTTCAGCTGTTCAAGGCTGCCATCAAGGAGCGCACCGGCAAGGACTTCCCCAACGATCCTATCGAGCAGCTCTGGGGCGCCATCTGCGCCGTGTTCCGCAGCTGGATGAACGAGCGTGCCATCCTCTACCGCAAGATGGAGGGCATTCCCGACGAGTGGGGAACGGCTGTCAGCGTGATGGCTATGGTGTTCGGCAACATGGGCGACACTTCGGCTACTGGCGTATGCTTCAGCCGCGACGCTGCCAACGGCGAGAACCTCTTCAACGGTGAGTACCTCGTCAACGCACAAGGTGAAGACGTGGTGGCTGGTATCCGCACCCCGCAGCAGATTACGAAGATTGGCTCTCAGCGCTGGGCTGAGCGCGCTGGCATCAGCGAGGAAGAGCGCGTGGCAAAGTATCCCTCGATGGAGGAGGCCATGCCTGAGATTTATGCCCAGCTGAATGGTATCCAGGAGAAGCTCGAGGAGCACTATCGCGACATGCAGGATATGGAATTCACCGTGCAGGAAGGCAAACTGTGGTTCCTGCAGACCCGTAACGGCAAGCGCACCGGTGCTGCCATGGTGAAGATTGCCATCGACCTGCTCCACGAAGGTAAGATCGACGAGAAGACCGCCATCATGCGCTGCGAGCCTCAGAAACTCGACGAACTGCTGCACCCCGTGTTCGACAAGAAGGCACTCACCACCGCCAAGTGCATCGCACAGGGTCTGCCCGCCAGCCCCGGTGCCGCCTGCGGACAAATCGTGTTCCATGCCGACGACGCACAGGCTTGGCATGCCGACGGACACAAGGTGGTGCTCGTGCGTATCGAGACCTCGCCCGAAGACCTTGCCGGTATGTCGGCTGCTGAAGGCATTCTCACCGCTCGTGGCGGCATGACCTCTCACGCTGCCGTGGTGGCTCGTGGCATGGGCAAGTGCTGCGTTTCGGGCGTTGGCTCGCTCAACGTGAGCTATGTTGACAAGACTGTCGAAATCGATGGCGTGGTATATAAAGAAGGCGACTACATCTCGCTGAACGGTTCTACGGGTCAGGTCTATGCTGGCCAGGTGCCCACGAAGGCTGCTGAGCTCAGCGGCGACTTCAAAGAGCTGATGGACCTCTGCGACAAATACACCAAGCTGCAGGTGCGCACCAATGCCGATACGCCTCGCGACGCTCAGCTGGCCCGCGACTTCGGTGCCAAGGGTATCGGTCTGACACGTACCGAGCACATGTTCTTTGAAGACAAGAAGATTATCGCCATGCGCGAGATGATTCTTGCCAGCGATGCCGAGGGTCGTAAGAAGGCTCTGGCCAAGCTGCTGCCTTACCAGAAGGCCGACTTCAAGGGCATTCTCGAGGCTATGGACGGTCTGCCTGTGAACATCCGCCTGCTCGATCCCCCTCTCCATGAGTTCGTACCCCACGATATTGCCGGACAGGAGACGATGGCTAAGGAGATGGGCGTGAGCGTCGAGGACATCAAGCGCCGCGTCGACTCACTGGCCGAGAACAACCCGATGCTGGGTCACCGCGGTTGCCGTCTGGGCATCACCTTCCCCGAAATCACCGCCATGCAGACCAAGGCCATCCTCGGTGCTGCCTGCGAGCTGAAGAAGGAAGGCAAGAACCCCATGCCCGAGATCATGGTGCCCCTGATTGGTACGCTCTATGAGCTGAAGCAGCAGAAGGAGGTCATCCAGCAGGCTGCCAAGGAAACCTTCGCCGAATATGGCATCGAGGTGGAATTTGAGATCGGCACGATGATCGAGATTCCTCGTGCAGCCCTCACTGCCGACCGTATCGCCACCGAGGCTCAGTACTTCTCGTTCGGCACCAACGACCTCACGCAGATGACCTTCGGCTACAGCCGCGACGACATCGCCTCGT
>CAMJLB010000120.1 GCA_946406555.1 uncultured Prevotellaceae bacterium | reverse complement strand
AAATAGATAGTTAAATATTGTAACAAATATTTACCACCTAAATTGACGCAGAACCGTAAAAGTTTTCAAAACATCTGCTCCATCTGTTATGTTTGCAAAGCAGTCTGATAATCAATGTGTTGACAATGTGGCAGATGGGGAGCAGATTTTACATCTGCTCCCCATCTGCTACCATGTAACTGTCTAATAACCAATGAGTGTTGCAGATGTGCAGATATTTGGAAAGAAATAGTTAGCCTACATTATTAATTATATTGAAAATGCTTCGAAACCGTCTGCCATACTTCATCCTGAGCGAAGCCGACGGTGGCCTTTGGCTATTCGTAGATTTCGAGCTTTGCCGCATGCCCCTGCACATGGTCGAGGTTGGGCAGCTGCATATAGTCGCCATAAATACCACGTAGCAAACGGTCGGCATTGTGGGGCACGGGCAGGTGATGACCCTCAAACTCATGGGTGGTCAGAGGAAACACGTCTTCCACGTAACGGGGATTATGGTAAGGAATGCCCATGCCGCTTGTGAGCACACTACTGTGCATCAGGCGGCAGAGACCGCGCAACAGGGGGTAGACCAGATACTGGTTCCACCAGAAGATGCGGCGCACATGCCGTATGCTCATTGCATCGTTGGTACTGGTGCGCCACACTTTATACATGTGTCCGGTAGTCTTTTCGCTCAGTATATGCAGCCATCGTCGCTGTTTCTCTAAGGGAAAAATGTCTATATAGATACCGCGTTCGCAAAACAGTCGGTCGTAGTTATTGGTTTCTTCGAGCCGTGAACGCCGATCGCGCAATTTGGCATAGTAGAAGAAATAGTTAGGGTCGGTGTTGTGGTCTTGCAGTGCCATAGTGGGCGGCAGCTCCTTTGGTAGCACTTTCAGCAGGCGCAGGTAGTCGCTACGCAACATCTCTACGTCGAGGTCGTCATCCCAGGGGATGAATCCATCGTGGCGCATGGCACCTATAAGGGTGCCGCTGCTCAGCCAATAGGCTATATGGTGTTTCTTGCAGATGCGGTCGAGTTCAAGCAATAGCTCGAGCATGCGTAGCTGTTGCCTGCGCAACGGCGAACCGTCGGGATTGAAGCGAGCGCGAAGGGCTTGGTGGTCTGTCATTGCATACAAAACATTTAAGTTGTTGGTTTTAAGGCTATGTTTGCTCCCCATTGGTATATTTTGTCCATTGTGGGAGTCGGCACCCTCTTCTCCCTTGCCAGGTTTATGACGATAGATAGCCCATAGGGAAAGTCTTCGGTGAAATAACGACTATGAAAATCGGGCACATAGCCATTCCCTACTTTTGTCATAGGGGCATGTATACCTTTGAAGGCATCGATAGAGCGCAGTTTAGCGGCCAGTGAGCAAGCGTCGTTGCTTTCATAATAATTGAGCACGGTGGGTATGCAGCCCTTACGTACTGGCAGTGACTGTAGCAGAATTTGCAGTTCATTGTCCATATCAATGTAGAGCTGGGCGGCTTGTTCCGTCCATTCCTCATAGAACAGAGGTACATGCCCAAAGACGGTGCCTTCTCTCCAGTCACTCCACAGATCGTAGAGTCGAGCGGGGTGGAGTAGGGGATTGCTATTGGAAAGACTGGCCTCATAGAAATTGTCGAGAAGCATGATGGGGGTTCTGAATAGATCCTGCAGCTGGTGAAGAAACACCAACGGTGTGGCATGTCGCTCTATGGCCACACTGATGGTTTTCTTGAATCCCATCAGCTTGGCCCTGTGCCCATAAATTATGGTACGCGCTATAAAAGGTACGCGCTGGAAGCCAAAAAGAGGATTGTCGGGTGGGAGCAGTTTCTTTGCCTCAAAATAGAATCCTGTACTGCTGACCACGCTGCCCACTGCCGTAGAAGGCCTGAGAAAGGGCTTAATCTGAGTCAACACATCGCTCATAGAGAAACCGGGTAGACATAACAACACCACATCGGCCTTGCCCACCGCCTGGCAGGCATCGCTTGTGATTAGGCTCACAGTGCCTGTCAAGAGCATGTCATCAGGTGTTTCTATAAGCAGTTGATGGTTCCACTGCTGAGGATGACGTGTCAAGATGCTCACTTCGTGTTGTTTTTGGGCGGCAATGAAGCCTGCTACCACATGGCCCAGGTTGCCCCCTCCACAAATACAGATGTTCATTGGCCCAGTTCTTTAAGTGCGGCTATTAGGCGGTCGTTGTCAGCAGCGTTGCGCACTGAAACGCGAACATAGTTTTTCCCCTTCAGAAAATTCTTTGAGTTGCAATCTTTTACCATAATTTCATAGTCGGCCAGTAAGCGTTTTGTGAGTTCTTCGGCGGTGAAACGGTCGGTGACTTCGATGCAGAAATAGTTGGCCTGAGATGGAATGACTCGCAGATAGGGAATAGACCTGAGCAGACTTTCAAAGCGCTGTCGCTCGACAATAAACTGATGGCAGGCTTGTCTATAGTCGGTTTCGTATTTGCCAAAAATCTGCAGATAGAACTCTGCAAACGAATTGACGTTCCATATAGATACATCGCGTTTCACGGCATCGACAAGCGGTTGGTTGGCACTTGCCAAGACTCCTAAGCGCAGTCCTGGAACGCCATAGGATTTAGAGATGCTCTTCAGCACGACTAAATGAGGATTTTCTTCTAAGATGCTGTCGTGAATAAGTGAATTGTGTTCAAAATCATCGCTAAAGTCAACAAAAGACTCATCGACTATAAGTCTTATGCCTTGGCGCCGACTCCAGTCGATAAGTGTGAGCAATCCTTGCTTGGTGATGAAGTTGCCGGAAGGATTGTCGGGGTTGATGACGAGCAATGTTGAAATATGCTTGTCGGTAAAGAAGTCGATAAGGTCATCTTCTGTATACCTAAGGTCGTTGTTGTCTGGAAAGAAAGGCACTATGTTTTCCTGATGCAAACGATGTGGATATTCCTCGAACGTAGGATAGACGATGCCTATCTTTCCTTCGGCATATTCCATAAGGCTCTTTATCAACTCGGCTGCCCCGTTTCCCACCACGGTGTAATTGCGCTTTATGCCAAAATATTTACCTGCCAATAGTTGCATTACCATCATACCTGAAGGATACTCAGTGAGCAGTTTGTCAAAATTGGCCCTCAGTTCGTCCTTCATTCTCGGCGTGGGGAAATATGGATTTACAAGATAGCAATAGTCGAGCATCTTTGGGAAACGCCAGTGCCCTCCGTAGCGATAGTTGAAGCGATGCAGCATTTCGTCGCCCTGTGCAAATATAGTCTCTGCTATGTCAAGATCTTGCACATCGTCTATCTCATACCATCTCTCGCTGCCAATGGGCAAGGCCTTCATGTCTACCGAGTCAATGAGCGTGATGACGCGCAGCACTTGCTCGTAATATTCGTTGTTGCCCATAGCCTGTGAATAGGCATCGAGGAAGGGTACATATTTATGAATGGAGAATTCCCTCGAAAACTTATATATATTTACCGTCTTATAGTATTTGTCGGTATCGCTGTAGCGGAAGGCCCGCTTGGGCACGAAGCTGACGATGTTCCGGTCGTTGTCGATGGTTACCATCGTCCCGTCCATCCAACTTTCGTACTTAGCCACCAGTGCCAGGTTGGGGTAAGGATTGTCGACTATCATGGGTATCAGCCGGTCGCTGAAGATGAGATCGCTCTCTATGAGCAGCGTATCGTCTTCCTGCAGACGGTCTTTTACCAATGCCAGTGAATAGATGTTGTTGGTCTTGTCATAGACGGTGTTCTCGGCATACTCTATCTTCAACTGGTCATCAAATCGGTGCCCTATATACTCGCGCAGCTCCTTACCCTTATAACCTACCACGACGATGACTCGCCGCAACTGTTGCTGCGCCAACTGTCCCAGCAAACGGTCTATCAGCCGCACACCGTTTACGGGAAGCATGCACTTTGTATTATTTTTTGTCAGTTCTCCCAGTCTGCGGCCCATTCCTGCCGCCAATATGATTGCTTGCATAATCAAAAAAAACTTATTGTCGTTACATTCCCCACACCATTATAGTGCGTCCGTTCTGCTGACGGGGCCGATGCCAAAGGCGCTCTTCCCATGTGGTCTTGCCCGAACGGTCGAAAACCACAAGGTGGCCTTCATCTACGCTGCCAGCCGTATTAAAGAACTTTTCCATAAGCATGTGCTATTTCCATGCAAAAATAGCAATTTATATTGAATCGGCAAAGTGTTTTGCCTTTTTTTGCTATTTCCTCTTCAGCCTGGCACGCAAAAAGGCGATGCACTCACTGAGTATCTGTACCCGCAAGATACGCATCACGGCATAGTAGAGCAGGGCGGCGATAAGCACGCGCGACAGAAGCAGCAGCCATAGGCAGGAGACCTCGCGTGTGAGCAGCCATGTGGCTGCCAGTACTGTCAGCGCCGCGAGGGCAAAGGGCACTGTGTCCTTGAGCAGCATGAAGAGAGAATAGCCGGTAAGACGGCGAGTAAAGAAATGCCAGACGAAGACCCAAAGCAGCGTCAGCACCACGTAGGCGATGACCATCGAGCGGATGCTGTAGCCCAGATGGTGAAGGGCGAACAAAGTGGCCACCTGGCAGATGCCGAATGCCACGGTAGACCAGAGGAAGATGTCACTCCGCCCACGGCTGACGATCAGGTCGGTGAGCAGCGTGGAGACGGGAAGTACCGCCCCGGCCAGGCACAGCAGCTGCAAATAGCCGGCACTCACGAGCCACTGCGAGCCGATGGTGAGCACGATGAACTCACGGGCCACCAGGCCGAAGCCCAGCATGAGTGGGAAAGAGATGAAGGCGGCGAAGCGCACCATCTTGCGCAGCACCTGCAACTGGCGGTCGCGGTCGTCGGAAACGCTCACCAGCACAGTCTGGTCTACCTGCTTCAGCATGTTCTGTACCAAAGAGTAGCCCTTGAAGTTCCATTGATAGGCCTGGTTGTAGTAACCCGTACTCCGGGAGCCGAAGTAGCGGCCCAGCAGGATGTTCATCACATTGGCGTTTACCTGTGTGAACATCTCGCTCAGCAGTATCTTGATGCTGAAGGGGAAGGCACGGCGAATGAAACCGAAGTCTGCATGGAGCGATGGCCGCCATTCGCTGTAGTGCCAGCGCAGCAATGTGGAAATGAGAATAAAGAGATTGGTCTGCGTGGCTATGGCCCAGTAGGTGAATCCCTGCCAGGCCATCAGCACCGCCACGCCGCTGGCCACGGTCACGCCTATGATATTGGCCTTGGCCAGCTGCTTGGCACGCAGGTTCTTGTAGAGATAGGCCGCCTGGGCCACCCCCCAGCTCGAGAATACGAAACTGAGGAAGGCATAGCGCGATAGCCATAGCAGCCGGGGCTCGTGATAGTAGCCTGCGATGAGCGGCGCGCAAAAGAACAGTATGGCATAGATGGCACCCCCCATGAAGATGTTGAACCAGAAAACGGCGTTGTAGTTGCTGTCGTTCGGTTCCTTTTCATTGATGAGGGCCGTAGAGAAACCACTGTTCTGCAAGGCATTGGCCACAGACTGAAACACTGCCACCATGGCTACGAGCCCAAAATACTCGGCATCGAGCAGACGGGCCATGACAATGCCAAAAACAATGCCCAGCAACTGCTGAACGCCATTGTTCATCGCACCCCAGAACAAGCCTTTGGCCGTTTTATCTTTTAATGTCTCTGCCATGATGAAGCTGCAAAAATACTACAAATAAGCGAAAATGCAAAATAAAAACAGAAGAAAAATGGCAACTGAGCGAAAACATTCAGAATGAACGGCACGAAGCGATGCCCACGACATCAGCATGCATAAAAATTGCATTAATCGATGGTTTGAGACGCAAAACTGCATTTTTATTGTGAAAAGTTTTGCAGTGACACTAAAAATTGCGAACTTTGCAGCCGAATATATTCAAACATTATTATATATATGGCTGAAAGTTTAGAAGTGAAAGAGCTCGACCAAGTGGTCGTGCGGTTTTCAGGCGACTCCGGCGACGGCATGCAACTGGCCGGAAACATCTTTTCTACCGTCTCGGCTACGGTAGGCAATGGTATCTCAACATTCCCCGACTATCCCGCTGACATTCGCGCCCCGCAAGGGTCGCTTACGGGTGTGAGTGGCTTCCAGGTGCACATCGGTGCCGGCAAGGTCTACACCCCCGGCGATAAGTGCGACGTGCTGGTGGCCATGAACGCGGCTGCTCTGAAGACGCAGTATCGCTACGCCAAGCCGGGAGCCACCATCATCATCGACACCGACTCCTTCGGCCCTAAAGACCTGGAGAAGGCACAATTCAAGACCGACGACTATCTGGGCGAGATGCAGATTGACCCCGACCGCGTGATACAGTGCCCGCTCACCACGATGGTGAAGGCTGCACTCGCCGACTGCGGCATGGACATGAAGGCGATGCTGAAGTGCCGCAATATGTTTGCACTGGGCCTGGTGTGCTGGCTCTTCGACCGCGACCTGAGCCTCGTGGCCAACTTCCTGCGCGAAAAATTTGCCAAGAAGCCCGCCATTGCCGAAGCCAACATCAAGGTGATTCAGGCCGGTTGGGACTACGGCCACAACACCCACTCGAGTGCCATCAACGTGTATCGCGTGGAGTCGAAGCACAAGGTGCCCGGCCGGTATATGGACATCACTGGCAACAAGGCCACGGCCTACGGACTGATAGCCGCCGCCGAGAAGGCCGGCCTGCGCCTCTATCTGGGCAGCTACCCCATCACTCCGGCCACCGACATCCTGCACGAGCTGTCGAAGCACAAGTCACTGGGCGTCATCACCGTGCAGTGTGAAGACGAGATCAGCGGCGCCGCCTCGGCCCTCGGTGCATCGTTTGGCGGTGCGCTGGGCGTGACCAGCACCTCCGGCCCCGGCATCTGCCTGAAGAGCGAGGCCATGAACCTGGGCGTGATCATGGAGCTGCCGCTGGTGGTCATCGACGTGCAGCGCGGCGGTCCCGCCACGGGCCTGCCCACGAAGAGCGAGCAGACCGACCTGCTGCAGGTGCTCTTCGGGCGCAACGGCGAGAGCCCCATGCCGGTGATCGCTGCCACCAGCCCCACCGACTGCTTCGATGCCGCCTACCAGGCCTGCAAGATAGCACTGGAGCACATGACGCCCGTGGTGCTGCTCACCGATGCCTTCGTGGCCAACGGCTCGGGTGCTTTCCGCCTGCCCGATCTCGCGAAGCTCGATGCCATCTGTCCGCCTTACGTGCCCGAGGAGCTGAAGGGCAAGTGGACTCCTTATATGCGCGCTGAGAACGGCACCCGCTACTGGGCTGTGCCCGGCCGTGAGGGCTTTGCGCACATCCTGGGCGGACTGGAGAAGGACTCCGAGACGGGTGCCATCTCGACCAACCCCGAGAACCACGACCTGATGACACGTCTGCGCCAGCAGAAGATTGCAAACATCGAAGTGCCCGACCTCGAGGTGGAGGGCGACAAGGGCGATGCCTCGCTGCTCATCGTGGGCTTCGGCTCTACCTACGGCCATCTGCACTCGGTCATGGACGAGCTGCGCGCACAGGGCCACAAGGTGGCACTGGCACAGTTCAAATACCTGAACCCGCTGCCCAAGAACACCGCCGAGGTGCTGAAGAGATACCCGAAGGTGATGGTGGCCGAACAGAACATGGGCCAGCTGGCTGCCTACCTGCGCATGAAGGTCGACGGCTTCGTGCCCTACCAGTTCAATGAGGTGAAAGGACAGCCGTTTGTAGTCGAAGACCTTGTCAAAGCAATGGCCCCCATTTCAGCCCCCGAGGGGGCTACTATAGACAGATAGCTCGTGAATTACGGATACCAGACGGCAGACCCTTCGCTATACCACCTGCTTAAAGAGCATGCCGAGTATAACAGGAAGCATCCAACAGAGGCTGAAAGCCTGCTATGGCAGTATCTCCAAGCCGACGCATTAGGCGAATCTTTTAAGCGACAGCACATCATAGGAGACTACATCGCAGATTTCGTGTGCCTGTCTGTGAAACTTATTATTGAGCTGGATGGTGGATATCATTACACAGCAGACCAGCAACAGAATGATAAGCAACGCACAGAATGGATGGAAAGCAGAGGCTACCGCGTCATCAGATTCACAAATGAAGAGTTATTCCGAAATATCAACAAAGTATTAGAAACAATAAAAGAGAAATTATATGAATAGCAAAACTATAGAAGCCCCCTCGGGGGCAGTAGGGGGGGCCATCAGCTATGGGCCATCAGACTTTAAGAAGGGACAGCCCCGTTGGTGTCCGGGGTGTGGTGACCATTTTTTCCTGGCTTCCCTGCACAAGGCGATGGCCGAGATTGGCGTGGCACCCGAGAATGTGGCAGTGATCAGTGGCATAGGCTGTTCGAGCCGTCTGCCACACTATATGGCTACCTATGGCATGAACACCATTCACGGACGTGCGGCCGCCATCGCCACCGGCTGCAAGGTGGCTAACCCGAAGCTCGCCGTGTGGCAGGTGAGCGGCGACGGCGACGGACTGGCCATCGGCGGCAACCACTT
>CAMJLB010000119.1 GCA_946406555.1 uncultured Prevotellaceae bacterium | reverse complement strand
AGCAGTTCGACTGGGAGCAGATGTGGGCCATCGCCGACAACATCACCGACGAGGAAGCCATCCGCGCCAAGGCTCAGGACATACTCGACACCTTCGAGATTGAGGGTGGCGGCACCATTGAGAAAGTATGGGACATGGCCAAATATGTAGTGGCCTTCGAGCAGTGGGTGAAAGACGAGAAGCTGGGCATGATTGCCTCCCACTACGCCGGCTTCGCACAGGGTGTGGCAGGCAAGCTCGACTCAATGCTCATTCCGGCCTTCTCGATGCTCATCAAGCAGCACACTGCCTGCGCCGTAGAGGGCGACATGAAGGTTGCCATGGCCATGTCAATACTGAAGACCATCAGCGGCACCGGAACCTTGGCAGAGATGTACTCTATCGACTTCCCGAAGGACATTTGCATCATCGGCCACTCCGGCTCGGGCGACTTCGACATCTCGCAGGCCCACAAGCCCACGATGAAGATTGTGCCCGTGTTCCACGGCAAGACGGGTGGCGGCTACCTCACCCAGTTCTATCCTCCCACAGGCCCCGTGACCTATCTGGCTATCACGCAGGATGCCAACGGCAAGTTCAAGTTCGTGGCTGCCGAGGGTGTCAACGAGGAAGGCCCCATCTTCATGTTCGGCGACACCAATATGCGCACCAAGTTCTCGCTCTCCTGCCGTGAGTTCGTCAACAAGTGGAGCGAGGCCGGACCTACCCACCACATGGCTGCCGCCGTGGGCCACCACATCGACACCATCCTTAAAGTAGCCAAGATCATGAACATCGAGTGCGACGTGGTCTGCCGCTAAGTTCTTCTGAACAGTAAGCATAGAGAGGTGAGGAGCAAGACAACAGTCTTACTGCTCACCTCTCTCTTTTTATAGCATGCAGACCATGCTGAAGGGGGAAATCCCCCGAAGGTTTAGGGAATTTCCCACTGAGGAATAGGAAAAATCTCTTTCCCCTATTATAGAAAATACGTACTTTTGCATCGTGAATAGATTTGTTTTTTAGGTTATTGTTTGCTTTTAGTACATGATTGGTTGAGGCGGCTGCGATGTGAATCGCAGTCGTCTTCTATTTTATCTTTGTCAAGATCATCATTTATTTCCTTCATTACTGCGGAACGAGAAGATGAAGTTGTGCGTTATGATCTGAGCTTTTCTGATTTAAAGGCGTTGCGCTATATAGTGCCCTATCCACCTAATGAAAAAACGCAGGGAATGAAAATTCGTAATTATTTAAAATAGTATGGAAAAGAATCGTTGTTTTTCGTGGTTCCCATTGGTATTTCCATAAATAATGTGTAACTTTGCACCACGTATGCAGCATGAAGAAAGATGAAAGCGTAATAAAACAATTAGCATATATACAGGAAATGAAATACAATACTAAAGTCAGGATTCTCTTCGTCTGCCATGGCAACATCTGCCGCAGCCCGATGGCAGAGTTCGTGATGAAAGACCTGGCAGAGAAGGCGGGACACGCAGACCAGTTCGCTATTGATTCGGCGGCAACCTCCACGGAAGAGATTGGCAACAGCGTCTATCCCCCCGCCCGCCGCAAACTGGCCGAGCACGGCATCGACTGCCAAGGAAAGACCGCCCGGCAGATGACCCGTCAGGACTACGGCCGCTACGACCTTCTCGTAGGCATGGACTCGTGGAACATTCGCAACATGAACCGCATCTGTGGCGGCGACCCCGAAAGGAAAATCGTGATGCTGATGGACTACACGAAGAGGCCAGGCGACGTGGCCGACCCCTGGTACACGGGCGACTTCGAGGCCACATGGCGCGATGTGCTGGAAGGCTGTCAGGGGCTGTTGGGAACGCTCACAAAAGAAACGAAGACAGAATAATGGCTATACAAATAACCTATCGCAGGACCAGCCGTCTGTCGATGCGCATCGTGAAGAACGGCGACGTACATGTGTCGGCCCCCATCGGAATGCCTCGCAAGGAGGTGGAGAGCTTTATCGAGGAGCACCGCGACTGGATTGCCCAAGCAAGGAAGAAAACATACGAAAGCCAGAAACGACGGGCAGCGTTCTTCAATCAGCTGCCCCAGACCACTCGCGCCCAGGTCGACGAGGTGTTGAATCGGCTGAAAGCACTGGTGGAGCCAATGGTGGAACGCAACGCGCGACGGATGGGGGTCACGCCGAGCATCGTCTACTACAAGCCCACCATTTCGCGCTGGGGACAATGCAACACGCAAGACGGCAGCATCTGCATTTCCGCCTACGTGCTGCTGTTGCCAGAATGGTGCATAGAGCATGTCGTAGTGCACGAGCTATGCCATCTGTTGGAGCCAAGCCACAACGCACGCTTCCATGCCCTCATGGACAAATACTTTCCACGATGGCGCGAAGCCAGACGGGAGACACGCCGAATATGCCAGATGCAAGATGACGAAGAAGAAGAATGACATAATGGAAAAACGAAATAATGACAACGCAAGGCATGATGAGCCCAATGCTATCAAAGATAACATAACGATGAAACTCAAATCAAGAGATTGGTCCCTTGTGCTCTTTGTCGTTTTCGGACTGGCGATGCTTTCCTCGTGTAGCAAGGAGGATGAAGAGGAGGAATCGACACAGCCACCGACGACAACGGAGCGATATACAGGCGACAGCTATGGCGAACTGAACAGCCCGCTGGTGAAGAACGAGGTGCTGCAGAGCCATGAGACGCTCTGGTCGTGCCTCTACTTCGGAAGCTATCCGGCCAACGAGGTGGTGAATGGCACATTCGATGCTGTCGATGCCTACGCACTGGCTGAAGGCGACATCATCACCGACGCAGCCCTCTACGCCCAGCTGGAACAAGCCACATGGGACGAGGCTGACGACACTGAGGTGAACGACCGTCGATACCACCGCATCAATGCCCTTGGGGCCGTAGCCGCATCGGGGAACCGCCTGCAGCACTACCGGTGGAACGACCCTACGGCATGGCACTACTTCGCCTATGCTCCCATCAAATGGCGGGTGCTCAACATCAAGGGCAGCAAAGCACTCCTGCTGGCCCACCGCATGCCAGACTCGCACCCCTTCCATGACCGGCAAGAAGACGTGAGCTGGAGCAACAGCCAGATACGCCTATGGCTCAACAGCGACTTCCTCGACCGTGCCTTCACACCGGCAGAACGCGAGGCCATCGATGAAACGGCCGTGACCAACGAGCGAAACTATTACTTTGGCACCCCCTGTGGCCCCGACACACACGACAGGGTGTTCCTCCTCTCCGAAGCCGAAGTGTTTGCCTCGCCACGAGCTGTCGACTACGGCTTCTTCCCCAGCGACGGCCCCAACGACCCGGCACGCCGCTTCTGCTCCACGCTCTATGCCAAGTGCAGGGGAGCATGGTGGTCGCCTGAGTCGTCGTCGGCAGGCAACTCGTTCTGGTTCTTGCGCACCAACGGCTACACCATGGCCAACGCCGTCTATGTGGGCGACGCCGGCGACATCTACAACCGGGGCATCCTGAACACCTGCAACGATACCGCCTTGCTGCCTGCCATCACCATCGACCTCAACAAGGCCTGCTATACCGTGGCTCCTGCCTTCTCATCTTCAACCATCAATCAATAGCATCACATGAAAAAGATTCTCTGGACTTACACCCTTCTGGCATTGTCGGCCTGTCTGCTCAACATATCGTGC
Organism: uncultured Prevotellaceae bacterium; assembly: GCA_946406555.1. Taxonomy (GTDB): domain Bacteria; phylum Bacteroidota; class Bacteroidia; order Bacteroidales; family Bacteroidaceae; genus Prevotella. Next base: position 4,832 of record CAMJLB010000119.1, on the reverse strand, counting down.
AGCAGCGACGAAGAAGAAGATAATAAAGACGCAGAACAATTGCCGACGGCGCGCTATACCGGCGACAGCTACGGCACGCTAAACAGTCCGTGGGTACAGAACGAGCAGAGCAGAAGCCACACCACGCGCTGGTCGTGCCTCTATTTCGGCAGTTATCCCACCAACGAGGTGGTGAGCGGTGCGTTTACTGCCGTCGATGACTATGCGCTGGCAGAGGGCGACGTCATCACCGATGCCGCACTCTATGCCCAACTGAGCCAAGCCAGCTGGGACGAAACAGACGATACCGAGGTAAACGGCCAACGCTACCACCGGCTGAAAGGCAGCCAGGCGGTAACTGCCTCCACGGAGCGTGAACAGCACTACAACTGGGCCGACACCGAGGCATATCACTACTTCGCCTACGCACCAATCAAATGGCGCGTGCTGAATATCACTGGCTCGCGCGCACTACTGCTGGCCGACCGCATGCCCGACACCTTCCCATTCAACATCACCGACAATGAGACAGACTGGAGCCGGTGTTCCCTGCGCCAGTGGCTGAACGGTATATTCATGAACCAAGCCTTTAGCCAAAAAGAGCGCGAGGCCATCGTAGAGACAGCTGTAAGAAACACACACAACGAATTCTACGGTACGTCAAGTGGTCCCGACACACGCGACCACGTGTTCATACTCTCAGGCAAAGAGGTGTTTGCCCTGCCCTTGGCCGCCGACTACGGGTTCTATCCCTTTAATGGTCTCGACGACCCAGCCCGCCGTTTCCGATCCACGCTCTATGCCAAGTGCCGAGGAGCTTGGTGGTCGCCGGTAGAAGGCTATCGTGGCAACTCCTTCTGGCTGATGCGAACAAGTGGCTATACCAAGGCCACCGTCACCTACATCTGCGACTTCGGCTATATCTACAACCGAGGAACCTCCGTGACCTGCGACGATGCCGCCCTGCTGCCTGCCATCGCCATCGACCTCAGCAAGGCTGAGTGGACGGCAGCCGCTTCCGTGATGTCGTCCCTTTAGTCGTATGAACAATTGAAAAGCATTGATAAGCATCTTCCATTTGAAGGGGAGGAATTTTTCAAAAAATGCCGAGTTTTCACCTCAAAAAGATTTCAAAACCGCCAAAAAAGGCTCAAAAAAAACCTTTTTGCATGTTTTTTAAAGAAAAAACGAAAAAAAAACGCAAAAAGTTTGGTGGTTCCGAAAAAAGTGCGTACCTTTGCAACCGCAAAACAGAAAACGATGCACCCGTAGCTCAGTTGGTAGAGCACCTGACTCTTAATCAGGGTGTCCAGGGTTCGAACCCCTGCGGGTGTACAAAACTTAAAGTAGTAGGAAAATAAGCCTACTACTTTTATTTTTTACCCATAAACAAATTACATATCCATCCATTTCTGAGCATCTGAAGCATTTTCAAAGTGCAAGGTTAGTACACCATAGCCTCGTTCTTCAAAATCCGTTGAAAAAGACCTTAAAATTTGTCTATGCTATTGTTGGGACGATTTTTTTTTGTACCTTTGCCCACAATTTCAATAAAGTCCCAGATTGAAAACTCTGGCACAAATAAAAATTAATAATTTCGTCATGAAAAAGAAATCGAAATGGATGCTCGCCGCCTTCCTTACCATTTGCGGCGCAACTACGGCAACTATCAGCATGACCTCCTGCAAAGAGGCCAATGCTCAGGAAGAGAACACTGCGCAACAGGTGCAGAGCACCGAGCTCATACGCACCTCGCAGAGCTGGGATGGCGTGGAACTGCCTGACTACCTGCAGGGCCGGCCGGAACTGGTGGCCATGAAGTATGTATTCCCTGCAGGACAAAAACTCGGCTGGCATCATCATCCCGTGATGAACTATGGCATCCTGGTGCAGGGCGAGCTGACCATCATCGGACAGGACGGAAAGGAGAAAACGGTGCACGAGGGCGAGCCTGTGGTAGAGATGGTAAACACCATACACCACGGCGAGAACCGGGGCACGAAACCCGTCATCCTTTACATGTTCTACCTCTCGCAGAAAGGTCTGCCCCTGGCCGTGCAACACCCCGAGATTCCATTAGAATAAAACATACACAATAACATAAACTATCATGAACAAGAACGAGAAATTTGTTATCACGATCAACCGTGAACTGGGTAGTGGCGGCCGCACCGTGGGCCGTCTGGTGGCAGAGAAACTTGGCGTGCCTTTCTACGATAAAGCCGTCATCAAAGCTCTGCAAGAGAAATATCACCTCTCTCCCGAGGAGATAGAAAAGATGAAAGGTCGCAAACACAGCTGGTGGGCCGATGTGGAGCGCATTCTGAAAATCGACAAAGGCATGCGTCTTGACTACTATCTGCCCAAGATGAGCGATGCCCCCGACCTGCTGACCACCGACGAGATGTTCAAGACCGAGACGCTCATTCTGCAAGACCTCGCCGTAGAGCAGTCGTGCGTGGTGGCCGGACGCAGCGGCTTCCATGTATTCCGCCTGCACCCCAACCACCTGAGTGTACTCATACAGGCATCGATGGAGCATCGCGTGGAGCGCGTGGCCCGCAAGCAGAACATCACGCCCGACGAGGCCCGCAATATCATAGACCAGGTAGACAAGATGCGCGAGAGCTATGTGAAGAAATATACGGGCACCTCGCGCTACGACACCCGCAACTATCAGCTCGTCATATCGGCCGACGAGAAAACAGAAGAAGAAATGGCCAACCTTATCCTACAATACATTGGTTAAAAGGCGAAGATGAAAAACTGGCTGTTTGCCGCCATACTGGCAATAAGCAGCACTACACTGCTGTCATCGTGCAGGAACGGCGATGCCCCTGCGGAGCAACAGGACGAGTATACAGGCACGCCGCTCATCATAATTGATACCGACATCGGCTCATCGACCGATGATCTCTTTTCCCTGGAGATGCTCTATCGCTATGAGCAGGAAGGGTGCTGCAAGCTGCTGGGCATAGTGGTAGACCGCGAAGGCGAGGACTGTGCCGCCGTAGCCGATGTGATGAATACCTACTTCGGCCATGGCGGCACGCCTATAGGCCTTGTCAGGAAAGGCATCCCTCAGCCCAAAGTATGGATAGACTACAGGACCTTGTCCACCTATGCCGACGCCGACGGGCAACTGATGTTCCCACGCTCCGTCGGCGACTATTCGGCACTGCCCGAAGGGTGGCAACTGTATCGCCGGCTGCTTGCCCTCCAGCCCGACCATTCGGTGAGCATCTGCTCGGTAGGCTTCGTCACCGCGCTGGCACAGCTTTTGTTGTCGGAGGCCGACGAATATTCGCCACTGAGTGGCGTGGAACTGGTGCGACGGAAAGTGAAGTGCGTCTATGTTCAGGGTGGCGTGTTTGGCAACGCCTTAGAGTCTGACTACAACTTCGCTCAGGGTATCACGTTTGCTCAGGATTTCTTCCGTCTCTGGCCAAAGGATGTTGACATGGTATTCTCGCCCATGGAGACAGGCCAAGACATTGAATACAGGCCCGAGCAGGTTATTGGCGATATATCATGGACCAACATACACCCCATCAAACAGGTCTACCTGACGTGCAACTGCAATACGGGGCAGAAGATGTGGGATCCGTTGACCGTCATTCAAGCCGTGGAGGGCGACGGTTTGTTCTCACTTTCTGGCCGAGGTTCCATCAGCATCACGCCAAAGGCAGAGACCATCTTCACCGCCCTGCCCACCGGCAACTGCCGCTACCAGCTGCGCGGCACTGAAGAATGGGCTGCACAGATGCTGGAAATGATTCGCCAAGCAAACAGACAAAGGTAGCATCAACGACGATAGTGTATTTTAGTTGAAAACAAAATTAAGGTAATACTGATTGTGAATAAGAACGAAAAATTTGTCATCACCATTAACCGCGAAGTGGGCACTGGTGGACATACCATAGGCCGTCTGTTAGCCGAGAAATTAGGAGTGAAATACTGCGACAAGGCTGTCATCGACGGCTTGACCCGCGAGTTCGGACTTACGCCTGAACGCATCGAAGAAATTAAGGCACAGAAAAAGTCGTGGTGGAAAGACATCAACAACTACTACCAGACGCTTGTCAACAGCACCAGCCTGCCGATGGAGGCCGAGGTGAAGCTCGACAACGCCATCATGTTCGAGACCGAGAAGCGCATTTTGCAGGAACTGGCTACGCAAACATCGTGCGTCGTGGCTGGTCGCACGGGCTTTATGGTGTTCCGCGAATGGCCCAACCACCTGAACATCTTCATTCAGGCCTCTCTGGAGCATCGCATTCAGCGCATCATGCAGCACCAGAAGGTTACCGAGCAGGAGGCCCGCGAAATCATTGAGAAGATGGATACCACGCGCGAGACCTACATCAAGAAATATGAAGACACCTCGCGCTACGACACCCGCAACTACCAGCTGGTCGTCTCTGCCGACGGGAAGACGGAAGAAGAAATAGCCGACTTCATCTTGCAATACATCGGTTGAAAATCATCGTTGCCCATACTATGCCTCCATTCAGGCTCAATATGCCTCGCCCTCATCGGCTCGCTCACGCGATGGATGCCCCAGCTGATAGGAAAATAACGGGCGAGAGGACAGTTCTTTATTGGAACATTTTTTCGTCAAACATCTGCATATCTGCAATATTTCTTGATTATCAAGCAGTTATGTAGGAGCAGATGGGGAGCAGATGTTTTGAAAACTATTTTCGACTGGAGCCTCACCCCTGGTCTCTCTCCAAAGGGAGAGGAGCCGGGGGTGAGGCTCTTCTGTTCTTTTGAAGCTGTTCCGACTCTAAAAGCTGTGCGCCTGACAGGACTCGAACCTGCACATCGCGAGATACTAGATCCTAAGTCTA
>CAMJLB010000118.1 GCA_946406555.1 uncultured Prevotellaceae bacterium | reverse complement strand
TGAGCGACATCAGCCACCTGAAGAGCGACCAGAGCCGCGAAAGCATCATCGCAGCTGCCGAGGCAGCAGCCTTCAGCGAGTAAGACGGACATTGAGCCGACTTCCTCGCTGAAAGGCTTGCGCAAATCACCATTTTCCATTCCTTTTTGGGAGAAAATGTTACAAGGTTATTCTACAAAGTATCTTATTTTAGTTAATTTTTTATAAATATATTACTTTTTATTTTCGATAAAGATGTTTTTTTCATAATTTTGCAAATGAGAAAATGACGTTTGCAAACGTCTTGTCTTTGGCTCTACGAATCTAGCAAATTCCACTATCATAGTCAGAGGTGAGGCAAAAAGTGAATGTCCTCGGGATGTGTCTTCCAACGCATCCCTTATGGGGTGTAGTATAGCCTATAATAGTTATTCTGCATACTTAAAGGGGGTGAGTGATAAGGGATGCATGTTTTCACGCGGGCTTCCTCTGTTGTTCTTATTCTTCTATGATGGGCATTGCTAGAGCCTGTAGAGCAGAGTGAGTATAATGTTAAATTAACAGAGTGACCCGCGTTTTTTCATGTGCTGATGATTAATATAGGCAAGAGGATAAGAGAGGAGCTCTACCGGCAGGAAAGAAGTGTGAGCTGGCTAGCCCGTAAGCTGAACCGCAACCGTGCGGCCATCTACAGGGTGATGTGCAAGAACAGCATCGACACCACTCTGCTGATGACCATCTCGAAGGTCCTGGACCATGATTTCTTCAGCGAGTTCTCTGCCGAGATGACGAAGCAGCAGGAGCAATAGCCTGCGGTAGCAGAAGAGGGCGGGCGAGAAGCACCAATAACAAAGGCAACAGCAATGGCAGGAAATAAGTACTTATACCTGAACTCACGCGATGAGCTTTACAGGATGGACATCACTAAAATTGTGTATTTCGAGGCTGAGGGCAACTATACTAATTTTGTGCTGAGCAACAAGCTGAAGGGTCAGGTGTGCATGAACCTGGCGCAGATGCAGCAGGTGCTCGGCGACAGTCTGAAGGAAGAGGCCTCTGTCTTTGCCCGGGTGGGCAAGCGCTTCATTGTCAACCTGAACTATGTATACCAGATTGGCGTGTTACGCCAGCGGCTCATGCTGAGCGACGGAGAGATGTTTGCCTATCAGCTGGCCATCTCGAAAGATGCCCTCAAGAAGCTCAAGGAGCTGTATGTGGGCATGGGTAAGAACATTGCCGGGCAGAAAAGGAACCAACAAGAGGAATGAAATACACTAACCTGAACGGAACGACCCTTCTCATTGGAAAGGAGCCGGAAAAGGGCTGCCTGCTGGTGGCCGTATGCCGCAATGGCCATATTGTCAGGGCCTTCACCATGGGCTCAGCCATGAGTCTGCCAGCCAGCGTGAGCCGTTGCTTGCCACAGCAGGGCGTGGCCCACTGCAAGGTAGACATAGACACTCAGGGCATGATGACGATGACCAACCTGAAATGGCAGAACGTGACCTATGTCGACGGAACCGACATACAGATGCCTGTAATCATCAATGAGTATTACAAACGAATAGAGCTGGGGCGCGACCGCTACCAGCTGAACCTGAATGCCTTGCTGGCCACGGCCAGCAAGATGATAGGCGGCAATGGCGGCAATGGCGGAGGCAGCGGGCCGGAACAGCCAGAATTCTCTATTGCCTTTCTCAAGCGCGTATGGGACGACTACGACCGCCAGCTCATGGAACTGCAGATGGCAGAGAGGAAGAAGGCCAACATGTCGAGGCTTGGCGGCATACTGTCTATGCTGGGCATGCTGCTCGCCGTGCTGCCAAGCATGACCGACAAGGTGAACATACCCGACTGGGTGAGGTTCAGCATGATTGGCCTGGCACTGATCATTGGCATATACACCTTCGTGTCGAGCATAAGGGCCAGCGATTCCTTTGCAGTGAAGAAGCACAAGCTCGACGACCAGCTCTATGTGCGCTATGTGTGTCCCAACCCTAAATGCCACCACTTCATGGGCATGCAGCCCTTCGTGGTGATACGCCAGAACAAGGTGTGTCCCTATTGCCGCTGCAAGTACTCGAAAGATTAGCAGCACATCGACCACACGGCCGGTAGACAACGACTGCGGCGGAGGTGCACCCGGACAAAGGGAGTACCCCCGCCGCCCGTTTTTTTGGCAGTTTGTGGAGAAACCCCACCATTTCATACAGTATGACTGAAATTGCTTGCTTCGTGTGAAAATACGCCCTATCTTTGCACCATCGAAAGAAAAAAAGATACTATTCACCCTTTAAAACAATTTACGATTATGAAAAAGATGGATGAGAAGACGAAGCAGAACATGAAGCTTGGTGGTGCCAGCACTATTGGCGCAGCAGCAGGCGTAGTAGCAGGCAGCATGATGGGCGGAGCAGCCAGCGCGGCCACTAACCAGGAAACTCCTTCGATAGAGGAAACCAGTACCGACACCACCGCTGAGGGCACTGAAAGCCACAGCTCCGGCAACAGCAACCATTCAGGAGGCGGCTCCACGGGAAACAACACCACTACAGGCGGCGGCACTACGGGTGGCGGCACTACGGGTGGTGGCGGCACTACGGGTGGCGGCACTACGGGTGGCGGCGGCACAACAGGTGGCGGCGGCACAACAGATGGCACTACCGGCGGCGGCACCACTGGCAATGGCGAGGTAGAGGTGATAGGCTACGAAAGCGGAGAGAATGGCGACCTGGCCGTGGTAAACATCGATGGCGACACCTACTACGTGCTCGATGCCGACCAAGACGGCATGGTAGACTATGTGGCCAACGATCAAAACAACGATGGACAACTACAGGCAAACGAGATACACGACGTACAGGGACAGGGCATATCGATGCAACCCTTCAAGCCCGAAGGCCAGCCAGTAGAACCTACACCCACGCCAGAGCCACAAAGGGGGGACGTAGAGGTAGTGAGCTATCAGACCGTGACCAATCAGGACGGCAGCCAGATGGACGTGGCCGTGCTCAGCGACGGAAGCCAGGAGATGCTCGTAGTGGACATTGACCAAAGTGGAGAAGCCGACTATGTGGCTGCCGACATAAACAGCAACGGTGAGCTGGAGGAAAACGAAATAATAGACGTGAGCGAACAGCACATACAGATGCAGCCACTGGAGATGGCTGCCAACCAGGGGGCTGAACCCGACTACCTCACTACCGCCGATGACGGGGGCTACGTAGCACAAACCGACGACATCGACTACACCAATGATGCCAACGTAGACAGCTTCATGGCCTAAACATGAGCATATAATTAATGTGGAGGACCAAAAGATGATAAACAAAAGCAAGAACCTCAGATCATACCTCGCTGCACTCCTGCTCATGGCAGGGTGCAGCCTGGCAGAAGCCCACGACTTCACCGTCACCATTGACGGGCAGAAGCTCTACTTCAATATTACCGACGCGAAAAAGCTCACTGCAGAGCTTACCTACAACGGGAGCATTGCCGAAAAGCGACCCTGCCTGCTCAAAGGAAGGGTGGAGGTTCCGGCACAGGTGAAGCACGACGAGAAACTCTACAGCGTGAACGCTGTGGGAGCAAAAGCCTTCAGCCAGGCCGACCAGTTGCAGGCAGTCATTCTGCCAGCGGGCATCGCCACCATCGGCGACTTCGCCTTCGAGGGATGCACAAGCCTCGAAAGCATCGTCTTGCCACCCAACAAGGTGAAGATGGGGCAGGGAATATTCTTCAGGTGCAGCCAGATAAAGAGCGTGACGCTCGGAGCCGACTGGACAGAAGTGAACCTCGCCATGTTTCAGTGGAGCAACAGCCTGACCAATATCTATTTACCTGCCAAGGTAGAGAAGATACACAACGTGAAGAAGCTGGCGCGACTGGCCAGCATTGATGTCGATGCCAACAACACACGCTTCACCGCACACCGAGGAATGCTCTACAGCCGCGACGGAAAAACCCTCTACGCTTGCCCCAGAGCCTACAAAGGATCGGTCATCGTGAAAGAGGGCACCGAGACCATTACCGCAGGAGCACTTATCGACTGCCACGGCGTGACCAGCTTAGACCTGCCGGCAAGCCTCAAGCAGATGTCGTTTCGCGAAACATCGCGCATGAAGCAGCTCGAAGCCATCAACATGAGGGCAGCAAAACCCATCGTCACGGCATACAGCGAAAAAGGCAAGCCACTCTTCCTACTACAGGTAGCCAGTCAGGAAACTGTGCTCAACGTGGCCAAGGAAGCGAAGAAAAACTATAAGAACGTAATCGAGGCCGAGACAGGAGAATATGCCGAGAGCAGCGAATCAAAGGCTGTCGCCTACACCGTGAAACAGAGCCAGCTCATGCAGCCGGCAAACATCAACGGCGTGAAGATATTCGAATAACACCCTAAAAGAAAACAACTACCATCATGACCATCAAAAAAGAATTGGCTTTGGCCACAGCACTCCTGACACTGCTCGCAATACCCTTACAGGCTCAGGAACAGGACGAAAAACGTGGCAACGAAACCGCCACCCAGGTAAGGATGAAGAACCTGCAGGCACGCAAGAACGCACTACAACAGCGCATTGACACCGAAGACCGAAAGCGCGACCAGTGGCTCGAAGGCGTGTCGAGAGAGAAGATGGAACAGCTCAATAAGCAGCAAGATTCGCTATGCCTCCAGCTGCGCTCTGACCTCACCGACATAGAGCTGGAGATGGCAGAGCTGAAAAAAGCTGCCAGGCTCACACCTGAAGAGACGCTGCAGCAGGCACAGAGACGACAACTGCAGCAAGAGGCCCAGCAGCTGCTCAATCCAGGAAAGAAACCCGCAAAGAAACCCGCCGGGAAAAAGAAATAATGTGATACCAGGCGGCTCGCCCTTATCCCCACTCATCGATCACAATAATTCCACCAACCCCACTAATCACCAAAAAATTATGTATAACGAAGGAACCATTTACGATGGCGAGAACAGCAGCCTCGCCCCGCAGGACAAGAAACAAGACAACCGCCGACAGCTCCTGGGCAACGCCGGCATAGGCATGGCAGCAGGCATAGGGCTTGGAGCCGTAGCACCACACATTGCCAGTGCCGCCGAACAGTATATAACAAGCGGAGAGACCACAGAGACCATCGGCACCGAACATCCCGCCTGGACTGACGGGCAGGTGCCCGTGGCAACAAGCGTCGATGACAGCATGACCTTTGCCGAGGCTTTCTCAGCAGCACGAGCCGAGATGGGCAGCGGAGGCGTGTTTGAATGGCGCGGAAACATCTACAATACCTACACCAAGACCGAATGGGACAGCATGTCGGCAGCTGAAAGGGCAGAGTATGGAAGCCACATACACTATGACAGACACGACACCGCCACCAACCACCACACCGGCAACACCCATGGCCATGACACCAGCCATACCAACGACACCGCTCAGCACGACGAAGGAAACCACGATGCACAGCAGGACAGCATGGCCCAGAAAGGATATGCCGACGATTCGGCCGATGAGGTAGAGGTGCTCGGCGTGGTGCACGACGACGACACTGGATACACTTATGCTGGAGTGAACATCGATGGCCAGGACGTGGTGCTCATCGACGTAGACAACGACCACAACGCCGACTATGCCGCAGTCGATGCCGACGGCGATGGAGAGATAGGCACCGGCGAGGTGGCAAGCCTCGATGGCATGGACGTGCCAATGCCCGGTGCCATGGACGGAGGCGACTACATGCAGGGAGGATACGAAACACCCATGGACTACACTACCGACGCCTCCTATGTATGACCGAATGCAACACCTGGGCCTGGCACTGCTCGCCACACTGCTCGCACTGACAACCGCCAGCGGCGTGCACGCCAAGGCATACCTCGTCGCAGTGGGCATAGCCGACTATCCAGGCAGCGACAAAGACCTGACACTGCCTGTCAACGATGCGGAAACAGTGGCATGGATATACCAAAAAAACGGAGGCTCAGCAACAAGGCTGCTCACCAACTACCAAGCCGGCACACAGGCCGTCACACAGGCTATGGAACAGCTTTACGCAAAGGCAGAAAAAGATGACATCGTCGTGTTCTTCTTCAGCGGACACGGATATCCGGGAGGATTTGTCACCTATGACGGCCGACTCGGCTACGAACAGGTGAGAAAGTGCATGGCTCGCGGACGATGCAAAAACAAAATCATCTTTGCCGATGCCTGCTTCTCAGGGAAGATGGCTACACCGCAGCGCGACAGCCAGAACTCGATAGCAGCAGCACAGAAGGCCAGCGTGATGCTCTTCCTCTCGTCGAGAAGCAACGAGACATCGATTGAACGGCGAGACATGAAGAACGGATTCTTCACCACCTTCCTGCAAAAAGGTCTGAAAGGCGCTGCCGATAAAAACAAAGACCGAATCATCACTGCCCGTGAACTATATAAATATGTGCACGATGGAGTGACGAGACTGTCAAAGGGAAAGCAGCACCCGATGATGTGGGGAAAATTTCCTGACAACATGCCCGTGATGCAGTGGTAGCAAAAAACAATCAACAGAATGTTCAACCCAGCAAAAAGGAAAACAAATGGATCAGTCTATCATCACTATCAAATGCCCCAACTGCGGGGCAGTGCTCCAAGTAAAGAACCAGCCCGACATAGAGACCAAGAACGTGCCCTGCCCCAAGTGCAGGCAGCGCATGCCCTTCACCAGCTTCCAGCGTGTGGTGTTGCGCAAGAAGGTAAACAAAACCCTCTACCCCGAGGGTTTCAGAAACAGGCAGCCGAACATCCTCGGCAGACAACAACCCGTCGGAAACCCGGCACCCCCCGCCGTGGCAGGCAGGCTCAGAATGCAGGCCACAGGACAGCTGTTTCAGTTGCATGAGGGGCGCAACATCATAGGACGGATGGCACCGGAGTCGCAGGCCACCATACAGATACCTATTGCCGCCAGCAAGCGCATGAGCCGCGAGCACCTCGTGATAGAAGTGAAGCAAGTGCCCGGAAAAGGCTACATGCACACGGCATCGCTCTATAAGCCAAAACACAATAGGACAATGCTGGGAGGCCAGGAGCTGGAATATGGCCAAACCGTGGCCCTGTCCAATGGCTGTATCGTGGAACTGCCCGATGCCACGCTCGTGTTTGAACAATAGAAGTTTTTTTAAAAAAACAAACACATCACTGACACACATTTACTGAAAAAACAATGAGATACCTATTGAAAGTCTACACCATCAGCGAGGTGGGGCAACGCCCCAACCAGGAAGACTCTCTGTGGCCCGAATATGGCCGTGAGACCGATGCCGACCGGCTCTTCATCGTCTGCGACGGCATAGGCGGACATAAACATGGCGAGATGGCCAGCCAGACAGTGTGCCAGGCCATAGGACGGTGGGTGGCACTCCACACAAGGAACCATGAGCAGCTCTTCGGCGACCAACTGCTCGACAGAGCCATTGGCGAAGCCTACGACATGCTCGACAGTCTGCCCGAAAGCAACGACACACCCACCATGGGCACCACCCTGGCACTGCTCAAGCTGCATGAGGGAGGAGCCACCATTGCCCACATCGGCGACAGCCGGGTGTACCACATACGGCCTGGACGCGATGCCCGTGAAACGCGCATACTCTTTAGAACCCGCGACCATGCCGCCGAAGAAAAGGGGGTCATCAGCAGGGCCATGCAGCCACGGCAGCAGCTGCGCACCATGCCAGAGGTGCACCACATTGCCGACATCAGGCCTGGCGACTATTTCTATATCTGCTCCGACGGCATGCTCGAACAGATGAGCGACGAGAATATCTGCTTCAACTTCAGTCATATCACCGGCACCGACGACAACAAGGTAGACATATTGCGCCGGGCCACCGGCGAGAACACCGACAACCACTCGGCCATCGTCGTGCATGTAATCGACACCGACGGACAGCCCGTAGCCGCCAGCACCAATGGCGAGGCAGCCACTGCAGCTCCACTGGCATGCTGGGCAGCCTTTGCGGCGGCGGCGGTCGTGGCGGTGGCAGCGGCCTGCTACCTGCTATGGCCCAAGACGGCAACCGGCACACTCCAAGACGACCCATCGGCCACGGTGCCACCCGTTTCGACGGCAGCACCGGCCAGGCAGCCAGCCGAAACACAGCAGCCGCAAAAGCCGGAGAAAAGAAGGAAAAAACCTGGCAAGCAGCAACACAACGGCACCAACACCACTACACAGCAGGCCACAGGGCCAGGCTCGGCAGTGGTAAACGCCGCAGCGGGCAACTCGGGCAGGCCAAACAGTGGACAGCAGCTGCAACAGGCGGTGGGCACGGCAGCACAGGGCATTCAGTCAAGCCACGACGACAGCCCCGAAGTGGTGAACAGCGACCAAGACCAGATAGGTACCTTCATGCAGGGGAGGAAAAAGAAAAAATGAAAAATGAAAACTGCCTCGCTGTTAAACGATGTTCGACAAATAGCCTGTTTTGCATATAACGGTACAGGAATGTTGCAATTATGATACACCCTTATTTCGTTTCGCAAAAAAAAAACGGCTTATCTTTGCCACTTTAAAAAAGTAGTACAATAATTAAAGA
>CAMJLB010000117.1 GCA_946406555.1 uncultured Prevotellaceae bacterium | reverse complement strand
TGGAAGTCGACGGGCTGTCCGGCCACGGCACTGATGGCGTAGCGCTCCTCGTTGTCGAAGTGTGGCAGCATGGCATCGGGCAGGTAGTAGCCCAGGTGCGGCGGCTGGTTGTAGGCAGTGTTCTGCCAGCAGATGCCCATGCGGTAGGTGTGGTCGTGCATGAGTGTGGGCATGCGGTAGGGAGTGGCGATGTTGGTGGTATAGACCACAAGCTGGTCGGTGCCGTTGTGCAGAATGAGCTCTTCGCGCCAGTCGCCCAGCAGGTCTACCAGCAGGTTGGGCGTGTTCTTCGATCCGTTGCAGGTGCTGCTGGGCCCGAAGTTCCAGGGAGTGAACAGTCGTGTGGTTCCGTTGCCGTTCCACTTGTCGATGGTGCCGCCGTCGAGCAGCTCCTCCTGCAGGTCTCCGTCCCAGAAGATGCGGAAGTTCATCGATCCGGTATTGGCAGCTACTTGGTTGCCGTCGATGGCACTCCGTGCCACCCTGTCGCTTGCGCTCCAGAAGAGCGAGCCGCGCACGTTGGCATCGAACTGTGCAGCCATGCCTCTTCCGTTGTCGACCCCCGATGGGCCGCCCTTGAGCAGCACTTCGCCCGTGGCGGCATCGTGCAGGTCCCAGGCATAGGTGCCTTTGTTCTCGTGTACCTGGAAGACCTCCAGTCCGGGTCGGTCGGGGCAGTGGTCGGCCAGGTGTATGGCATCGCCGTGGCCGAAGCCTGTGCCGTAGAGCACGCAGCCGTCGTCGTCGCAGGCTGCCGACCCCCATACTATCTCGTCGCGTCCGTCGCCGTCTACATCGGCTATCGAGAGGTTGTGGTTGCCGTTCTGATACATCGTGCCGCTGCCGCCACCGCTGGTGGGCTTCATGTTGCTATAGGTCTTTGAGGTGCCCTTTCCGTCGGCATCGTATGTGGTGACCTGATACTGGCTGCCCTCCTTGTTGCTCGACAGCCACCGCTGGTGCAGCTGCTCGCCGTCGAAGTCTACCGCCCAGATGAAGGCATAGTCGTAGTATCCCCGGCAGAAGATGCCGCTGGGTCGGCCTTCGGGTCCGTCGAGATGGGCCACGGCGGCGAGGTAGCGTTCCCCTCGGTTGCCGTAGGAGCCGGTGTCGTTCTTTCCGCCTACTCCCCAGTTCACCGAGCCGTCGGCGGCTCCGCCATAGGTCATGTTGCGGTTGGGATTATAGAATATGGTGTGCACGGCCTCGCCGGTGAGCCCGCTGAACACGGTGAGCCACTCCTGCCCACCGGTGATGCGGCCTGCGTCGCTGCGATAGAGGGCGGTTCCGCTCACGTTTCTTATGCTGGAGAGCGTGGCAGCCTGGTTCACGTAGTTGCCCTTGCCGTCGATGGAGCCGGGACCGGTTTTGCACATCAGCTCAGCCCGTCCGTCGCCGTCGAAGTCGTAGACCATGAACTGCGTGTAGTGGGCGCCGGCCCGAATGTTCCGCCCCAGGTCTATGCGCCACAGCAGCCGGCAGTTGTCGGCAAGCTCGCCCTCAGCCAGCTGGTAGCAGTCTATGAACACATTGTCGGTGATGCCGCTCTGCGAGTTGTCTTTTGCGTTCGAGGGATCCCATTTCACGAATATCTCGTAGCGTCCGTCGCCGTCTACATCGCCCACCGAGCAGTCGTTGGGGCTGTAGGTGCCTCCTTGCGCTCCTGTGGCGGGCCGCTGCAGCTGTAGGGTGAGGTAGCGCTGCGGCCATGCCGTGACGGCCCTGCTGGTGTCTGTTGGCTCGCCGTTTACCTTCGTCACCACCTGATAGGTAGCCACGGTCGATGTCGATGTGTCGGTGAAGTAGGTCTGGTAGAGGTTTCGTTTCACCACGCGCCCGTTGCGCAGCACGTCGAAGGTGGTGGTGAGTTCGTCGTCGGTGCCCAGGAATCGCCAGCTCATGAAGTGGCCTTTGCCGTCGTCGGTGGGCACTACCACCACGCCGCGATCCAGTTTCTCCATCTGGCTCAGGGGGGTGTTTTGCGAGAAGGCCACAGCCGCCACACTGAGTGTCGCGGCTGTAGTAAGAATAAGGTGTCTTGTCATTTTACGAAGGTCTTTTGTGTTGTTGTCCCGTTTTCGGTAGTCCGTCTCACGATGTTAAGTCCTTTCTGCAGGCCGGTTGTTCGTCGCCCCAAGAGGTCGAAGGTCTGCTCGGTGGCAGTTGCGGGGTGCTGCCGTATGCCGCCGATGGCCGATGGCAGCTTGCCCTCCACATAGTCGGGCAGGTAGTAGCCCAGGTGTGGCGGCTGGTTGTAGGCCGTGTTCTGCCAGCAGATGCCCATGCGGTAGACGTGGTCGTGCATGAGCGTGGGCACGGCATGGTCGGTGGCGATGGTGGTGGCGTAGATCATGATTTGCGAGGGGTCGTTCTTGTTCCACATGATGAGCTCTTCGCGCCAGTCGCCCAGGATGTCGGCCTGCAGGCATGGCGTGCTCTTGGTGGTGTTGCAGGTCTGCGGGTTGTTGTAAGAGGCGGTGTTGAAGTCAATCACATTGGTGAAGCTCGATCCGTTCCATTTCTGTATGTAGGGCTTGGCCACGGGGTCGCTGCCGGTATAGTTGCCGTCGAAGAGCTGGTCGGCTACGGAGCCGTCCCAGTAGATGCGGAAGTTTACCGAACACGACTTCGAGATGGCTTCCAGTCCTGTGGCTGCCGACCGAGGCTGCCGGTTGTCGCTGCTCCAGAACTCCCATCCGTCTTTGCCAGTGAGGTCGCCGGCCATGCCTCGTCCGTTGTCGGAGTTCTCAATGTTTCCATGCCAGATGATGCGTCCTGTGCGGGCGTTGTGCAGGTCCCATGATCCGTGCTTGGCGTTGAGCTTCTCCTCATGTATGTCGAACACATAGAGGTCGGCAGAGTCGGGTATCATCTTTCCCACGTGTATGGCATCGCCGTGGCCGTAGCCGGTGGCATAGAGCAGTCGGCCGTCGTTGTTGAGCGCTGCTGCACCCCATAGTATCTCGTCGCATCCGTCGCCGTCAACGTCGGCAATGCTCAGGTTGTGGTTGCCGTTGCTGTAGAGGGTGTTGCTGCCTACGATGCCCCGGTTGCCCTTGTCGTCGGTCATGGCGTCGCTGGCGGTGACGCCGCTGGTGTTGGCAGGTGCGGTGATGACGGGAATGCGCTTGAGCACGTCGCCATCAACGGTGATGGTCAGTCCGGGTTGCCCTTCCTCGTATTTGCTGGCAAAGACGATATACTGTGTGGCGTTGGGCGAGGCATGGAGCCACTCGGTGTGTAGGCGTGTGCCGTCGAAGGTCACCGCCCAGACGTAAGCCTTGGTGTAGTAGCCTCGGCTGAAGACGGCGCAGGGTGCCTCGTCGGGCCCGTTCAGGTAGGCCACGGCGGCCAGGTAGCGCTCCGAGCGGTTGCCGCTGCCGTCGCCCCAGAAGCTTGAGGCGGGGTAGGCGCTCACCTTACCCAGCTCGTCGCCGCGCTCGGTGCTCTGGCTGCTGCCCGTTCCGGCCCGTCCGGGCAGATACCAGGTGGTGTGCAAAGCCTGGCCGGTGAGACCGCTGAACACGGTGAGGTATTCGGCACCCTCCAGGATGCGGCCGTTCGAGTTGACGTATTTCAGGTTGTTGCCATGGCCTTTTATCTTCGCGTCGGTGGCGGCCTGGTTCACGTAGGCCCCCGTACCGTCGATGGAGCCCGGTGCCGTCTTGCATATCATCTCTGCCCGCCCGTCGCGGTCGAAGTCGTAAACCATGAACTGCGTGTAGTGGGCCCCGGCGCGTATGTTGTCTCCCAGGTCTATGCGCCACAGCTTGGTGCCGTCCATGCGGTAGCAGTCTATGTAGACCTTGTCGGTCACGCCGTTAGAGCCGTTGTCTTGCGAGGTAGAGGGGTCCCACTTCACAAACAGCTCGTACTGCCCGTCGCCGTCGACGTCGCCCACGCTCATGTCGTTGGGCGTATAGGTGCCGCCGTGCTCGCCGGTGGCAGGACGGTCGAGCGAGAGGGTGAGGAAGCGTGCCCCCCAGGGAGTGATGGGCTGCGAGGTCTCTGTCACCTCGCCGTTCACCCTCGTCACCACCTGATACTGGGCGGTCTTCGCCCCCCGGTTGTCCATGTAGTTGGTCTTGGTGAGGTTGCTGGCTATCACCTCGCCGTCGCGCAGCAGGTCGAAGGTGGTGGCAGCCTTGTCGTCGGTGCCCAGCAGGCGCCAGCTCACGAAGTGGGTCACGGGAGAGGTGGAAACGGCCGTCAGGCCACGGTCGAGCTTCTCCATCTGGCTGGCAGGGGTCACTTGTGCGCTTGTGCCGAGTGCGCAGCCGCATAAAGAGAGCAGTAGTGTGTAGAAGTTCTTTCTCATTGCTTCAGTAGTGTTTTATTTTAGTTGTTTACGTTAATCATTCTTTTTGATAGTGATACGCAGTGCATCGCCTTCTATGCTGATATTGCTGCTGAAGTTCTCCAAGATGGCCATGGCCATGCTGTTGTCTTCGGAACGGAACGCCTCCTGGTCGATGGGCTGCGGGTAGCCGATGGTGAAGGTCAACTGGCTGTCTTGCTCGGCATAGGCCAGGGCGAGGCGTGTGCCGGGAACGGGGCATAGTATGGCGAGCGACTCGTCGACGACGTGTGTCATGCTGTCTATCTGCTGTCGCGACAGGTTGTAGTGCTGGCAGAACTGCTCCATCTGTGCCATCATGGCATACCAGTCGAAGTGCTCGCTCTCGATGCAGAACGTCGTCTGGTGTATCTGTCGTATGAACTGCCGGGTGCGCTCGCGCCGTGGGTGCTCGAAAAGCTGGTCGGCAGGGCCTTCCTCGTAGATCACGCCGTCGGCGAAGAACAGCACGCGGCTGCTCACCTGCCGGGCGAAGCGCATCTCGTGGGTCACCACGATCATTGTCATGCCCTGGCGTGCCAGCTGCGTCATGACGCCCAGCACCTCGCTCACCATCGTGGGGTCGAGGGCCGATGTGGGCTCGTCGAAGAGCAGTATCTCTGGCTCCATGGCCAGTGCGCGGGCGATGGCCACCCGCTGCTTCTGTCCGCCTGAGAGCTGGTCGGGCATGGCATCGGCCCGCTCAGCCAGACCCACCATCTCCAACAGCTCGCGGGCTTGCTGCTCTGCCTGCTCACGGCTTTTGCCCAGCAGCTGCATGGGCGAAAGGGTGATGTTGTCGAGCACCGACATGCCATTGAACAGGTTGAACGACTGGAACACCATGCCCATGCGGCGGCGCAGCCGGGGCACGTCGGCATCGGGTGCGAGTATGTCCTGCCCGTCGATGACGATGCTGCCGCCGGTGGGCCGCTCCAGCAGGTTGAGGCATCGCAGGAAGGTGCTCTTGCCCGTGCCCGAAGGGCCGATGATGGAGATGACCTCGCCCCGGTGCACGTCGAGGTTGATGTCGCGCAGCACGTCGAACGTGTCGAAGCTCTTCTTCAGGTGCGAGATGCTGATGACAGGACTGTCGGCATTGGCTGCTGAGGCCTGCCTGCCGGGGGTGGCTTGCGAGGCCGACGGCTGCTCATGGTGCCTGCGGCGCACGTAGAGCCATGCGCCGCCACATGCCACGGCGGCCAGCATGGCCAGGCACCACCACAGACGGCTGCCGCCATCGTCCTCAGCAACAGGCTGCTGAGGCTGGGTGAGCATGGCCGACTCGCCCTTCCTGGTGATGAAGAGGACGTGCGACTCTAAATAGCCGTCGGAGAAGAGCACCTGCTTCCGTCGCTCCTCGGTGATGCTGATGCCACCCATGGCCAGGTCGGCCTTGCCCGTCTGCACGGCAGGCATCTGCGAAGTGAAGTCCATCGTGAGATATTCCAGCGAGTAGTTGCGGCGGTTGGCCCATTCTGTGAGAATGTCTATTTCCAGCCCCGCCGGTTTTCCAGAGCTGATGAAGTTTAGCGGGGGCATCGACGGGAAGGTGGCTACGCGCAATGTGCGCCCCGTGCCCCGTGCTTTCAGCGGGGCGATGGCCGCAGTCGTGTCGGCATTGTTCCAGCGGTCGAAGATTTTCTGGTAGGTGCCGTCCTTGCGTATGTCGGCCAGGAAGCTGTTGAAGTCTTGTTGCAGCTCGGTATTGTCCAGCCTGAAGCACACAGCTATGGGGCAAGACTTCAGTCCGCTGTTCACGGTGTCGACCTTTGAAGCTATTTCCTTGTTGAATAGTATTGTCAGGTTTTCTTCGCACGAAATGTCCACTTTCCTGTTTTCCAGTGCCGCCATCATGTCGGTTAAGGTATTCAGGCGCAGAATGTTGGCATCGGGGGCATACGTAGAGACAGCCATGTCTTGCACGCTGCCCATGATCAGTCCCACGCGCTTGCCCGAAAGGGTCTTGAATATGGGGGGCGTATCCGATGGGAACTCGCTGCTCACGACCTTGTCTTCTTCCTCACCGGACAGCAGTTGTGGCAAGAAGCCCATCAGCGCAAACGACGACAGTGCCACTGTTGCCAGGGCTGTCCGTGTGTGGTTTCGCTCCACGAGGCCCTTGAGCAGCATGCCAATGAGCCATGCCATGAGGAAATAGATGGCGGCGGTGATTATCAGCGGGAAGAAGGCGTCGAAGGTGCGCGAACGTATCAGGTCGGAGGCGCGTGTCATGTCTTCCACGGCAATGTAGCCCACGATGCTCGTGCCCTTGAGCAGGCTCACCACCTCGCCCTGGTAGACGGGCATCACCGTCCTGACCACCTGTGGCAGCACGATGCGGAAGAACGTCTGCCGCTGTGTGTAGCCTAAGGCCAGTCCCGCCTCTGTCTGCCCGCGGTCGACGCCCTGTATGCCGGTGCGGAGCATCTCGCTGATGTAGGCGGCCGTGTTCAGGGCAAAGGTGACGATGGCCACCGCGATGCCCGTGGCATCCATGGGTGCCATCACTACATAATACATGAGCAGGAGCAGTACCAGGATGGGCGTGCCACGCATCAAGTCGATGTATATGGTGGCCACATTGCGCAGCCACGCCCGGCGGTTCATGCGCATCCAGCATACTAGTCCGCCCAGCAGGGTGCCCAGCAGCACGGCGCAGACGGTGATGAGCAGCGTCACCTGCAGACCGTTAAGAATCATCTTATAGCGGTCTTCGGCTATCAGGTTGTTGGTAAAACTGTTCACCACGCTGTCGGTCAGGCTGGCGCAGCCTGTCAGCAAGGCCGTGGTGCATAGGGGCAGTAGAGTGTTTCCTATCTTCATGAGGGGTTTACCATTCATGCTGCCTTGCTATTTGACGGGGAAGGTGAAATAGGTGTCGGGAAACGGCTCGTTCTCCAGCGTGAAGTGCCACCACTCGGTGGCAAAGGGCTTGAAGCCATGGGCGAGCATGGCCCGGCGCAAAATCATGCGGTGCTCGAACTGTTCGGCGGTGATGGTGCGCGCGGTGGGCGAGCTGCTGTTGTCGCCCGTATATTCGCCCGTCTCCGGATTGCCGCAGAAGTCGGGATGGCTCTCGGGGCCGAACCAGTCGAAGGTGCCGCCCATGTCGAGATCCTTCTCGGTGGTCATGTCGAAAAGGGTCAGGTCTAAGGTCGAGCCACGTGTGTGCCCGCTCTTCTCGCAGATGTACTCCCTCTCGAAGAGCACGCTCTTGTCGAGGTCGGGATAGAAGTAGGGTTTCATTTCGGTGGCCGCGAGGTCGGCAGCCCAGCGCATGAAGTGGTCGACGGCCTTCTGCGGACGGTAGGCATCGTATATCTTCAGCCGGTAGCCTTGCGACTTCACATCGTCGCTCACCGCCTTCAGGGCTTCGGCGGCCTGCCGGGTGAGCAGGGCCGTGGGGGCCTCGTAGCCATCGATGCGCTGACCTACGAAGTTGTAGGTGCCGAAGTAGCGTATCTCCAGGATGGCGTCGGGCACCACGTCGGTAAGGGTTACAAATTCGCTGTGGTCTTCAGTCGTGGCCACAGCAGCCTCATCGTTACGGGAAGAACATGCCGTCAGGCATGCGCTGCAGATGAAGGCAAGCATGGCGACCATGCTCCATTTCTTTAGCTGTTTCATTTTAGTATAAGTTTTTTTTTATGTTAAACGCTGCAAAATTACTATTTTTTTCTCATATCCAGCCTTTTCAATATATACTTTTTTATAAGTAAATGAATAAAAAAGGCAATTATGTTTAGTTTCTGAAGGGGGCGGAAAGGGCGAGGTCGCGGTGGCATGCTATGGTTAAATAATGAAAAGAAAAATGTGCAGATGCTTGCTGTTTCATTTTTTTTTACTACATTTGCTGACGAAATGATAACCAACAACTAACTTCTAAAACAAATATTACACGTATGAAAGACTTACAAATGTACATTAACGGCCAGTTCTGCGAAAGTTCGGACGGCAAGTGGATTGAAGTGCTGAACCCCTCGACCGAGGAAGTGATCTCCCGCCAGCCGGAAGGCACCATCGACGACGTGAACCGCGCGCTCGACGCAGCCCGTGCTGCCCAGAAGGCGTGGGCCAGGACGCCCGCCATCGAGCGCGCACAGTATCTGCTGAAGCTGGCCCAGGGCATCAAGGCCCGCCAGGAGGAGTTCACCGAGATCATCATGCGCGAGCAGGGCAAGACCCGCAACTGGGCCTCGATAGAGGTGGGGGCCACCATCAGCTACTTCGAGTATATGGCCTCCTTTGCCCGCCACATCGAGGGCGAGATCATTCCCAGCGACCGTCCCAACGAGACCATCCTGCTCACCAAGAAGCCCATCGGCGTGGTGGCCGGCATCCTGCCCTGGAACTTCCCCTTCTTCCTCATCGCCCGCA
>CAMJLB010000116.1 GCA_946406555.1 uncultured Prevotellaceae bacterium | reverse complement strand
TCACCGGCGTGCGGGCTGGCACAGGGCCTGCCCCTACATTCGCACTTGCCCCTACATTCGCACCTGCCCCTACATTCGCACTTGCCCTGCTTTGTCTGCCTGTAACGGAAAAAATATTATTTCTTATTATAGTAATAATTCAAGTCTCGCATGTAATGACAGTACTGCCCGGTGGGTGTCGCTTTTCAAATTTGCGAAAGTTGAGTTAATTATGATTAAATGATAAATAATTTATAGTACTTTGTATAGCAAGGTACTAATATTTTGCCTATATTTGCGGTGTGAAACCAAAACCACAGTGAACAATGAACATAGAAAATGCAAAATCACAGATGCGAAAGGGCATGTTAGAGTACTGCGTGCTGCTCCTCCTGAAGCACCGGCCCTCATACGCCAGCGACATTATTCAGCAACTGAAGGCCGCCGAGCTGCTCGTGGTGGAAGGCACGCTCTACCCGCTGCTCACCCGGCTGAAGAACGATGGGCTGCTGTCCTACAAGTGGCAGGAGTCTACGCAAGGGCCACCCCGCAAATACTATGCGCTTAGCCCTCAGGGCGAACAGTTCCTGGAAGGGCTTGATGCTGCCTGGAACGAACTCTCGAACACCATTAATTATCTTAAAAACATTCATCCCGAATTTCACCTTTAATCAGTTATGAAGAAGAATATAACCATCAATCTCAGTGGCCGCCTCTTTCAGATAGATGAGGATGCCTGCGACATGCTTCAACACTACATAGACTCGCTGCGTTCCTCGTTTGGCAAGCAGGCAGGGGGCGACGAGATAGTCGACGATATAGAGTCGCGCATTGCCGAACTGTTCGATGAACTGAAAGGGCATGGTACTGAGGCCATCACCATCGACCATGTGAAAGACGTGATTACCCGTATAGGCAAGCCAGAACAGCTCACGAACGACGACGAGGAAAGCGACGAGGCAAGCAAAGAGGCCGGACATCGATACCAGTCTGTAGGCGATGCTGCCCAGGGTATATATAATAATGTGCGCGAGAGAACGGCAGGTAAGAAGCTTTACCGCAACCCCAACGACAAGATGGTGGCAGGTGTGCTCTCTGGCCTGGCCGCCTATACCAATACCGACGTCACCTTCTGGCGGGTGGCCACCGTTCTGTTCACCTTCTTCTACGGATCGGGTCTGCTGCTTTACATCCTCTTGGCCATTTTGTTGCCCGAAGCCAGCTCGCCCGAAGATTTGTTGCGCATGAGGGGGATGGAAGTAACCCCTCAGAACCTGGCTGATGCCGTGGTCGATGGCAGACGGCAAGGGCTGTCGCAGAATTCTGGCCTCAAGGCCGTGGTTTCGCTCATACTCAAAGCCGTCATCGGCTTTTTCGTGGTCATTGCCGTGTTGGTGGGCGGAGCCTTCGGCATCGGCTTCTTTGGCGTGCTCATGACCATCGTATTTGCTTTGGTCATGCCTGCCACTTCGGCGGTCACCTTGCCTTTCACCCTCGGTGGCATGGGTCTTTCCGATGTGTGGGCAAACCATCCTGCCATCCTCATTGGTTTTGCCGTAGCCCTGCTCCTGCTGCTGTTTATTCCTGCCTATGCCGTGATACACATGGTGCTGTCGATGTCGAAACGATGCAAGCCCATGGGCACAGGGCAGCGTGTCGTGTGGATTGTGCTTTGGATTGTCGCTCTTTGCGCCGTCATACCCCTTGGCTCTTCTATTGGCATACTCCACGATCAGTATGAATATGAGACAAGAGCCGCGCTCTACAACTGGATGACCGACTTCGACCGTGACTACCTGAACAAGCACCGCTTCCGTTTGCTGAAACACGAGCACTGTCATGGCAGCTACGTGAACAGCGGAGAGTATTTCACTGGCGATGCCACCTCTTATCTGGATGCATACGACGAGCATTGCCGTGCTGTCTACCAGGCCGAGCGGCGCGATTCGGTAGAGCCCGGAACGTATGTGGTGAGCTGTCATGCCCGTGCCCAGGGCGAGGGAGCCTATATCTATGCCACTACCGCTACCATGCAGCGTCTGCCAATAGTAAAGACGATGATTCCTCCCTACGACAACAGGCATGGCGAGTTGTGGGAAAAGGCCGGTACGCTGCCTGCCGATTCCGTAGAGGCAGAACTGGCTCGGAAAATACGCTCGGCCAATGGCGGTGAGGGCTTCGGCTGGAGCAGGGTGGAGGTGCGCATCAGCATAGCAGAGCCTTCGGTGCTGTGTTATGGCGTCAGCACCGACCCCTCGTTTACCGGCGAACCCTATGCCAGCAGATGGTTCTCGGCTTGCGACTTCAAGGTCGAAAAGGTTGAAGAGTGAAAAGGTTGAAGAGTGAAAAGTGAAAAAGCTTCACTCCTTCACTCATATAAGCAAATAGCCAATGATGCAGCAGATGGCAGCCACGGGGAAAAGGCCCAGGCGGAACCACGAGGCAATGATGCCGGCCAGCAGGGCAAGTGCCCCGGGCCAGGGTGTGGGCGTGGCCAGGACCATGTCGGGGAAGGTCATCACGGCCAGGGTGACGTATGGCACATAGAAAAGGAAACTGCGCACAAAGCGGTTGTGGATGGGGCCACGGATGAAAACCATGGGAGCCACACGTATCAGGTTGGTGACGACAATGGCCAAAACAAGGTATACGACGACGCTATGCTTCTCCATCGGCTTCGGTCTTTATGGGTTTCAACGAGGCAGCAATGCTGGAAATGACAATCGTCAGCACTACCGTGCGCGTGCCACTGCTCCACTCGCCCACGACAGGCAGTAGGACGCACAGGCCGCTCAGCGCGAAGCTGGCGGCTACTGCACAGAGCACGCTCAGGTCGCTGCGGGCCGGAGGAATGATGATGGCCAGAAACATGCCGTAGAGCGACAGGCTCAGCGCCGTGACCACCGGCTGTGGCAACAGGCTTCCCGCCACGATGCCTATGGCGCAGCCCGATGCCCAGAACAGGGTGGACACGAGGGCGGCGGCGTAGGTGAAGGCCGGTGGCGTGTAGCCCGGATGGGCTACCGATACGGCAAACACCTCATCGGTGATGCAGCAGGCCATCAGCAGGCGTTTGGCCCACGAGGTGCCCGGCGCAATCTTCTGCGAAAGGGCGGCACTCATCAGCATATAGCGCAGGTTGGCCACCAAGCACATCGCCATCACCTCCACGTAGGCCGCATTGACCGATACCAGCATGTAAGTGCCATATTCCCCCGCAGAGGCTCGGGTGAAGAAACTGCTCAGAAATCCCTCGGGGGCAGTCAGCCCTGCCTTTGCTGCAATGATGCCAATAGAGAAGGCCACGGCGAAATAGCCCATTGCTATGGGAATGCCTGCGCGCAATCCGAGGGTGATGTCTTTTCTGCTCATAATAATATGTACTAAAAGGGCTACAAAGGTAGCAAAAAAACTGAGAAAACAGTACGATTTCTCAGTTTTATTTTTCGTTCAGCGATTCATGCCGCTTTGTGGTAGTTCCTAAGAATGTAGGTTAGGGAAAGTTGTTAGGTGTGACAATCAAACTGCGTCCCTCGCCCTTTTTTACTACCTGTATCTTTGTGGGAATGCGCTCTTCCAGTTCTTCACGGTGTGAGATAATGCCCACTCGCCGGTTGTTCTGTCCGGCAATCTCCTGAAGCTTTTCCAGGGTAGCCATCACGGAGTCGAGGCTTTTCTCGTCGAGTGTGCCAAAGCCTTCGTCGATGAACAGAATGTTGACATTCATGTCGGGACGGTTCAGCGACGATAGCGCCAGCGATAGTGCCAGCGATATCATAAAGCGTTCGCCGCCAGAAAGGACGGTGACGCTGCGCACCTGGTTCTTGTTGTAGCGGTCGAGTACAAGAATGCTCAGCTGCTCGTTGTCCTGGCTGCAGGTAAGCAGGTAGCGGTCTGTTATCTGTTCCAGATAGATGTTGGCATTGTTGAGCAGCGGTCGCAGTATATACGACTGTACCAAGGTTCGGAACTTTGTGCCGCCGAAGATACGGTTCAGCTTGTCCCAGCGCATAAAGTTGCCTTTGGCTGCTTCGAGTTGTGCTTCAATCATTCTCAGCTGCTGTATGTTGGCCCAATGAGTATCAAGACGCGTCTTTGTCTGTGCCATCTTGGTCACAATGTCATCACGTTGTTTACCCATCGCCGCCTTCTCGTCTTCCAGTAATTGCTTCTCTGGCAGCGAGGAGCGTTCGTTCATGCCGAGCTGCCTTAGTGCCGAGTCGATTTGCCTTTGTGCTTCGGCTATGGCATCGTTTCGTGATTTCAGCCGTGAGTCGGTGTCGGCTACAAACTTTCGGGCAGCAGCCACCTGTCGTTCCTGGGCGGTGAGCCATAGCAGCTGTTGCTCAGTCTGTCCAGACGACTGATAGTAGGCTGATAGTGCCTCGGTGGCAGTCTTTATGAGCGTCGTGCAATCATGGAGTCGGGAAACAAGACTGGTTACGTTGCCCAGCAAATTGGTCCACTCCTTGTTGATGTCAACACAGGGGTAGGCATTGGCAGTGGTCTCGGCCTGCCATGCCGGACAAGATTGAAGAATGCTTTGGCAAAACTGCTGAAGCTGGTTGTTGAGCGTTGTCTCTTGGCTGAGTCTGGCATTGTCGTCATTCCACTGCCTCAGATGCTCGCCGTACTCTTTTGCATCTGCCTTCAGCTTGCTGCGGAGGCTGTCGGTTTGCTGCAACCAACAATCGCAATAGCCAGAAAGAGAGATGCTTATTTCAGAAGTTGTGATCTTGCATTCGGCAGTCAGTTCTTGTTGCTCTCTGTTCAGTCGGACAATGGCTTCGGCATTGCTGTTCACGGCAGCCTCGGCATTGATCTTCGCCCTTTCAGCTTCGCTTTTTCCCCGTTCTAATGGCTTTTTGGTCTCCATTAGTTCATAAATTTGTGTCTGCAGGGCCTCTGCCTTTTGTTGAGCAGCCTTTAGTCTGGCTATGTCTTCGTCGAGTATGCCGATCATCTTTTTTATCTGTGGCGTGAGCGGCTCGTCGGCGTTCAGCCCAGCTTCTGTCGCCTTGTTGTCAAGGTCTTCTTTTGTCTTGGCATTCTTCCTGTCGGCCTTGGTCAATTGTTTCAGCTTGTTCTGATGGGCACCGTCAAAATTCTTATAGGCATCTCTTGCAGCGTCGCGCTTTCTGTTGGCCAGTTGGCATGCTTGTGCAGCAATCTTTTGTTCTGTTTCAAGTGGAGTGAGCACCCCGCAAAAATCATCGTCCAGATGGGCATGGTCGATGTGCTGTCCGCAGAGAGGGCAGGTGTCGGCCTGTTGCTCTCGCAGACGGTGACGCAGATTCACAAGTGTTTCCTTTATGCTCATCTGCATGGTGGTCAGTAGCTTGTCCGCTTTTTCTGCTTCGGCTTTCTTGGCCAGGAACAGTAGCTCGGCCTTTTCGCTGTTTTCTTTCAGTATGGCCAACTCGTTTTTTTCTTTTTCTATCTCTTGTCTAAGGAGGTTGGTCTCATTTGCTTCTGTTTCAGCGTCGGCGTAGGCATTCTCTAAATTTTCTATCGCTCGCTTGGCAGCTTCTTTGTTGCCTTTTTCTTCGTCTATGGCTTTGGGGTTCAAAGCTTTGCGCTGGTTGCTTAGTGTCTCAATCTCGGCATCCTTGGCTCTGATGGCATTTTCTGCATTCTGCAAGTCTGCCATCGCTTTGGCTTTCATAGTCAGCAGGCCTTCGGTCTTGCCTTGTTCTTCTTTGAGGCAGACGGCCAGTTTTTCGGCTTTCTTCATCTTATCGAGATACTGGCTTATCTTCAGGTCTACTTCGCCAGCTTTGGCAAACAGTTGCTCGTGCTGTTTACGGTGGTCTATCCATTCCTTGTTTTGCCTCGCAGACTCGCAGATGGTGTTTGTCTTGTCTCGTCGGTATACCAGATCGGCAGAGAGCACACTGAATGTGTCTTTCAGCAGCAAGAGTCTAGCTTTTGATGACTGCTCATTTTCCCTTGCTTTCTGTAGGTCGTTCAGCAGTTGGCGCTGTCGCGTGGTGGCATCCCAACTTGTATAGAGCGCCATGCTTTTCTTGTATTCCTCGCCACTGGCAATCGCTTCCAGTTCTCGCTTCTGCAGCATGGCTTCTTCCTGGGCTTTCTCGTTGCGCAGCACAAGGTCTACGCACTTCATTCTTTCCTCCTGCAAAGCTATTTGTTTGTCGAGTAGTTCTTTCCGTTGCAGGTCTTCCTGTAGTTCTCCTGAGAGCAGTACGACCTCTTCGTCGCTCAGCGTGTGTGGCTTTTCTGTGTCGTAGCGGGTTTGAATCATGGCTTGCAGGTCTTTGGCCTTCTTCCACAGACTGTTGATGGCTTCGCCATAAGCCGTGAAATGCTGCGTGTTGGTGAGCTGCTCTAAGATGGCCTCGCGTTCTTTCTTGTCACCCGTGAGGAAGTTGGCAAACTGCCCTTGGGCCAGCATGGCCATTCGTCCGAATTGCTGAAAGTCGAGCCCCACGGCGTTGAGTATGGTTTCGTCTACGCTGTCTTTTGTCCAGTCGCCGTTGTCGATTTTTATCTCCCAGACCGGTTTCCTGTGTTTGACGGGCCTTATGCCGGTCTCTTTGTCTTTGGTTTCTCGCTTCATGCCAAGTGTCAGTCGGGCAGCGTAAGTCCTTCCGTCGTTACCCTCGAAGACCACTTCGCTATAGCTCTCGTCTTTATCCGATATGCCCAGCCGTGTGTATTGCTCTATGCTGGCCACCCTTATCTGTTCTCCTTCCGTATCGGTATAATCGTTTTTAGTGGCATTGGCCACGTCGGCTATGCGTGGCGTCTTCTTGTAGAGTGCCATCGAGATGCTGTCGAGTATGACTGACTTCCCTGCTCCGGTGTCGCCCGAAATGAGGAAGATGGAAGCAGGGGTACCAGTAATGGCATCGTTCAGGTCTCGCTCGAAGTCGATGTCGGCCTGCTCTATGGAGGCAATGTTGCGAATGTGCAGTTCTTTCAGTCTCATCTTTCTTCGTTTTTTTGTTTCATGTTGTTCTTGGCTTCTCTTTCCTCGCTCAGTAACAGCATTTCTGCCTTGACCTCTTCGAAAGCCTCGCGCACGTCTTCCAGGTCGAGGTCTGGGTATTGGTCTTGGGTACGCTCGATAAACATCATCGGGTCTGTCATCTGCTGCAGCTCGGCTACCTCGAACACCAGTTTTTCCTGTTCTGAGTCTTTGCTGTCGTCGATGCCCGTCCACAGCATTTTCGGGTTGTAGCGCCATTCGTCGCCGAAGGGTAGCAGGGCATCGTACACCATCTGGCTGAAGTTTGAGGGCAGGTTGGCCTTCACGTTGAAACGGAAGCGGAGGTAGCCTCGTTGGCCTTTGCTCACAAACTCTTTCATGGTCTTCAGGGCATCGTCGGCCGATGTGAAGGAGCTGCCATCGGAAGGCAACACGTAGAAATGGCGAAGTTCGTCGATGCGTAATTGGCGTATATGAACCTCGCCGTAGTGACGGTCTATGTCGACCAGACTGACGGTATGAGGGTAGGTTTCGTCGCAGCTTACGTGTAGGGCACTGCCGGCATATCTCAGTACAGGCGAGCGATAAGTGATAGTCTCCTTGCAGTCGGCATCGGCTTGGTGGCCAATGGTTTGTGGCTTATGAATGTGCCCCAGTGCAAGGTAGTCATAGCCAGTGCCCATGGCAGCGGTGTCGAGCGTTCGCAAGGTGCCAATGTCGAACTGATGGCCTGCCGGGTCGAGTCCCGTCATAGCTTGATGGGCCATCATGACAACTGGCATACCAGAAGCGTTGTCGCAGGCTACCTTGTCGAGGATAGACTGTATGACGTCTCTTCGGTCGCCTGACAGATAGGGTAGGGCAACGATGTAGCCACTGTCCAGACGGATAATGTACTCGTACTGCCAGCCATCGGACCGGCTCATGCTGTCTAAGGCAGGAGGCGTTCCTATCAGGTGGGTATTGGCCAGTTGCCATACGGAATGGTCGGCCTGAATGCGTGAGGCTGAGTCGTGGTTGCCAGCTGTGATGACGATATGCATCTGCGGACAGCATTGGTGGAGCCTTACAAAATAGTCGGTAAAAGCTTTTTTCACAGTGGCCGAGGGCTGTTGTATGTCGAACACGTCGCCGCTCACCAGCAAGGCGTCAGGCTGTTCCGCCTTGCACCATTGCTCCAGCTGGCAGAAGAAGTGGCGGTGCTCATCGCTACGGTCGTAGTTCTGATAGATGACCTGTCCTAAGTGCAGGTCGGCAGTATGTAATATCTTCATTCGTCTTTGGCAAATAAGGTTCACTCTGCAAAGTTAGCTCTTTTTTCTCTAATCAATATGCTCAATTGTCCTTTTTTTTAGAAAAGATATCGTATGATTGAAGCATATTATACCGAAAAAAGGGCGGCGTTTTTGGCCAATCTCGTAAATAAATGCAAAATAGCGTTTCATTTTTTGTCGTTTCACAATATTTTATGTACCTTTGCCCGTCAAAAAAAAAGAAAACGAACAGAAAATAAGATAATTGCATTTTTTATGGCTAAGAGATTTGCCGAACATAACGGCTTGAACCTGACACAGGTGAACAATGAGATTCTGGAGGAATGGAAGAAGGAAGATGTTTTCCATCGGTCGATAGATGAGCGCGAAGGCTGCCCACAGTTTATCTTCTTCGAGGGTCCACCCTCGGCCAACGGCCATCCAGGCATTCACCACGTATTGGGACGTGCGTTGAAAGATACTTTCAACCGCTATAAGACCATGCAAGGCTTCCAGGTGAAGCGCAAGGCCGGGTGGGACACCCACGGTCTGCCCGTAGAACTGGGCGTGGAGAAGAGCCTGGGCATCACCAAGGCCGATATAG
>CAMJLB010000115.1 GCA_946406555.1 uncultured Prevotellaceae bacterium | reverse complement strand
CCAAGCAGGGCGAGGTCATCTTCAGCGAGCTGTCGCCACGTCCGCACGACACGGGCATGGTCACGCTGGGGCATACCACCAATCTCTCTGAGTTCGAGCTTCACTTCCGTGCAGTGATGGGCCTGCCCATTGCGGGCATACACCTCGAGCATGCCGGAGCCTCGGCCGTGATTCTTTCGCCCACCGAGGCCAGTACGCCCGTCGACCGCTCGCTGCTGCCCTACAACCTCGAAGAGGCACTCAAGGAAGACCGTACCCGCATCCGCATCTTCGGCAAGCCCGAGGCTCACAAGGGCCGCCGCATGGGCGTGGTGCTCTGCTATGGCGAAGTGGGTGACGATGTCGATGCCCTGCGCACGAAGGCCAAGCGACTGGCCAAGACCGTTCTTGGAACCGACCCCTATGCCGACCTTAGACATTAAACTGATAGAACTGCCAAAGATTGGCGACCCGCGTGGCAACCTCACCTTCGCCGAGGGTGAGGGCCACGTGCCGTTTGCCGTTAAGCGAGCCTACTGGGTCTACGACGTGCCTGCAGGCGAAAGCCGAGGCGGCCATGCCCATAAGCGGCTCAAGCAGTTGGTGGTGGCACTGAGCGGCTCTTTCCACGTCACGCTCGACAACGGGCATGAGCGCAAGACGGTGCTGCTCAACCATCCCTGGCAGGGCTTGCTCATCGACGTCAACACATGGCGTACTCTCGACGATTTCTCGTCGGGCGCCGTCTGTCTGGTGCTGGCTTCCGAGCATTATGAGGAAGACGACTACATTTATGATTACAATGAATTTCTGAGGTACGTAGGATGTTCGAAATAAGAAGATACACACCTGCCGACAAGCCGTTGTGGGATAGCTACATATCGCGTGCCCGCAATGCTACCTTCCTGTTCTATCGCGACTATATGGACTACCATGCCGACCGTTTCTGCGATCACTCGCTGCTGTTCTTCGCGGGCCATCGTCTGCATTCCGTTCTCCCGGCCAACGTGGTGGGCGACACGCTCTATTCTCACCAGGGCCTCACCTATGGAGGGTTGGTGATGAGCATCGACGTGACTGCCAGCGACGTGGTTCAGCTTTTTCGCGAGCTCAACGAGTGGCTGCCTTCCGCAGGCATCCATCGCGTGGTCTATAAGCCCGTACCTTGGGTCTACCATCAGCATGCTGCAGAAGAAGACCTTTACCCGCTCTTCTGGGTTTGCCAGGCCCGTATAGTCTCTCGCGACATCGGCACCGTCATCTTTATGCAGCAGCACCTACGCTGGCGCAAGGACCGCCGCCGCCATCTGCGCTGTGCGCAGCAGAAAGGGGTCGAAGTTCGCCGCGAAGCCAACTTCCGTGCCTTCTGGCCTGTGCTCGAAAACAACCTGGCCGACCGCCATGGCGTGCGCCCGGTCCACACCGTAGAAGAGATGGAACTGCTGCACTCCCGCTTCCCCGGCCACATCGTGCAGTACAACTCCTATTATGAGGGGCAGGTAGTGGCAGGGCTTACCTTCTACCTTTCACCGCAGGTGCTCCACGGCCAGTACTGCTCCTCCACGCCCTTGGGCAAGCAGATAGGAGCCGTCGACGCCATCTACGAGCGGGCTATGTACCACGACTTCCCCGATTATCAGTATCTGGATTTCGGCCGTTCCACCGAAGGCGACGGCTCCATTCTCAACGATGGCCTGATATCCCAGAAGGAGGGCTTCGGTGGCCGTGCCATCTGCTACGACACCTATGAATGGACCGTTCATAATTCATAAACAGGCTATCGCTTCCAGAATTAACTATTCAGAATTCACTATTTTGGCTTACATGAGGGTTGATTATCTGCCACTTAAAAGAATCACCGAGCTGCATCGCGACGAGATTCACGAAGCCATCAGCCGTGTGGTCGATGGTGGCTGGTATCTGCGCGGCGAGGCCACCGAGCGCTTCGAGAGCGAATATGCCGCCTATATCGGCACGAAATATTGTGTGGGCGTGGCCAATGGCCTCGACGCCCTCACGCTGATGCTGCGTGGCTACAAGGAGATGGGTCTCCTGGCCGATGGCGACGAGGTCATTGTGCCAGCCAATACCTTCATCGCCACCATACTCGCCATCACCGAAAACGGCCTCACCCCCGTCTTCGTCGAGCCCCGTCCCGACACCTTCCAGATCGACGACCGTCTCATCGAACCGGCCATTACCCCCCGCACCCGTGCCGTGATGATAGTCCACCTCTATGGCCGCCCTGCTTATACCGCTCGCATCGCCACCATCTGCCACTGCCACCATCTCCTACTTTTAGAAGACAACGCCCAGGCCCACGGCGCCGTGGTCTCTGTGGGCAGCCATTCCATGACAGCAAGAACCGGCTCCCTCGGCCACGCCGCCGCCCACTCTTTCTATCCCGGCAAGAACCTCGGTGCACTGGGCGATGCCGGTGCCGTCACCACCAACGACCCTCAGCTGGCAGCCCTCATTCGCTCTTTGGGCAATTACGGCTCGCAGCAAAAGTACGTCTTCTCTCACGTAGGCCGCAACTCCCGTCTCGACGAGATACAGGCAGCCGTGCTAAGTGTAAAGCTGAAATATCTTGACGAAGACAATGAGCGTCGCCGACAGATAGCCAACCACTATCTGAAGGAGGTGAAAAATCCCGACATCTTCCTTCCCACCCCTTCGCAGAGCGTCTACCACATCTTCCCCATTCTTTCCGACCGTCGCGACGACCTTCAGCAATATCTCGGCGACAATGGCATTGGTACTGCCATTCACTACCCCATACCTCCCCACAAGCAGGCTTGCTACCGCCAGTGGAATCATCTCTCGCTTCCTGTCACCGAGAGCATCCACCATAGAGAGCTCAGTCTGCCCTGCCATCAGGCCATGTCGCAAGAGCAGGTTTCTGCGGTTGTAGAATTTCTAAACACATTTGTGTAAAAAAAATTTCTCCCTCTCACGCTTGTTTTTATCCCGCTTGTTCACTATTCTGCCCGCTTATTCACAATCACGATTTTTCGCATTTTGAAAATCAAGGAATATGTTGTAATTTTGCAATTCGAAAACAACAAAATTCTATCCGATTGGCAGTTATGGACATTGGTAAGAGAGTGAAAGAAGTGCTTTTTGAGCAAGGTAGATCGGCTTGCTGGCTTGCCAGCCAGATACCATGTGAGCGCACGAATGTGTACGACATCTTTAAACGGCAAGACATGAACGTGAAGTTGTTGGCTCAGCTTTCGATTGTACTACAGCATGATTTTTTTGCTGAGCTAAGCCACGAAATCGACGTAAAGGGACAGCAATAGGACTGTCCCTTTTGTGTTTTTTATATTAAAAATGCCTTAATTCTTTTACGGAATGCAGATTAATGCGTATCTTTGCGGCACATTTTTAATCAAAATCTTGAAGCAAGTTATGGATTACGAAGAATTGAATTATGGCGCCCTGTCGCGCGAACAGCAGTTAGAATCGTCGATGGCCTTCCCCACTCTCATGCGCAAGGTATATGTGTGGATGTCGTTGGCACTGGTCATTACGGGCCTTACGGCCTATTATGTGGCTACCAGCCCCGCGCTGGTATCGCTTATTTTCGGCAACTCGGTGGTCATGTGGGGGCTTATCATAGGCGAGCTGGCGCTGGTCATCGGCCTCTCGGCAGCCATCAACAAGCTGTCGCTCTCGGCAGCCACACTTATGTTCGTGCTCTATAGCGTGGTCAACGGGGCCACCCTCTCCACCATCTTCTTTGCCTACACCACCTCGTCGATAGCCAGCGTGTTCTTCATCACCGCAGGCACCTTTGCCGCCATGGCTGCCTACGGCTATTTCACCAAGAAAGACCTCACCTCCTGGGGGCGCATACTCTTTATGGCGCTCATCGGCATCATCATTGCCTCGATCGTCAATATTTTCCTGAAGAGTTCTGGCCTGAACCTCATCGTGAGCTATCTCGGCGTGCTCGTCTTCGTGGGCCTCACTGCCTACGACTCGCAGAAAATCAAGGAAATGTTCCTCCAGGCCCCCGATGCCGGCGAGGGCATGCAGAAGCTGGCCCTGCTGGGTGCCCTCACCCTCTATCTCGACTTCATCAACCTCTTCCTGCATCTGCTCCGCATTCTTGGCTCAAGCAGAGACTGACACACCATCCCCTTAAAAAAAACCAGACAATGAGGAAATTCTTTTTGCTGAGCACCATGGTGCTCGTGGCACTCCTTGCCAGTGCCCAGAACAAGATTGCCCCCAAGTTGCAGAAAGGCGACAGGAAGGTATACAACTTTGAGATGATCATCAACGGTGCAGGACAGAAAGAGCTGAAACTGTCGACCGTTGAAGAGATTACCGTCGCCGAGCAGCAGGCCGACGGCTACGTGCTTGAACTGGTGACGACAAGCGTAAAGAGCGATGCCGGCAGCGACGCGATGAACCGCATAGTGGCTCTCTCGCAAGAGCTCGTGGCCAATGCGCGTATACGCCTGCTCACCGATAAAGACGGACGCCCGCTGAAGTTGCTTAACTTCAACGAGGTGAAGCAGAAATGCGAAGCCACGACAGGCAAGCTCATCGACGAGCTGCTGGCCAAGGTGCCCGAGGTCAAGAGCATCGGCAACAAAGACGTGCTCATGAAGCAGCTGCAGAGCAACATCACCGAAGAGGCACTGCTCAACAGCATGAATGCCACCACCAATCCCCTGGCACTCAACGGCAAGACCATCTCCATGGGTGCGCAAGATGAATACGTCGACGAGACGGGGCTGAAGATAAAGCGCATGTTCTTCCCCGCTGCCGATGGCACCGTCACCGTCACCTCGTCGCTCAACATGAACAAGGACGAAATCAAGCAACTCATCATCAGCCAGGTAGAGAAGATTGCTCCCGCCCAGGCCGAGATGGTGAAGCAGAACATCGACATGATCCTTCAGACCGATGCCGTGAAGGTAGACATGACCGAAAAGGCCACCTACACCTTCGCTCCCGACGGATGGGTGAAGACCATCACCGCCGAGAAGAACAATGAGAGCATGGGGCAGAAGATTTCGCAGAAAGCCACCATCACGCTACAGTAATTATCATCAAAATCAGAAAAAACGAACTACTTAAAGATGAAGCGACTACTACTACTCGCCCAGTGCCTCCTGCTCTCCGCCTCGGCGCTATGGGCCGCCGACTACGGCAAGTACTATCAGGACCTGCCTTGCCAGGTAAAACCCGTGGTGCCCGTGCAGATACCGCAGAACAATGTGGTGAGCATCGCCGACTGCGGTGCCGTGGGCGACGGCGTCACCCTCTGCACCGAAGCCTTCAGCAAAGCCATCAGCCGTCTCACGAAGATGGGCGGCGGCCGCGTGCTCGTGCCCGAGGGCGTATGGCTCACCGGGCCCATCATGCTGAAAGACAACATCGAGCTTCACCTCGACAAGAACGCCATCGTCTGCTTCTCGCCCGACAAGCGCCTCTATCTCGACGACGACGGCAACTCGAGTCGCGTCAACCCCTGCATACGCGCTTCGAAGCGCAGGAACATCGCCATCACCGGGCAGGGCATCATCGATGGCAACGGACAGCAGTGGCGGCCCGTGAAGCGATTGAAGATGAGCGACGTGGAGTGGAAAAGCTACCTCGCCATGGGCGGACAGGTCAACGAGAAGGGCGACCTATGGTATCCCTGGCAGATGAAGAACGGCTATCCCGACATTGCCGACACGCCACAGAAGCAGGAGGGCATGCGCAACGACCTGGTGCGCTTCACCGACTGTGAGAACGTGCTCGTGGAAGGCGTTACCATTCAGAACTCGCCACGCTTCCACCTGCACCCCTGCTACTGCAAGAACGTCATCATCGACGGAGTCACCGTGCGCTCGGAGTGGAACGTGCAGAACGGCGACGGCATCGACCTCTCCGACTGCCAGCAGGTGCTCATCGTCAACAGCACCGTGAGCGTCGGCGACGACGGCATCTGCATGAAGAGCGGCAAGCCCTCGGGCAACCGCACCACCGGTGTCGACGACATACTCATTCAGGACAACACCGTGTTTCATGCCCATGGCGGCTTCGTGCTCGGCAGCGAGACGGCCAGCGGCCTCCACCGCCTCGTGGTGCGCCACAACCGCTTCAGCAATACCGATGTGGGCCTGCGCTTCAAGAGCTCGCTCGACCGTGGCGGCAAGACCGAGCAGCTCTTCGTTTCCGACATCGTGATGAACGACATCGGCGGCGAGGCCATCGTCTTCCAGTGCGACTACGTGAACAAGCAGGCCGGCGACAACAGTGCCACACCCACCTACACCGAAGAGCAGCGCCGATGGGCACCACTGTTCCAAGACATTCACATCGCCCGCGTGGTGTGCCGCGGCTGCAAGACGGGCATCAAGGCAGCTGGCATTGCCGGACTGGAGTGCGTGAAGAACATCGACATCGCCGACTGCACCATCGTATATAACGATGCTGCCACCGACATCGATGCCAACACGGCACAGATCACCCTGAAAAACGTGAAGCTCGTAGAAAACAAATTCTAATCAGCCAAGGCAAGCAAAAGAAAACACCCGGTACGGATAAGGTCAGGCATCGGCAAAGACCTTTCCGTCGCCGAGAACGACCTGCAATTTTGTGTACTCGCTGTGGAAATCGTTTTGCAGACGGTCGAGGTAGCGACGGCTTTCCCACTTGCACATGGGCAGGTCGTGAAGCAGGCAGTTGCCGCAGGTCTCGGGCGTCGTGGCGGGCACGGCATCCTGAGAGAGTATCCACTGCAGGCAGTCGATGGCGAGACGGCGCATGTCTTCCACGCTGTACGTTCCCGTCATGATGACATACATGCCCGTGAGGCACCCCATGGGGCCCACATACACCACGTCGTCCTTCGCCCGTGAGTTGCGGAACCAGGTGGCCATCAGATGTTCCAGGCTGTGCATGGCCGCCGGAGCCACGGCAGGCTCTCTGTTTGGCTCGGTGATGCGCAGGTCGAAGGTGGTGAAGCCTTTATCCACGCGCGAGACATAGATGCCCGGCTTCAGATGCGTGTGGTCGATGGTGAAACTTTGTATTACTTCCATAATGCCTATTCGAAGATTGACTCGACAAAAACTTTTGTTGTCTGAAAGGAGCGCTCGGCCACGGTGTTCCAGAAATCGTGGTATTGCGAGGCATCGGTGTCGCGAAGCGGTATGTCGCTGACCACCCGGAACGACACGAACGGCACCCGGTTCAGGTAGCACGTCTGCGCGATGGCGGCCGACTCCATGTCTACCGCCTTCGCCTCGGGGAAGTGGCCCACGATTTCGCGCATCTTCTCCTTCGAGTCTACAAACCAGTCGCCCGTGACGATCAATCCGCTCTTCACGTTCAGCTGCAGGGCCTTCTGCAGCAAGAAGGGGTCGGCCTTGTAGCGGGCGGGCAGGCCCTGCACCTGTCCGTACTGCGTGCTGTTGTCGACGGCCGTGCCACAGTACACGTCGTGGTAGCACAGCTCCGTGCTCACCACCACGTCCTGCACGTTCACGTCGTCGCCATTGCCGCCCGCACACCCGCTGCTGATGATGTAGTCGGGCCGGAACTCATTAATCATGCGTTGGGCGCCCAGCGCAGCGTTCACCTTGCCTATGCCGCACTTCTCCACCCTCACCTGCTCGCCATCGAAGAGGGCCTGCAGTTGGCGCAGTTCCTTGTCCATGGCTACGATAATTCCTATTTTCATTCCTTTTTCCTTATTGTTTGTGTATTTCCTTTCTGGCCTGCAAAGGTAAGCATTTTTTTGCAATTACCCGTCTGAAAGAGATTTTTTAAGCATATTTATATACGCCGCAATGTCACTTTTGTCACTTTGTCACTTTTTCACTTTCGTGCTTTACGCAGAAAATAGGGGTTTTCGAGCCGTTTTTAGGCAAAAGACACCCGGGGTGTCATCACGACAGCTTGGTGGTCCTGCTTGGCATGCCGTCTTTCTTGACCTGGTGGCAAACTATCGACAATCTACCACGGGCAAGCACGAAGGGCATGGAGGCAAACTTCTCCTTCGCTCCCTGCTGGGTGGAGTACTCGCGCTCCTGGAGCTCGCCCTGACTGATGATTCTGCAAATGATTTCCATTTTTTTCGTTTTTTTGTTTGATTGGTAAATAATTAGGTTTGTTCTCTCGCGTCTGCCCACCCCGCCGCTCGCGACATTGTGACAAAGTGACATTTGGACATTTCAAAAACACCGCTCTGGGGTGTGTTTTCGGGAGAAAATATTTTTATAATTATATATATATATAATTATAAATTTTCACCCCCATCTTTTCATTTGTCACTTTGTCACTTTATCACTTTGTCGCTTTTCCCCAGTTTTATGCAGAAACCGCGTGATCGGGAAGACGTCGCGTAGGCAGGGTGTTTTCTGCAAACAAAAAAAAAGAAAATGCAAAAAATTATTAAACGCGATGTTTGCAGGCGCGTTTTAACGTTGTTTTAACGCGCGTTAGCCGCGTTTAACACTTCGTCGGTTTTTCCGCGGCTTTCTATGCGCGCGCGCGAGGTCGGGGGTGTCGGCGGTGTCAGCGGGGGTGTCGGCGGGTTGCGGCGGCGTCGGCGTTGTCGGCACTGTCGGCGGCGGCGGTGCGCGTGGGCGCGGCCGTCGGCTCCATGGGGTCGGTGCCGGTGCAGGGGCAGTACTGTCATTACATGCGAGACTTGAATTATTACTATTTCTGGTCAAAATTATTCACATTATTCCTATTTCTTTCATAAAAAAGAGCCATTTCTTTCTGGAGCAAGGAACCGACAGAAATTCTTCTGCTATCTTTTTATGAAAGAAATTAGAATAATGTGAATAATTTTATCCAGAAATAAGAATAATAATTGTTCTATTACTTGCGAAAGTTGAATTATTTTCATCTGTGGCAGGTGCGACTGTAGGGGCAGGCCCCGTG
>CAMJLB010000114.1 GCA_946406555.1 uncultured Prevotellaceae bacterium | reverse complement strand
GTGACGGCGTATGTCGTGGGATTATTCCCCGGCATTGTCGCGGAGATTTGCCCTGCCGGGCAAGCGGGCTGGCACGGGGCCTGCCCCTACAAAGTTGAATATTTATACATCACCACACCGCATAAATATCCGGCGAAAACCGCTGAGATTTGAAAATTCTG
This sequence comes from uncultured Prevotellaceae bacterium, assembly GCA_946406555.1. Lineage (GTDB taxonomy): Bacteria > Bacteroidota > Bacteroidia > Bacteroidales > Bacteroidaceae > Prevotella. The sequence goes on along the minus strand of CAMJLB010000114.1, from coordinate 8,952 downwards.
AAACGCGCCGCTCTCGGTCTGAAATTTCCGAATCTCAGCAAAGTTTGTAAATTGCTGGCATACAGATAGTTGCAAAAACACAAAAAGACCGCTTTGCAATTCAGGCTGGATTGGGTGGCAATATAGGCTGAATTGAGATGCGATGCAGGCTGAATTGGAGCGCAACCAAGGCTGGATTGCACCCTAAGGAAGGCTGAACAAGCGGGCGCCAAGACGGAACGGCAGTGACGGGGAGCCGCCTCGGTGGCGCAACGGAGGCTGAATGGCAGCGACGGCGACGCTCGACGGCATTCGCGGGAGGGGCGCGAGAGCCGCCGGCCGCGCTAAAACGCAAATTTCGTTTGTCTTGAAAATCGAAAAACGGGATGCATATTCATGCAGAACGGAGGGGGCGGACTGACAGGCCGCGCAATCGACGAAAAAACAGGGGGGGAAAGGGGCTGGCCGAGGTGGCTGGCGGCGAGGCAGACGGCATGAAGGCGAAAAAGTTGGGGAAATGTTTGCCAGTGTCGCAAAATTGTTGTATTTTTGCCGCTTATGGATTCGGCATAAAAGCCAACAGCAAAGAAATAAGACAATGGACGAAGACTTTGACATAAGACAAGAGCACGTGTCGAAGGCCGAAAAGGACTTCGAAAACGCACTGCGCCCCCTCAGCTTCGGCGACTTCAGCGGCCAGAAAAAGGTGGTGGAAAACCTCGAGGTGTTTGTAGAGGCCGCCAAATACCGTGGCGAGCCGCTCGACCACACCCTGCTGCACGGGCCGCCGGGCCTGGGCAAGACCACGCTGAGCAACATCATCGCCAACGAGCTGGGCGTGGGCTTCAAGATCACCAGCGGACCGGTGCTCGACAAGCCGGGCGACCTGGCCGGCATACTCACCTCGCTCGAGCCGCGCGACGTGCTCTTCATCGACGAGATACACCGTCTCTCGCCCGTGGTCGAGGAGTATCTCTACTCGGCCATGGAAGACTACCGCATCGACATCATGATAGACAAGGGACCCTCGGCCCGCTCCATACAGATAGACCTGAACCCCTTCACGCTCGTGGGCGCCACCACCCGCAGCGGACTGCTCACGGCACCACTGCGCGCCCGCTTCGGCATCAACATGCACCTGGAGTACTACCAGCCGGAGACGCTGGCAAAGATCATAGAGCGCTCGTCGCAGATTCTGGGCGTGCCCATCACCGAGGATGCGGCCCTCGTGATAGCACGGCGCTCGCGCGGCACGCCACGCATAGCCAACGCCCTGCTGAGGCGCGTGCGCGACTTCGCCCAGGTGAAGGGCACCGGGGCCATCGACACGAAGATCACCGGCGTGGCGCTCACCGCACTGAACATAGACCAGTACGGCCTCGACGAGATAGACAACAAGATACTGCTCACCATCATCGACAAGTTCCGGGGCGGACCCGTGGGCATCTCGACCATCGCCACCGCCATAGGCGAAGACTCGGGGACGGTGGAAGAGGTCTACGAGCCGTTCCTCATCATGGAGGGATTCATCAAACGCACGCCACGGGGCCGAATGGTCACCGAGCTGGCCTACAAGCACTTCGGCCGCAACCCCTACCAGGGCAACATCATGCAGCCGTCGCTGTTTGAGTGACACCATAAAAAGACAAGGAGGAGACGACCATGAAGAGAAAATACCCCGTAGGCATACAGAGCTTCGAGAAGATACGCAAGGACGGCTATCTGTATGTAGACAAGACCCCTCTCATCTACAAGATGATCACCGAGGGCTGCCCCTACTTCCTCAGCCGTCCCCGCCGCTTCGGCAAGTCGCTGCTCATCTCCACGCTCCAGGCCGTCTTCGAGGGCCGCCGCGAGCTCTTCGAGGCGTTCACCACGGAGTATGGCATAGAGCAGCCGCAACTCTTCATAGCCACCACCGACTGGAAATGGGACAGGTACCCCGTCCTGCGCTTCGATTTCAGCGCGGGCGACCTCTCGACCATCGAACAGCTGGACATGCTCATCGATGCCACGCTCGCCGGCTACGAGCAGGAATATGGCATCACGCCCAGCACGAAGGAAGCCAACATACGCATGATCAACCTCTTGCGCACGCTGCACGAGCAGACGGGCCACCGCGTGGTGGTGCTCGTCGACGAGTACGACAACTTCATTCTCCATGCCCTGGGCGACGAGGCAAAGGTGGCGCTGGCCCGCCAGCGCTTCCAGAACGTGTTCGGACCGCTGAAGGCCGAAGACGACCACCTGCAGTTCGCCTTCATCACCGGCATCTCGAAATTCTCGCAGATGGGCATCTTCAGCAAGCTGAACAACCTGAGGAACATATCGATGCAGTATGAGTATGAAGCACTTTGCGGCATTACCGAGGAAGAACTCGCCACGCAACTCCACTCCGATATAGAACAGCTGAGCCAGGCCAATGGCCTGACCTACGGCGAGCAGCTGCAGGAACTGAAGCAGATGTACGACGGATACCATTTCAGCAAGTGGCAGACCGATATATACAACCCCTTCAGCCTGATGAATGCCATGCAGTCGAAAGACGTGTCACACTACTGGTTCGACCGCGGCACAAGCGCTGCCCTCATCAACATGCTGGCTAAGATGCCGCCGATAGAAGTGCCCGACCTGGAGGGCATACGCCTGCCCGACACAGCATTCGACATGCCCTTCGAGAATTTCGACGACCCACTGCCTATTCTTTACCAAAGCGGCTACCTTACCATCAAAGGCTACACGAAAAACCGCAATTTGTTTACGCTCGGCTTCCCCAACCAGGAAGTGCGGCGCGGCTTTGCCGAATGCCTCTTCCGGCACGTGGCAGGCAAAAAGCTGAACAGCAGGCAGACATCGGCCCTGCTCAACGCCTACTACGACTTCGGCGACACAGACGAGCTGCCTCCCTTCATCGAGGCCATCAAGACATTCTACGCCGGCGTGCCCTACCAGTGGGAGCGCGACAACCGCAACGAGCACTACTACCACGCCATGCTCTACACCCTGCTCACCGCCTTCGGCGCCGACCTGCGGGCCGAGGAGGCAACAGCCAAGGGACGCAGCGACATCACACTGCTCATGCCGCGCGGCATCTATGTGATGGAGCTGAAATACGACGACACGGCGCAGGCGGCGCTGGCACAGATAGCCGCCAAGGGCTATGCCGAGAAATACCGACAGGACGGACGGCCCGTGGTCATGGTGGGAATAAGCTTCAGCAGCAAAGAGCATAACATCGACGACTGGCTGGCCCAGAGACTATAGCCAGGGAGGCTTCTTTAATAAAAAACAACAGAACGACCAAGACATGATTTTCGCACACGACAAAGGACGACTCTGCAACAACATGCTGCAATACGGGCACGTATACGCCTGGGGCAGAGAACACCAACGCAGCTCGATGTCGCTGCGCTTTGCCTATAAATACCAGTACTTCCACATCTGCCAGACGGCCCGCCACAACTTCTTGCTCTACGTGCTGGCCAAATATGGGGCACGATGGGGCCTACTGAAGGTGGTGCGCTTCGACTCGCCCGACACCGACATGGCGGCCAACGAGGAGCTCATGCGCCGACACAGCCACGTGCTGGTAGAAGGGTGGTATGCACGGTGGTACGACCTGTTTCTGAAATACAAGGCCGAGATCATCGACCTCTTCGCCTTCAACCGCCAGGTGATGGCACGCCCCGACGGCCTGCTGGCCTCGCTGCCGAAGGCCGACCTGCGGCTGGGCCTACACATCAGGCGGGGCGACTACAAGACGTGGTGCGACGGCCGCTACTACTACAACAACGAACAGTATATCGGCTTCGTGAAGCAGTTCATGGCACTGCACCCGGGCAAGACACTGCAGCTCATCGTGTGTGGCAACGACCGCGAGCTATGCCAGGACGAGTTCCGAGAGGCCCTGAAGGGCAGCACGATCGTCTTCCCCTGCGGCAGTCCGGGCGAAGACCTCTACCTGCTCTCGCAGTGCGACTACCTCGTTGGCCCGCCAAGCACCTTCTCGCTGGTGGCAGCGATGTATCGCGACGTGCCGCTATGCTGGGTGCACGACCCGCAGGCGCCGCTGCTGCCTGGCTCGTTCCGGCGCTTCGACGAGCTGTTCAGGGAAATCGTATAACAGACATAATAACATAATAACTTTTTGAAGACATAGTATCTTTTTGAAGACATAATAACATAATAACAAACAGAATAACATAATAACTTTTTTGAAGACATAGTATCTTTTTGAAGACATAATAACATAATAACAGACATAATAACATAAGAACTTTTTTAAAGACAGAATATCTTCTTAAAGACATAATAACATAATAACAGACATAATAACATAATAACTTTTTTAAAGACAGAATATCTTCTTAAAGACAGAATAACATAATAACAGGCATATTAGCAAACAGAATAATAAATATATGTATTATATGTTCTTATGTTATTATGTCTGTTATTATGTTATTATGTCTTTGTTCTTATGTTATTATGTCTTTAAAATGTTCTTATGTCCTTATGTCTTTAAAAAGATATTATGTCTTCAGAGCGAGCTACCAGCGGTCTCTGGTCTGGATGTCGTCGGCCCAGCGGTGATCCTTGGGGAAAGGCTGTCCGCCCCATGCCTTCACCTGTGTCCATGGCTCGGAGGGCGATGTCCAGAAGGGGTGGTCGGCAGGCAGGCCAAGGGGCATGAGCGAAAGGCTTGTCATGTAGAGCGAGCCGTTGTTGGTATACCAGTCGGCCGTCTCGGGCTGGTGACCGCAGAAGCCGATGGTGAGGAAGCCGCCCTCGTTGTAGTTCTGCTGCTGGTCGTACATGCGGTGCATCACCTTGGTGAGCGCGGCGCGCACCTGTCCGTTGGACAGCTCCTTGGGCAGCGTCTGCTTCCATGCCATGAGCGCCAACGGCTGCATGGCAGCCATACGGTAGGGCGTGGAGCGTCCTATCACGGGGAAGGTGCCCTCGGGCGAGATGAAACGCTCCAGGATGATGCTGTACTTCTGGGCACGTTTCAGGGCGCGGTCGAAGTATTTCTTGTATTCCAGCCGGGTGTTGGCCTTGGCATCGATCATGTTCTGCAGCGTTTCCAGATACATGGCGTGGAAGACGTAGCTCGAGTAGTAGTCGAAGGCGAAGACGGGGCCGTCGGCATACCAGCCGTCGCCCACATACCATTCCTCCACCTTGCGTATGGTGGTCATCACGCGGTAGTCGTCGTACTCCTTCAGTCCGGCGGCCTTGGCAATGAAGCTCTCTATCACGCTGGAGAAGAGGAACCAGTTGGTGTAGGGCGGCTCTATGCGGCGCAGCTTCTTGAACTCGTCGATGTACCGCTTCTTGGTCACCTCGTCGAGCGGCATCCACAGCGCGTCGTAGGCCCTGACGAACGACTCGGCAATGTAGGCGGCATCGACCAGGTTCTGCCCCGAGGCACCCCACACCAGATAGTCGGGGCTGGCGGGGTCTACGCTGTTCTTATACGAGGCCAGGGCCCACTCCCGCAGCTGCTTGCGCTGCCGCCCCTCGGCAGTGTCGTCGTCGGGCAGGGCGAGCCAGGGCGCGATGCCGGCCATCAGCCGGCCGAAGGTCTCCATATACACCACCTTGCGGTTGCGGTTGTCGAACGAGGGCGAGAACTCCGTCTGCATGTTCTTCTGCAGTTCGCCCTTGGCCATGTTCTCGAGCACGGGCTGTGCCATGCGCCAGGCTTCCTGGCACCAGTACTCGCGGTCGGTCTGCTGTGGCTGCTTCTTCTTGGCAGCACCTGCAGGCATGGCCATCAGCAGGCTCAGCAGCAGAGCAAGGCTAAAATAGATTTTCTTCATCTTTGTTTTTTTTTGTTTATAGTTTTTAGTAAATAGTCTTTAGTTTATAGTGATAAACTATTTCCCGATCACCACCTTCCGGCCGTCCTTCACATAGATGCCCCGGCGCGGGGTGCCCACGATGCGGCGTCCCGAGAGGTCGAAGATGGCATCGTCGGCCTTCGGCTGGCCGCTGCCGGCGTATGTTACCTGGTCGATGCCAGAGGTCATGCCGCTGAAGTCGTAGACACGGCTGCACATGGTGCGCAGTGCGCCGGCCTCGGCAACCGAGAGCGGACGGTCGTAGACGATGACATCGTCGAAGCAGGCATCGGCCGACCCCCAGAACGAGCCATAGCCCAGGTAGAGAGTCTTGCTGGAGGCCAGCAGGTCTACGATGAGGTCGTAGCTGAACTGGTTGCGGCGCGTCACCTCGGTATCGCCATCGGCACCCTTCAGCGTCCCGGCAAACTTATCGCCGGTAGAGCGCAAGATGCCATCGACGTAGAGCTGAATGCCCTTCGACTTGGCACGGTTGAAGACCACGGTGGCCAGATGCCACTCGCCGCTCTCCAGATAGGTGGTCTGCACGGTGTTGGGGTGGTTGATGTCGAGATAGGTGCCGGCATTGTCGTTGAAGCCGGTATAGCAGTTGCCGGTCATGTAGAGGCGGCGGCCCGTGGTCTCGTCGTAGAAGCCATAGAGGGCATCCCAGAGGTTGTCGTCGGCCCGGCGCACCCAGAACGAGAGTGTGGCGCCGTCGGCCAGCTCACGGCCGTAGAGGGGATTCTCAATGGCCACATAGCTCTCCTTGTCGTGGGCGCCGAAGCTCAGGTGCACCACGCCGGCATGCAGGCTGTCTTCCTCTATCGCGGGCAGCTTCGTGCTGCTCTTGCGCAGCAGCTGGGCGGTCTGGGCGGGGTTCAGCGAGTTGAGCAGCGAGCCGCCATCGAAGCCATAGTGTGCCAGCATCCCCGTCTGCCAGTCGGCATCGGGCAGGGCATAGGCGGCGGCCTTCACGTGGTAGTCCTGCTGCCAGAAGTAGCGGCCGGCCTGCAGGCGCCCCGTGAGCGTCACGTCGGCATCCTCGGTCAGCCCCTCGGGGTTGTAGCGGCCGGTGCTGGAGATGACACTGGGCAGGGAGCTGCGCCACACGAGCGACACGTTGGGGTCGCCCTGATGGATGCCATAGAGGTCTACGCTGCGGCTCACCAGCAGCCCCTCGGAGAGCGGCACCTTCTGCGTGCGCAGCTGCCGGGCCAGGGCATAGTCGTCGCGCAGCCGGTAGCCCCAGAGGGTGATGCCGCTGCTGGCCATGGCGCTGAAGCAGATGGCCTTCATGTTCTGATAGTCCATCTGCTGCTCGGTGAGCACGCCGTTGTAGGTCACGCCGTTCATCACCACGCGCAGGTAGCTGGTGCCCTCGTCGTGGGCCCAGGTGCCGCTGTAGGCTCCGCTCACCTTGCCGTCGGCCGAGAGGGTGATGGTCTTGGGCGTCACCTCCTCCATGTTGTTGTGGTCCATGACGTACTTATGGATGAGCACCTCGTAGGTGCCGGGAATGTCGGCGGCGGGCACCAGCTCCTTCGATGCCACGTCGGCGCTGAGCGTCTGCTCGCCGTTATACTCGAAGGGAGCGGCCACGAGCCAGCCCAACTTGTTCTGGAACACCTGGTGGGTGCGCACCTGATGGCCGGCGGTGCCGTCGTTGAACTTCGTGTGGTATACCAGGTAGGTGCGCCCGTCCTCGGCAGCGATGATGCTGTTGTGGCCCTGTGCGGTCTCGCCCACGGTCATGAATCCCCAGTGGTTGTAGGCTCCCATGATCTTTGCGCCCCGGTTATCGTTGCCGGCACCGTAGTTCAGCACATACCGGTCGAAGATGGCCGAACGGCCCATGCCGTCGACGTAGGGTCCGTCGGGCTTCTGCGAGCGGAACACGCGCATCTCGTAGCCGCCGTCGGGGGCAAAGCCGCCATAGCTCACGAAGAGGTAGTAGTAATTGCCAATGTGCTCGATGTAGGGGCCCTCGCCCGAGACGTAGTAGCCGCCGCCCACCTTCTTGCCGAAGTAGGGGTCGCTGGTCACGCCGTCGGAGGAGCCGTTGGTCGAAGGATAGGTCACGTCGTAGTCGCGCAGGCCGTTCTCCTCGTTCAGCTCGAGCATCCAGATGCCGCCGCTCCACGAGCCATAGACCAGCCAGAGTTTGTCGTCCTCGTCGAAGAAGACGGCGGGGTCGATGGTGTGAGGCCAGCGCCGGCCCCAGCCGTTGCCCACGGCATAGCGCGAGGGCAGCGTGTTCTGCTTGCCTATCACCAGCTCCAGGTCGGTGTCCTTATAGCTGTGACCGTTGTCCTGGAAGCCACAGATGACCACCGGGCCCTGATAGGTGTAGGGGCCCTCGATGGCATCGGCCGTGAGCAGGATGATGCTCGAGTGCCACGCATCGCCGTTGATGCTCAGATACATGCACCATTTCTTCATCGTGGGGTTCCAGATCACGTCGGGGGCCCACATGTTGCCGTTCACGTTGTAGCCGGCATCGGTGCGGTGCGACCACTCCTCGGCGTTGAACTGAGGCAGGTCTACCTCTACCCCACCCTTCTTCACCTTCTTCACGGCAGGCGTCTTGAAGGCCGTCTGGTTGTCGTTGGGACTCCAGGTGGGGTTGGCCTGCGTCCAGTTCTGCATGTCGGTGGTCCAGGCCCCGGCCTTGTGGGAGCCGAACACGTAGTAGCGCTTCGACGTGGGCTCCCACACCACCGACGGGTCGTGAATGCTCACCCAGCGCTTCGACGTGGCCTTGTAGTAGTTCATGGCCTGAGCCTGCGTCATCTCGGTCTCTTCCTGCGCCCAGGCTCCAAGCCAGGAGGCGCAGCATAGCAATAGGATAGCTGTCTTCTTCATGTTGTAATATTAATTGTTTGCTTGTTTCAGTTAATAATAACAATTCATAATGTTTTGCAAAGTTATGAAAAAAGATTGATAATTCATGCTCTTTTTCATAAGATTAACGCAGAATGGCCACAAATGAGTTTTTATAATTGAACACGAAGACACGAAGGGCTACGCATACGAGGCTTCATGTAGGGTAGGTGCGAATGTAGGGGCAGGTGCGAATGTAGGGGCAGGCCCTGTGCCAGCCCGCACGCCGGTGACGGCGTATGTC
>CAMJLB010000113.1 GCA_946406555.1 uncultured Prevotellaceae bacterium | reverse complement strand
AATTTTTAGAACTCACCTATAATTATTCTAATTTCTGTCCTATGGTGTTTTTTTTTGAAAGAAATAGGAATAATATGAATAATTTTGACCAGAAATAAGAAATAATATTTTTTCCGTTACAGGCAGACAAAGCAGGGGCCTGCCCCTACAGTCGCCGCAGATGAAAATAATCATTATGCATATTCGTGGAACAATTATTCATATTCGTTTCTCGTGGAAAGAAATCGCTTCTCAATCCGTTCCCACATACCCCCTTCCACCTATAGGCAGGACACGAAAGACGGGATACGTAAGGCAGGACTACGTATAGCCCTACCCATCAGCCCATTATATTCCAAAAGGCATCAAAAATGCTACTGAAAGTCCTCAAATTCCTTCAATGGTAAACCGAATAAGAAAAAAGTCCGGAAAACCTTTGTTAATCAGACTTTTTGTATTACCTTTGCACCAAATAAATACTGAAAGTTAAACCCCAAGCCACGGATGATTTTTTATGAACTCGACAATCTTACGATAGTCACGAATAAAGTTCGATAATTCGTCACGGTAGCCGACCGAAATCTTAAGAAACCGCCTGTTCAAGGCGATTTTATAATTGGCCAACACCAAAAGGAAGAACGAAAAACAGCCGATAGACTATGACAACAGCAAAAGAAATCATAGAATATATGGAAACGCTGCGAAATGAGGAGCAGCGGCAGGTGCTGATGCGATTCTTCAAGACGGCTCACGGCGAATATGGCGAAGGCGACGAGTTTCTGGGGCTGAAAGTGCCACAGACACGCGAGGTGGTGAAGGCTACAGCCCAACACACGCCCTTGACCGAAGTGCCGGAACTGCTATCGTCACGGTGGCACGAGGTGCGGCTGTGCGGACTGCTGATGCTGGTGGCTGGGTTTGAAAAACTATCGGCTAAGCGCATGAAGAGCGATGCCGAGGCCATCGGACTGCGCGACAAAATCCTGACAATATACCTGAAGTATGCCGAACAGGCCAACAACTGGGACCTCGTGGACCTCTCGGCACCAAAAATCCTGGGCCATTGGCTGCTACTTCCCACAAAGCTTGGCGATGGATCGAGAGGCTTCAAGCAGCAAACTCTCGACGAACTGGCGGCCAGCCACAACCTGTGGCGGCAGCGCATGAGCATCGTCTGCACCTGGAAGACCACCCAACAAGGCGACCCTACATGGTGCCTGCGCTATGCCGAGGTACACCTGCACCACAAGCACGACCTGATGCACAAGGCGGTGGGCTGGATGCTGCGCGAAATGGGAAAACGTGTGTCCATGGACTTACTACGCGAATTTCTACGGAAGCACGCCCACGAGATGCCTCGCACCACCCTGAGATATGCTATCGAGAAAATGACAGAAACAGAAAGACGGATCTGGATGAAACAAACATTCTGAAAAAACGACCTATACCAATAGCGCATCACCCCAACAACTTAACCAAAACGGTTAAGTTTAAATACCGAAAAGACAAGAAAAAGAGCAGAAAAACAGAAAATTAAAGGATATTAAGAAAAAAGTTCCGTTATCTTAACCGCATTTGGATAAGTTTTTGTATCTTTGCAAGCAACACAAACAAAAAAAACGGTTAAGTCATGAACACAAACGAGATAAAAAAGCTATGCCGACTGGGCGAGAACAGTAAAGTGCAGTTCAAACTCAGACTCGAGAACCCCGCCAAGATAGCCCCCGAGCTGGTGGCCTTTGCCAACAGCAAAGGCGGCATCCTGCTGATAGGCGTAGAAGACAAGACCGGAGAAATAATCGGACTGAGCTACCAACAAGCCCAGCAGACGAGCACACTCATCGGGCAGATAGCCAATGAGTGGGTGTCGCCCACCATCTATCTGGAAACAGAAAGCGTGGAAGTAGAGGGCAAGACGGTGCTCGCCGTACATGTAGCCGAAGGCATCAACAAGCCCTATAAGGACAAGAGCGGCAACATCTGGATAAAACAGAGCAGCGACAAGCGCCGCATCACCGAGAACGGCGAGATACTGGCACTGTTTCAGGAGTCGGGAAGCTTCCGCCCAGAGGAGAAAGGAGTAAGGAACACTTCCATCTACGACATCGACACGTTCCTGCTCAACGAGTATGTAGAAAAGTACTATGGCAAGCGGGCCGAGGAATTCGGACTATCTCTGGAACAGCTGCTGAAAAACCTGCAGATACTGACCCCCAACGGACAGGCTACCCTGGCCGGACTGCTGTTTTTCGGCAAGCACCCCGAGATGCACGAGCCGGCATTCATCATCAAGGCAGTCTCGTTCTATGGCAATGAAATGAGCGGTCTGGAATACCGTGACAGCAAAGATATCATTGGAACCATACCACGTATGTTTAATGAGGGAATGGCCTTTCTCAAGTCAAACCTGCACAGCCTGCAGGCAGGACAGTCGTTCAACTCTGTTGGCAAACTGGAAATCTCAGAAGTGGCCCTGCGCGAGGTGCTTCAGAATGCCCTTGTGCATCGTGACTACCTGCTACAAGCCCCTATCCGTGTCATGATTTTCGACAATCGGGTAGAGATAGTCAGCCCCGGCGGACTGCCACGCGGGGTGAGCATCGAGAGCATACGCTATGGCAAGACCAGCCAGCGCAACAGTCTGATAGCTTCGTTCTGCGCCCGGACGATGGATTACCGTGGGCTTGGTACGGGCATCATGCGTGCCGTCAAAGAAGAGCAAGGAAATATCAGCTTTGAAAACGAGGAGGGTGTCCAGTTCAAGGTCACTATCGAGAGACCGCTGTCCACATACAGTCCTCAGGAAGAGTATGGCAACTTTGTAGCGGCAGAGCCTTTCGAGTATAGATACGGCCCACGTCGCACCGAGCCTCTGCCACCGGTCATGAGTACGGGCGAACTACGCCGCCGCTGCCCTGGCTTGCCCAAAGGGGAGGATGAGAATGCCCGGCGGCTCTTGTCTTTTTGCCGCACATTCCAAGGCATGCTTGAGATGATGGAACTTACGGGCTACAGCAGTCGCACCAGTTTCCGTCGGCGATTGCTGACGCCACTGATGGAATGTGGCCTGCTTGAACAAGAGTACAAGGACCGACCCAATACGCCCAAGCAGCGCTACCGAAGCACAATGACGTGAACGGTTGAAAGAAGCATCAGCCTAAACACTCGTCTAAACGCAGCAGCTCCGCGCCCCGGAACTGCACGACGACGAGGTGGAGCCTTGTGCCCTGGCTCAGCAGGCTTATGCGCCCGCCCTGGGCGTAGGAGCGTATCTGCGCCTCGGCCTCCTGCCACTGCCGGGCGGCCTCGTCGTCGGTGGCGTCGGCCTTCAGGTATTTCAGCTCGATGATGTAGGAGTGACCGATGTCTGGCTGGCGCAGCTTGTCGGGCATGAGGAAGAAGTCGCAGTAGCCGTGGTTCAGCTCCACCTCGGGGGCGGTGAGGTAGCCGCTGTACATGTTCAGGTAGGCAAGGAAATAGCCTTGTATATGCCTCTCGCCCTCGATGGCCGAGCGCACGGCCGAGTCTTCGTGGTAGGCACTGGCGATGTACTCCAGCAGCTGTCGCCACTCGCCGTCGTAGGCAGCAGCCTTGAAGGCTTGCCTCAGCTGCCAGGTGTCGAGGTTGGCAGTGCGCTGAAATTCGTCTAAGAGAAAGTCGTAGTATTGCCGACGCACGTTGTTGTTGGGGATTCCCAGCTTCTGGTCGCCGCGATACTTTCCTGTCATGGTGAGCATGCCGTAGTAGTAGAGCAACGAGATGAAGTTCTCTTCTTTCACAAGCTCTATGGCGGGGAAGTAGTCCTTCACCTTGCTATATATATAACCGTCCTGTGCTATCTGGTGTATGATGCCCCGCCGGTAGCTGTCGATGGTGTCGAGGCGTATGAGCTGGCGCAGCTTTGTGTAGTCGGTCTTGGCGTTGGGGTCTTCCATCGACTCGGGAGGCACTCCCAGCGTTATGAGGGTGTTGACATAAAATGTTACCATGTTCGAATTGAACATCGTAGAAGGGACTTCACCCGAAAGGCTGAAGCAGTAATTATCATACCATGGCTTCATCTGCTCCACCATCTCGTCGGTGGAGAGGCCGGTGCCTGACAGGGGACGGTAGTAGTCGAGCATCGCCCTCACCTCTGGCTCGCTGAAGCCCAGCACCTGATTGAACCAAGGATTGGTGGTGATGTTGGTGGCGATGTTGTAGCCCGACGTCAGGTCGTCCATCGTCACGGGCGACACACCCATCATCAGTATGCGGTCGAAGTTGCCCTTGAAGAGCTTGAACAGGTCGCGGTAGAAACCGTCGGCATGGGTGAGCGTGCGGTAGACGGCCTCGCCGTGCTGCGCCAGCACGGTGTTGGTGAAGTTGTCGTACTCGTCGAGAATCAGGTAGAGCTTGTTGCCGCAGTCCTTGGCTCTACCCAGAATATAGTTCAGCTTTACATTGGCATCGTGAATCTTCTTCACCTCATCGACAAAGCCCTCGAAATACATGTCCGCGTATTTCTCGGCAAAGATGTCCAGCATGATGTCCAAGTAGGCATGAACCCTCTCCTTCAGCACATCTAACGCTCCGCTCACCTGCGAGAAGTCGAGCCTCATCACCTGGAAGCGCCCCCGGTTCTCGGTGGGGTGCTCGTGTATCCACAGCCCGCTGAAGAGCCTGTCCCAGTCCTGCTGCTGCTTGCAGTCGTAGTAGCTCTCCAGGAGGCTGAGCATGAGTGTCTTGCCGAAGCGGCGTGGACGGCAGAAGAAGAGGAAGCTGCTCACGAACTCTATCTTCGGTATCCATTCCGTCTTGTCTACATAGTAATAGTTCTCCAGGCGGATGCGCCTGAAGTCGGAGATTCCCGATGGCAGTAGTTTGAAGTCTGGCATGCGTTCTTTCGTTTTACGGTTAAGAAATCGTTGCAAAGTTAAGCAAAATAGCCGAAACCGCAAAATGTTCTATTGAAAATTGCCCTGAAGGGAGCATTCGCTGCTACTTTCAGGGCTTGTCCGGACCGATGTTTTGTTTATTTCCTAACTTTACTTGATTGAATCATTTTCTTCCATAGACGGCCTTGACGATGTGCCACTGGCGGTGAACGTCGGCACAGTCGATGTGGTTGGGAGCCATCGCGTCGTAAAGGTCGCCGTAGGCAGTGCCCCTGGCTTTCTGGTCGCGAGCCCACTGGCGCAACTCGGCATCGGAGAAGTGGCGCTTGGGCAGGTTGCCCACCACCTCGTAGTTGTCGATGCCCAGTTCCTTCAGCAGTGCCTCGGCCCGGCTGATGTCTTTTTGTGACGTCTCGGTGCTGGCATAGACATAGCACTTGTAGCCCGGCTTCGTCTTGGGCAGCAGCAGCTCGTTGCGCACGCTGTAGCCGTAGGACGTGGGTTCCCAACTGGTCACCGAGCAGTGCATCCAGTCGCCGGGCGTAGCCTTGCCGTTCTTGATGTAGAGTTGGCCTTTGCCAGGCAAGAGCAGCGTCTGCACGCGGGGCACGTTGCCCTCAACGCCGGCAGGAACGGTGACGGGCGTGGTGACGAGGTTCACCACCATGCGTCCACCCTCTATCTTCAGGTCGCTGCCGTGGGCATATCCCTCGACGGAGGTCTTTTCTGCCTTTTTTATTTCTATCTTCTTCAGGTCGCTGCTGGTGAGCCGGGGCAGACTGTTCTGGTCGAAGCTCACGCCGTTGAGTTGCATCACGGGTTGCCCTCTGCTGTCGTTGAACGACCAGCGGAAGTTCTGCTCTTCGATAAACGACTTGCCGTCCTGCTCTATCCACACGCCCTCGCCAAGGTTGACGACATAGGCATTGTAGATGCGCTTGCCCATCTTCTGGCCGGCCCTGTATTCCACGAGAGGGCGGGGCTTCTCCGTCGATTCTTTGCCGTTCTGCATGGGTGCAGAAGAATGGCCATCGGTGGCAGGAAGTGGTGTCTCGGCGAATGCCACCATGGCCATGACGGCCACGGGGACGATGAACGCAGCGCGTAGCATGCGCCATCGACTGGATTTCTGTTGGTACATCATGTTGATTCGTTGTTTTAGTGAACCGCGATTCAGGGTGTTGGCAAACGGCTGCAGACGGTTGCCCTCGGCCTTCATCACGAGCAGTTGTTGATATTGTTTTGCATCGATGCCTTTCTTGATGACGGCCTCGTCGGCCTCATATTCGTGTATGGCCCTCAGCTCACGGCCCAAGAGCCAGACGAAGGGGTTGAACCATTGCAGGGCCTCTGCCACCAGAAGCAGGGCGACGTCGTAGGAATGGCCCAGGCGGGCGTGGGCCTGTTCGTGAGTCAGAATTGGCTGCCGGTGGTGCTCATAGTCGCCGACGCTCATCACGATGTAGTGCATGAAGCTGAAGGGTGCCAGCTCGCCACCTTTTATTATAATGGTGTTGCCCTGTCCGTCGCTGCATCGCAGAGAGCCTTTCAGGCTGCGGATCAGGCTCACGGCCTGAAAGGCGAGCCTCAGCAGCACCGCGACAAGCCCGGCCAGATAGACCATCGACAGGAAGCCCGTGAGGCCGATGGGGCGGGGCTGGTGCAGCCAGAGGGGGGAGGAAGGGGCAGAGGCGGAAGCCGGAGAAGCGGCGGGGGCGGGGGACACGGTGGGGGTGCCGGGGGAAATGCCGCCGACCACTTCGGCTTCGACGATGAGGGGGAAGGGCTTTTGGGGGACGGGAGAGAGGGAAGCCGTTGGGGGCAGGGGGCGGCTCTCGATGGCGGAGGGCCAGTATTGCGACAGGGCGAGAGGCGTGGGCCGCTGCATCGTGATGCGCAGGGCGGGCAGCACGAGCGAGCAGAGCATGATGGCAATGAGCACCACGCGGTTGAAGCGGTGGAAGGTCTCGCGGCTGAGGAAGGCGGTGAACCCACCGTAGAGCAGCGTGAGCAGCAAGGCCGATTTCAATAGGTAGAATACCATTGCAGTTCTATTTCTTGGTTGGTGTTGCAGTATGGGGTGTCTTTTTCCTGGCTGGCTATCAAGTCGAGAATCTCCTGCAGGTCGGCCTCGCTGATTTCCTCGCTCCTGACGAAGAACGAGAGCATCTTCTTCATCGAGCTGCCGAAGATGCTGTCCTTCACGTCGCGCAACACCTGGGTGACGTATTTCTCGCGGGTGAGCAGCGGCGAGTAGACAAACGTGCGCCCGCTGCCGCCCATGCGGCGATGCTCCACGAAGCCCTTGGCCTCGAGAATTTTCAGAAACGTGCCAATGGTGGTGTAGGCAGGCTGCGGCTCGGGGTAGCGCTCCACCAGTTCCTTCACGGTGAGGCCTTGCGCGTGGTCCCACAGCAGGTTCATCAGTTCCGATTCGGAGCGGGTCAGTGGTTTCAGGTCTTTTGTCTGTTTCATCGTCGTCAATATTCGTTTGGTGTTGCAAAAATAGTCAAAAGGTTGCCTGCACGCAAAAAGACGAAAGACAGATTCTGGATTTCCCCGCCGTTTTTAACGTTTATGTTTAGTTGTCTGCCGTCCCGTTTTTAGTTATTAACAAATTTGCCCCTTGCAAACGAAATGCAAACTCCTTTATGCGCCGTTTTGCCGGAGAAATGGTAACTTTGCACAAAAAAAATAACGACGATGAGACCATTCCTTCTTCTCTTCATAGCAGCGGCGGGGCTGTTCTGGGGTTGCACTGGAGCCGGCGAAGCACCTCCTGCCTTCACCCTGCAGGGAGCCTGGCGGCTCACGCAGATAGACTATATCTACGACCACACGGAGCGATATGCTCCCGGCCAGCCCACGTTTCTGCGCGTCTATCAAGGCGACACCGTGCTCTACGAAAGCGTCTACACGCAGTCGGCCTCGGCTCTGACCATCTACCCGAAGTCGGAGCTGGCGGTGACGCTGATAGACAAGGGCCACGGCCAATATGTATATATGGAGGATGGCGAGCCGCGCCCGCTCACCGTGAAGGACGACTCGACCATCGTCATCCAGCGGCATGGGCACCTCTATACCTGGCAATGCGAGCCGACCATCGGCAAGGAGTGGGGCGAAGAGATCTGCGCCACCTGCGCCGGCTGCCTTCAGGAGGGGGACGGCCTTCCGCACGGCTATGTGCTCTCTACCACCGAGCGGCGGCAGGCGGGCTACATCAGCTGGCTCCTGGCGCTGCTGGGCGTGGCGGCGGCCTTCATCGCCGTCATCGTGAAGATGTATCTCTCGAAGCTCGAGCTCTCGCGCCGTCTCGGGCGGCAGCTCGAGCAGATCAAGACCGACCACCACGAGCGGCCCGCCCCCGTGCGCCGGGCCATCGAGACGATGGAAGACGAGTTCTTCGCCTCTTCCTACTACCAGTCGCTGCAGCGCCGCATGGCCACCGGACAGATGCTGAAGCAGGAGGAGTGGCAAGAGGTGGAGCAACAGATAAACAAGGTGTACCCCGGCTTCTGCCGCCAGCTGCACAACCTGCACGCGATGTCGGAGCTGGAGTACGAGGTGTGCCTGCTCATCAAGCTGCGCGTCAGCCCGAAAGACATGGCGCAGGTACTGGCCCGCGACGTGAGCACCATCAGCACCGTGCGCAGCCGTCTCTACAAGAAAGTGTTCGGGCAGAAAGGAGGCGCACGCGACTGGGACGAGTTCATCCTCTCCATCAATGCCTGATGCAAACCCTTTGCAAACCCTTTGCAAACGCAATGCAAACAGAAAAGCTTGGCAGCCAAGGGGAAAAGCCATACCTTTGCACCGACAATTCACTCAAAGTATAACCAAAAACCTATCAAGCGTATGAAGAAAGTAATGATTGCAATGGCAGTGGCACTGATGAGCGCCCTGCAGGTGAATGCCCAGACGGTGAAGGTTGCCGACAGCGACCTGCATGGCGTATGGCTCATGGAGTCGATGCAGTTTGAGGGCGAGAAGAAGATTATGTGCGGCAAGGAGCGCGGCTACAGTCAGTTCAAGTACTACGGTCCCGACGGTGAGTATGCCTGTGCCGAGCTGGTGATGGGCAAAGACGGCAAGTGCAGCGTGCTGCCCCACGAGTATGGCACCTACACCTACAAAGACGGTTGGTATTCCGAGATGGGCCGCGAGAAGCAGAAAGATGCCATCGTATGGGTAGACAAGACCACGACGAAGGGCACATGGAAGACCCGCCACGACATCTGGAAGAAGCAGACGGCCATGCCCGAGAAGCTGCGCCGCTATATCGTGGACTGCTGCAAGAAGAAGGAGATGCCTGCCGACATGCAGCAGCTGATGAGGGAGAACGTATTCAAGTAAAGTTAGCAGATATCATTACCACGTGGAAATGGCCGGAGACCGCTG
>CAMJLB010000112.1 GCA_946406555.1 uncultured Prevotellaceae bacterium | reverse complement strand
CCCTTATGCCAAGATTGAGAATCTTGTATCCTAACCGTTAGATGAACCGACCAGCGTTAGTGTTTGTGCTTTTTGCGGTGCAAAGGTAGCAATAATATTTGGAATGCGTGAAAAAGTGCTGCTTAAAAAACGTTAAACGCCTTTCTTGCAGTAGTAAAAAAGGAATCATGAGAAGATTTGACTTTTCCTGATGAGGCCAATATCTTTCTTATGATTCCTATTTTCATGATAGGCAAACCCCTGTCTTTTTACGTTTTCAGGGTCTGCTTGCTGCTATTTCATTTAATTGTTCACCGATCCTCCCACAATGTCGAGCAGCTCGCTGGTGATGGCCTGTTGGCGGCTCTTGTTGTACTGCAGGTTCAGCTGGCGCAGCAATTCGTCGGCATTGTCGGTAGCCGTCTGCATGGCTACCATTCGTGCGGCATGCTCAGAGGCCACGCTGTCGAGCAGTGCTGTATAGAGCATGAGGTGAGCCATCTTGGGCATCAACTGCATGAGCACGGTGTTCATATCAGGTTCTACGATGAAGTTGTCGTTCAGCGGTGCTACTTCGTCGGTTTCAGCCTTGCGTTTCCGTCCGTGCTTCTTCAGATAATCTTGCGCTTTCTTCGTGGCAATGATCGTGGTAAGGTCGCGGTCGTGGTCACGTTGCAGCTCACTCTCCAGGTCGATGGGGAGGAAAGTCTTGCTGGTAAGCACCTGCGAACCAGCACTCTTGAAGTGGTGGTAGATGAGCTCCACCTTGTCTACCTCGCCATCGGCAAATCGCGTAGCCAGTTCAATTGCCAGTTCGATGCAGTCGTGCACGTTGGGCTTGTCAACGGTGGCACTCCAGTCGCCCTTCACGTTGTAGCCCAGTTTCTGTGCCTTCTCATACACCTTGCGGCCCATCGGGTAGATGTCGATGTTCTCGGCACCTATTTCCTCGGAAAGGCTTTGCACAGCATGCTGCATGGCCTTGATGACGTTGGCATTGAAACCGCCACAGAGCGAAGAGTTCGACGAGAACACCACGAGGGCTACACGCTTCACCGGCCTTTCCTGGTCGTAGATGGTCTGCGCCTCGGCCTCGGCCGCCAAGAACGACTTGAGGATGTGCTCCAGCATGGTCTCGTAGGGCAGCATGTTCTGAATAGCCACCTGAGCATGGTGCAGCTTAGAGCTGGCCACCATCTTCATGGCACTCGTAATCTTGCGCGTGGAGTTGACCGAAGCTATACGTCCTTTGATTTCTTTTAAACTTGGCATAATTCTTGAAATTGAAGATTGGTGATTGAAAATTGAATATTGAAGGCTGCACGAGGCAATCTTCAATCTTCAATTTTCAATTTCCAATTTATTTGAAGGTTCCGGCGATGTCGGCCATCACTGCCTCGATCTTGCCGGTCGTTGCATCATCAATCTTACCGCTGGCAAGCGTCTCGATCACCTCAGGGGCCGAGGAGCGCAGCTTGTCGAGGAACTGGTCCTGACACTGTCGCACTTTGTCGATGGGCACCTCGCGCATCAGGCCATGTACTCCGCAATAGAGAATGGCAATCTGCTCGCCCACGGGCATCGGGCTGTACTGAGGCTGGATGAGCAGCTGGTTGTTCTTACGGCCACGGTCGAGCGTCATGGCCGTCACGGCATCCATATCGGAAGAGAACTTCGAGAAAGCCTCCAGTTCGCGATACTGGGCCTGGTCGATTTTCAGCGTACCAGCCACCTTCTTCATCGACTTGATCTGTGCCGATCCACCCACACGTGATACCGAGATACCCACGTTGATGGCGGGACGGAAACCTTGGTTGAAGAGGTCGCTCTCGAGGAAGATCTGGCCGTCGGTGATAGATATCACGTTCGTCGGGATGTAGGCCGACACGTCGCCGGCCTGTGTCTCGATGATGGGCAGGGCGGTGAGCGAACCGCCACCCTTTACGTGGCCCTTCATGCATTCGGGCAGGTCGTTCATCTGCTCGGCCACCTCCTGCTGCTCGTTCATTTTGGCTGCACGCTCCAGCAGGCGGCTGTGTAAGTAGAACACGTCGCCGGGATAAGCCTCACGACCAGAGGGACGGCGCAGAATGAGCGACACCTCACGATAGGCTACGGCTTGTTTCGACAGGTCGTCGTAGACCACCAAGGCGGGCAGGCCTCGGTCGCGGAAATACTCGCCGATGGCTGCACCGGCAAACGGGGCGTAATACTGCATGGCAGCGGGGTCGGCAGCAGTGGCTGCCACCACGATGGTGTAGGGTAGGGCACCGTGCTCTTTCAGCGTCTGTACCAGCGTGGCTACGGTACTGGCCTTCTGGCCGATGGCCACATAGATGCAGTACACGGGCTTGCCTGCCTCGTAGAAACTCTTCTGGTTGATGATGGTATCGACGGCGATGGCCGTTTTGCCCGTCTGGCGGTCGCCGATGATGAGCTCACGCTGACCGCGGCCAATGGGAATCATCGAGTCGATGGCCTTCAGACCCGTCTGCAGAGGCTCCTTCACGGGCTGACGGTAGATAACGCCGGGGGCCTTGCGATCCAGCGGCATCTCGAACGAGTCCTTCAGGTCGATGTCGCCCTTGCCGTCGATGGCCTGACCCAGAGGGTTGATGACGCGGCCCAGCATGTTGTCGTTCACGCGGATGCTGGCAATGCGGCGTGTGCGCTTCACTACCATACCCTCTTTGATGCCCGACGTCTGGCCCAGCAGCACACAACCCACGTTGTCTTCCTCCAGGTTCATCACGATGGCCATCGTGCCGTTCTCGAACTCGAGCAGCTCGTTGGCCTCGGCATTGCGCAGACCGTAGATGCGGGCCACGCCATCAGATACCTGAAGTACGGTTCCCACCTCGTCGAACTGTGCACCGTCGCTGATACCCTTCAGCTGGTCGAGAAGGACTTGTGAAACTTCACTTGGTTTGATTTTATCTGACATAAATTGGTTTCATTATTCCGTTATTACGTTATTTCGTCATTATCGTCATAACGCTATTTCTTTAGTGTATTTAGAATGTCGCGAAGCTTGCTTTGCACGCTTGCATCCATTCTGAACGTGTCGTATTCGAGGATGAAGCCTCCCACGATGTCGGGGTTCACTTCCGTCTCGAACTCCACAGTGCCTTGAGTGCGGCTCTCCACCATCTGTCGCATCTTCTGCTCTGTTTCGGGAGCAACGGCTACAGCAGTGGTGAGCTTTCCACGGATGATGTTCTTCTGCTTACGATAGAGCGTGACGTAGGAATTGGCCATGAACTGAATCATGTTCTCCCGGTCTTCCTTCAGCACTAATGCGATGAAGGCCTTCGTCAGGGGCAATGCTGCAGCCCCGCCGGTGGCGGTGACGAGCAGCATCTCCTTTTTGTCCTTAGAGAGCATCGGGTTGTCTATCGTGTGCCGAAGCTGTGGCACCTCGATGTAGCTCTTTGCCAAAAGCTGCATCTGCTGGTAGACCGCGTCTTCAAGCTTTGCATCGGTAGCACTTTTTAGCAGTGCCCTTGCATAGCGGACCGATATTACTCCTATATCCATAAGCAACTTAATTTATTTATCAAGTGAAGCATCATCCAGCATACGGTTGATGAGATCCATCTGCGCCTTGTCGCCTTTCAGATTCTCCTTGAGCACCTTTTCGGCAATCTCAACGCTCAGCGTAGCTACTTGCTTGCGGATGTCGGCAATGGCGGCTTTCTTTTCCTGCTCTATCTCTGCCTTGGCATCGTCGAGCAGGCGGGCACCTTCCATGCGGGCCTTCTCCTGGGCTTTCTCTACTATGGCATCACGGGTGTCGGCAGCTTCTTTCAGTAGCTGTGCCTGCTTCTCGCGAGCCTCCTGCAGGATGGATTCACCTTCTTTCTGTATATTGGCCAGCCGCTCGTTGGCCTCATGCGCCTTGCGAAGCGATTCATCGATGAAAGCCTTGCGCTCTGTCACCATACCGACGATGACAGGGAACCCGAACTTCCACAGGATGCATAGCACCACAAGGAACGTCAGAGACATCCAGAATAGTAGGCCAGTACTCGGAATCAATAAATCCATAGATGCTGAATTTATATACTACAAGCACATGAATGCAATCACGGCTGCGAACAGGGCCACACCCTCGATCAGGGCAGCTGCGATAATCATGTTGGTCATCAGCTTGCTGATTACTTCGGGCTGGCGAGCCATTGCGTCCATGGCCGAGCCGCCAATCTTACCAATACCAATACCTGCTCCAATAGCAGCGAGACCTGCGCCTACAGCAGCGCCTAACTTTGCAACACCTTCGATTGCCAATAATGTTGTAACCATAACTTTAAAATGTTTTTAATTATTAATGTTTTTTTGTTTTTAACTCTTGGTTCTCAATTCCAATAAAATGGTTGGTTTACTCGTGTTCTGGCTCGGCCTTGGCCATGCCTATAAACACCGAAGAGAGTAGTGTGAAGACCATGGCCTGGATAAAGCATACCAGACACTCGAGGCACATCATGAAGATGGCCATAATCACACTCACAGCACTCATGCTGTAGAATACACCTGCCGACATCGTTGCCACGAGGAAGATGATGCACGGCATGGCCACGGCTATGGCGTGGCCCGCCATCATGTTGGCAAAAAGTCGGATCATCAGGGCAAAGGGCTTGGTGAAGATGCCCACAAACTCGATGACAGGCATCAACGGAACGGGACACTTCAGCAAGAATGGCACATCGGGCCAGAAGGTGTCCTTCCAGTAGTGCTTGCTGCCCGAGAACTGCACGACGATGAAGGTGCAGAGGGCCAGGAAGAACGTCACGGCTATGTTGCCGGTCACGTTGCCTGAGCCTGGCGGGAACGGAATGAGGCCCATCACATTGCAGGTGAAGATGAAGAAGAAGCAAGTGAGCAGGTAGGGAACGTATTTCTCGTAGCCCTTGCCAATGCCTGGCTTGATGATGTCGTCTACTACATACATCACGAGCATTTCCATGAAGCCAACGAAGCCACCAGGTGCATTGTCGCTCGCCTTGTGTTTCTTGTACCAACGGGCACTGAGCAGCACGCAGCAAAGCAGCAGAATGACGTTGATGAACATCACGGCCACCGTCTTGGTGATGGAAAGGTCAAGCACGGGCTGCCCGTTTTCCACTATCTTGCCAGCATGCTCACCCGCAGTGGCTATGGCCAGGCCCTGAAGCTCGGCAGGAGCATCGGCCTTTATGTGGCGCATACCTTCGTGGGCATGATGCTCGAACTGCGAAGAGCAGAATACATGCCAGCCAGTGCTGCTCTTCACGATGACGGGCAGCGGTATGGCTATGGGCTTCAGGTTGCCGTCGGCATCCTTCACGTCGGTCACGTGCCAGTCGTGCGAGTCTTTAATGTGCTCAAGCACGACTTCCTTTGCCGAGAAGCCTTCAGCCTTTACCGCCGGCGTCAGCGCCAGCAGCAATAGGGCCATGCAAAGCAGTCGTTTTATTTGTTCATAGTTCATAATTCAATAGTTTAATGTCTCAGCGAGAGCGTTATTGCCATCATTACCCCATACATTATCATACATGTCAGGGCGAAACGAGTGGCATTTTCTCTGTTCTCGGCCAGTAGCACGTAGGCACCAACGACCGTGAGGACAAGCACCATGCGTGCGGTAGTCAAGATGAGGTAGAATTGGGGCAAGTGTCTGGGCGACTTCGCTTTCACGATATCCCAGCCTTTCACGTAGGTCAGCCCCAGTAATGTCATCAGCAATGCAAGAAGAATGATTTCAATCTCCAATTTTCAATCTTCAATTTTCAATCTCCAACCTACTCACTGATCTCTACGCAGAGCGACACCTCATTCTTTTGCACCTCGACAAATCCACCGAGTATCTCCAACTGCTTCCCATCGTATTCCACAGTGCCTTTTTGCAGTGTGGAGATGATAGGTGCGTGATTGTCGAGAATCTCGAAGCTGCCCATTGCTCCGGGCACCTTCACACTCTGTACCTGTCCGGTGAACTCTACCTTTTCCGGCGAAACAATTTTCAGCGCAAGCATAATTGTCGGTTATGTTTATTGTAAATTAGTCAATTACCCTTTAGCTGCCTCCAAGAGTTTCTTCGCCTTAGCCTTTGCATCGTCGATGGTGCCTACGTTGAGGAATGCCTGCTCGGGCAAATCGTCTACTTCGCCGTCGAGTATGGCGTTGAAGCCCTTGATGGTATCTTCGATGGGGACCATTACGCCAGGCAGGCCGGTGAACTGCTCTGCGACTGAGAATGGCTGAGACAGGAATCGCTGCACTCGGCGTGCACGGTTTACGGTCAGCTTGTCCTCGTCCGACAGCTCGTCCATACCTAAGATGGCGATGATGTCTTGCAGTTCTTTGTATCGCTGCAGAATCTCCTTCACGCGCTGAGCACAGTTATAGTGGTCTTTGCCCACGATGAGCGGGTCGAGAATGCGCGAGGTGGAACCCAGAGGATCCACGGCGGGATAGATACCCAGCTCGGCAATCTTACGGTCGAGCACCGTTGTAGCATCAAGGTGAGTGAAGGTGGTAGCAGGAGCAGGGTCGGTCAGGTCGTCGGCAGGCACGTAAACGGCTTGTACAGAGGTGATAGACCCCTTCTTGGTCGAGGTGATTCTCTCTTGCATGGCACCCATCTCACTGGCCAGCGTAGGCTGATATCCCACGGCAGAGGGCATGCGTCCCAGCAAGGCCGATACTTCAGAGCCTGCCTGCGTGAATCGGAAGATGTTGTCGATGAAGAACAGAATGTCGGCAGCTCCGCCATCCTTGCCACCGCCGTCGCGGAATCCCTCGGCCACCGTCAGGCCCGACAGGGCAACCGAGGCACGTGCGCCCGGCGGCTCGTTCATCTGGCCATATACCAGAGTGGCCTGGCTTTTCTTCAGCTCCTCAGGATCAACGAGCGAGAGATCCCATTTCCCCTCGTCCATTGCCTTGCGGAACTTCTCGCCGTAGCGTATAACGCCACTCTCGATCATTTCGCGAATCAGGTCGTTTCCCTCGCGGGTTCGCTCGCCTACGCCAGCAAACACCGAGAAGCCGTTGTGGCCTTTGGCGATGTTGTTGATGAGCTCCATGATGAGCACCGTCTTGCCCACGCCGGCACCACCGAACAGGCCAATCTTTCCACCCTTCATGTAGGGTTCCAGCAGGTCGATCACCTTGATGCCTGTCGAGAGAATCTCCTTTTTCGTGGAAAGCTCCTCAAACTCGGGAGCCTCGCGGTGAATGGGGTAGGCGCCTTGCATGTCGAGCTGTTTCATACCGTCGATAGGCTGACCAATCACGTTCAGCATTCGACCTTTAATCTGGTCGCCCGCAGGCATCACGATGGGTGAGCCCATGGGCACGGCCTCCAGTCCACGCTGCAGTCCATCGGTATTGTCCATGGCAACGCAGCGCACGGTGTCTTCGCCGATGTGCTGCTGTACCTCGACGATAAGTTCCTTGCCCTGGCCACGGTCAATGCGTAGTGCTTCGTGAATCTTCGGCAGCACCTTCTCAGCATCCAGTCCTTTTGTGTCGAAAAAGACATCGATTACGGGACCGATAATCTGGCTGATGCGTCCTTTAATCTGTGACATAAGCTAAATTTGAATATTTATAAGTTATTGTTTTAAGCTTAAATTTCTGCAAAGTTACAAACATTTTTTTGAATAGAAGAACTTTTTCTGAAAAAACTTTCTGTTTAATGGTTGATGAAATCTATTTTCCCCTCTCCGACAAATATTGCTCGGCTCTTGCGAGGTCTTCGGGCGTGTCGATGCCAACGGTCTCCATGTCGGTAAGTCCTACTTTTATCTTATATCCGTTTTGCAGCCAGCGCAATTGCTCGAGACTCTCGGCCTTCTCCAGCGGGCTTTGCGGAAGGCGCGTTATTTGCGAAAGAATCTCGCGTCGATATGCATATAGCCCGATATGTTTAAGGAAAGTGAACGAGCTGAGCCATTCTTGCTGTTCCTTGCCCCTGATATAGGGTATGACGCTGCGACTGAAATACATGGCAAAGCCATTCACGTCGGTCACGATTTTGGGCGAGTTTGGGTTCATGGCGGCCTCGATGCAGACAAAGGGCTTTCCCAGTGTGGCTATCTGGGTGGAAGAATCTTCGAATAGCTGCATGAGAGTTTGTAGCTGACTTTTGTGTATAAAAGGTTCGTCGCCCTGAATGTTGATTACTACGTCGGCTGTGGTCCCCAGTTTTGTGGCGGCTTCTTCTATTCGGTCGGTGCCGCTCTTGTGGTGGCCACCCGTCATGATGGCACGGCCCCCGAAGCCCTCCACCGTCATGAAGATGCGGTCGTCGTCGGTAGCCACATAGGCCTCTCCCACGGTTGAGCGGGCTTGCTCATAAACTCTCTGAATCACGGTCTTTCCCCCAAGCATGGCCAAGGGCTTGCCCGGAAAGCGCGTTGAGGCGTAGCGGGCGGGTATGATTGCTATGTATTTCATAATTAATTATATTGTTTTGTATATTGCATGTTGCAAAGGTATGTATTCTTCAGCGTCTATGTCCTGTTCTGATAAAGATTTGGCAGCTCCCACAGGTTTAATAATCACTTTGTCGCTTCAGATATCTCACGTGTACTATCACACCTAATATAATAATAAGGAAGGCTGATAGCGTCAGCTCGTTGATAAACGAAAAGTGCGTGATATAGAGAGCTATAAGCATGAGAATCCCCAAGACGATAAGTATAGAACCGATGTATTTCATAAAAACATGTTAAATTTCCTGCAAATGTATGAAATAAATATGAAACGACGGCATGTTATCGTGAAATATTTCGTACCTTTGCACCCGCATTTTGCAAAAATAACATTTATAAACATTAAAAGAACGTATGAATCAGTACGAAACCGTTTTCATTTTGACTCCCGTTTTGTCTGACGATCAGACAAAGGAAACGGTCGCAAAGTTCAAGAAGGTGCTCACCGATAAGGGTGCTGAGATTGTGAACGAAGAGGCCTGGGGACTGAAGAAACTGGCTTACCAGATTGAGAAGAAGACGTCGGGATTCTATTTCCTGATGGAGTTCAAGGCAGAGCCGGAAGTTATCAAGACGCTTGAGACGGCCTTCCGTCGTGACGAGAAGGTCATTCGCTTCCAGACCGTGAAGCTCGACAAGTATGCCGCCGAGTATGCCGAGAAGCGTCGCAAGAAGTATCAGACTAAAGTAGAGGAGGCTTAAACCATGGCAGAGCAATCAGAAATCCGTTATCTCACCGCTCCTTCGATAGACACGAAGAAGAAGAAGTATTGCCGTTTCAAGAAGAGCGGCATCAAGTACATTGACTACAAGGATCCCGAGTTCCTGAAGAAGTTCCTGAA
>CAMJLB010000111.1 GCA_946406555.1 uncultured Prevotellaceae bacterium | reverse complement strand
GGCGGTTCACGGCCCACTCCAGGCTGCTGTTCACCACGTAGTAGCATGCCGTCTGAGGCGAGGCCATGGTGTTTCCGTTCTTGTCCTCGATGTCGCGCACGGTCACGTAGATGTTACGGTGGTTCATCTTGGCGGCCGGTTCGTCGAGGTCTACGAGCAGCTGGTTGCCCTTTCCGATGAACGAGAACTTCAGGTTCGTCACCTCCTCATACGGCACCACGGGTGCTGCATGACTGGCATCGAAGTGCTTCAAGACCACGTCGGCCGAGTCGGCGAACAGGTAGTCGCGCACCAGCGTGTTGGTAGGCTCCTTGGTCATCGGGTCGAGCTGATAGCGTGGCTGTCCCTTGTCGTCGAGGTAGAGCTTCTTGCTGTAGACGTATGGCACCAGCTCTATGCTGTTGTCCTTCTGCCGCTCCTGCTTGTCGAAGGAGAGGTAGGTCATCAGTCCGCTTTCGTCGCCGTTGGGGCTCTTCGTGGTGTAGGTGTTGATGAGTTGCTGCGGCAGTGCCTGAGCAAAGAACATCAGTTCGTCCACGTTGCCTTCCAGTGCGTCGGCGTCGAACGTCTCCACTTCGCCGTCCTCCCTCTTCACGTCGTAGCGTGTGGCGCCGACGAGCGGGTATCCGCCGCTGATGCCTCCGAGCGAGTCGACCTCGAAGGTGGTGCGCAGCTCCTTGTCGACGTAGATGTTGGCCACGTTGCGGGCGCGGTTCACGGTCATGGCGAAGTTGTGCCATCCACCGTCGTTCCAGTTGCCCGGCACCTCGGCAGCGAAGCCGTTGGAGCGGTACATGAGCTTCGAGCCTTCGAATCCGATGTGGAACAGGTTCTCGGCCCCGATGTCTTCTTTCAGTCCGCGACCGTTGGAGAGCAGCGTGCCCTGCGTGTCGCTGGTTCTGAACCAGAACATGAGCGAGTAGTCGTGCTCTGCCGAGCGGTTCATGGCGTCCCTGGTGAGCTGCACGCCCTTGCCGTCCTTCTTCAGGCCGAGCGACACACCGCGCGGTATGGCCCATTCAGCGCCTATCAGTCGGGCGTTGGCGCCCTGTGTGCGGTCGATGGCATACTTGCCCGAGCCTTCGTTCATCGGGTAGTAGTCCACGAGGTCTTTCTCGAATCCCGTGAGGCTCCGCTGGCCGTAGGTAGTGCCCAGGAGTGCGTCGTCGAGCGCGCTGTACCAGATACGTGCTTCCTTCATGCGTCCCTTGTAGTACACATTCTTGCCTCGGAGGATGTTGCGTCCGAAGATGAGCGGACCTGTGCCGGTGTAGAGCTTCCTGAGCTTGCGTACCTTTTCGCCGGGCTTGCCTCCAACGTAGAAGGTGAGCAGGCTGTCGGTGTTGTTGATGGTCACGGCCACCTGTTGGAATTTGTTTTTGTCGATAGCACCATACGAGATGTATACATCACCGTTCACACTGGCCCTCAGCCTAAAGTCCTTTTCAATCCACATCTCCAGCATCTGTCCGTTGCTGCCGTGCATGAAGAGCGGCATGGCGGTTCCCGTCTCTTCGGGCCATATCATCAGGTCGATGGTCAGGTCCTTGCCGGCGAAGTTGCGCTTGACATCGGTCTCCACGCTGGCCTGTCCGTTGAACTGCAGGCTCACCATCTCTGAGAGCGAGTTGTTGTTCACCTCGCCCTTCACCTCGAAGTTGGTGATGGCCGAGAGGTAGTTGTACTCTATGTCTTCCGAGAAGTTGAAGATGATGTCGTCGGCCTGCGTGAGCAGTCCGCTCTTTGGCTCTGGTGTGCCGAAGAGCTGCGGGCGTCGGGTGTCCTTGATGCCGCTGATGATCTTCGACGATGTAGTGAGGAAGTCGTTGCCGTTGCGGCAGAAGAGCACGGCGCGCAGGTCGTAGGTGCGTTCCATCACCCAGCCCTCGCCGTAGAACTCGGTCACGATGTTGCCGTTCTCGGGTATCAGCTTCCTCTCGCCGTTGGCCGTGGCCATCAGCGAGTCGCTGGCATAGTAGGAGCAGAGGTTCGTCCACGCGTCGTCGCCGCGCTGCGACTCCTTGTACTGGAACTCGATGTGGTCGAAGTTCGGCTGATAGCGGTCGAAGCCGTTGATGGTGACGGGGATGTACCATCCGCGCTTGTCGTCTTTCTGTGCCATGGTGTTCAGCACCCACTTGTCGCCAGGCGTTGCAATATTCACTGGTCCGGCTTCGCGCAGGAAGTGTACGTCGAACGAAGCCAGGTCGTAGGTGTGCTCGGGGTCGGTGGGCGACATCACGCCAATCATCAGTCCCTCATAGTCGAAGGCGTGGCCGGCGCGTACCTCCATCGTCAGTGCGGTAGGCGTGCCCGGCACCACCGTGACACTCATGCCACCGGTGGTCAGTGTCTGTCCGTTGACGCTGATCTTCGCACCGTTGTAGTTCGCCTGGTCAACGGCAAACAGCTGCAGGATGCTCAGGCCGTCGGTGGCCTCGGGCTTCTCGCTCTCGTTGCTCAGGATGATGGTGAACGTGGCAGGATCGTTGATGCTCACGCCGCTCACGCTCTGCTTGTCGAGCTTGATCTTCGGGTTAGTGATCTTCAGCGTGCGCTCGTCGAGCTGTGTGCCCGGGTTGTAGAACTGTGTCACGCGCTTGTCTTCCCACGGGTTCTGCGTGGCACCGCCACGGGTGCGATAGACGAAGCTGCGCGGACCCACTACCTCCAGCTGGTTGCCGCTCATCTTGCCGCTCAACTTGTCGAGGTCCTTACTGGACATCTCATAGAAGTTGTAGTTCGTGAAGACATCCATGGCCGATACCTTTGTCGAAGACCTCTCGGTGTTGGCCGGTTTCGTGCGATAGACGTCCACGTTCAGGTGACTGTACGGGTCGGTAGCGATGGTGAAGGTCTCCGTGCGGCTGTAGCCCTTCGACTCAGAGCGCGTACCCACGGTCGTCATCGACACCACAGGCACGAGCGACCAACGGAACAATAGGCCTTGGAACTCGATATCAGACACCTTCTCACCATTTAACTTCGTTTTAATCCATTCACTACTATTGGTCTTTGTTGTCGGGTTTTTCTTGATCAAGGATTCCAGGATAGCAGCAACAACGCTGACTGCCGTAGAACCCACATTGACGGCCGCCATCCACGAGCCGTTAGCAGTGCCGGTCTCGAAGTAGTCGGGCTGCACGCCGAACGGGAAGTACTGCATGGTGGTCTCCGAGAAGGTGGCGTCGTAGGTCTCGCTGTAGTTCACGCCTGCAGCGCCCGCGATGTCATAGTTGTTCACCAGGTCGGTGGCACCCAGTTTCTCATGTTCGTTCTGGACTATGAACTGCGCCCAGGCATAGAGTATCTGGAACTTCTCTTTCACCTCGTCGCCGAAGTCGCTCTCCTTCTTGCCATCGGGCAGCACCACGAGGTAGTTGATGCCGTCCTCGGCCTTCTCAATGGTCGTGTTGTAGGCATGGCCTGCTATCACCTTGGTATTAGGCAAGGCAAACATCGGGTCGGTAGGCAGGCGCAGCGACAGATAGACGGGCTTCTGCGTCTTCTTGGCCAGTGCCTCTGCCTGTTCCTTCGTGCCGGTGTACATCAGCTCGAGAATCTCCTTCGCCTTGGCGGGGATGATCTGCGTCATGATCTGCTTCTGCGAGTAGATGAAGTTGGACTTCAGCTTCGGGCCGTAGCCTAACGACAGGTCGCGCACCAGGTGGAACACCTCTTCCGTGCCGTCCTTGTTTTTCTTCTTGCCCTTGGCTATCTCCACCAGGTTGCCATACTGGACATACTTGGCCAGCATGCCGTCTGTGTTCACCTGGCCGATGCTCAGCTGGCTGAGAATCTCGTTGTACATCGAATCGGGCAGGGCGCGGATGGTGCTCATCGGCGTCACCGTCACGTTCTGCACCGTGCCGATGTAGAGGTCGGCGTCGGCACCCACCATCGACGGGTCGCTGCTGGTGCTCACTGCGTTAGAGAGTACCATCGTGTACGAGTAGGCCTTGCTGCCCTGCATGTTGAACACGAAGTCCTGCACCGTGGCAGAGCCGTTATCCGAGATGCTATTGTAGCCAGTGGTGGCACCATTGAATACAGAGGCTGGGGTCAGATTACCCTGCACGCTACCAAAGAATGTCTCCTGCTTCTGGCCTATCGTCATGCTCAGCACGGGGCCGGATGCCAATGAGAGGTTCATCATGTACGAGTAGTTGATGGTGGCACCCTTGGCCAGCGAGGCCGAACTGTAGCCGCCCGGCGGGTCGCGCAGGATGTCGAAGAGGATGGGCTGGCCCTCGGTCAGGATGTCGCGGCCCGAGCCCAGCGCAAACATGTTGAGCACATAGCCGTGCAGCGGCTCGGCCTCGAAATACGTGCTGTCGCGCTTCACGCTGAAGGTCACCGTGCGCAGCGCGGCGGGACCCGTCAGCATCTGCGTCACCTGGTCGGCCTGCAGCGTGAACACGGTCTGTCCGAGGCTGTCGAGCTTCTGCTCCACCTTCTGGGCGTCGGCCTTCATGCCGTTCTGCATGTATGCCGTACCGCCGGCGAGGCGCACCAGGTCGAGCTTGCCGCCCTGCATGTCGTTGTTGTAGGGGTAGTACTCGGCCACCTGCAGCTGTATGCCGTAGCGTCGTTCCAGGCTGAACACGGGTGCTCCGAAGGTGTAGTGCACCGTGGTCGAGTCGACGGGGTCGAGATAGGCCAGGGGCACCTCGGCGCGGTCGCCGGCGAGGTTGGTGGCCGTGTAGGTCTTGTCGCCGAAGTAGTCGAACGAGTCGTAGCCTATCTGCCGGTAGGTCACCTGTATGGGGTTGCGGAAGATGCGGTTATAGACGGCATGGAAGCTTGCCGTGGGGTTCTCCAGGCGGACGGTGTCCACATCTCTATATATACCCGCGTAGGTGGTGTCCTTCGGTGTGAGGCAGTTGGTCAGGTCGATGACCTCGCTCACCTGCCCTTCCTGATAGAGTGTGGGGTATCCCTTGCAGTATACCTGCTGCACCTTCCAGCGCACGGGCGGGAGCATGAGCACATACTCGCCGGTCTTCTGGTCGGGATACACCTCCATGCGCTTGCGCTGTGTCTTCACGGTGGTGAAGTGCTTGTTGCCGTTGCGCTTGTGGCGCACCACCTCTTCACGCTGGCTCTTGTTGGGGTTCAGGTTGTCGTAGACGAGCCACGAGGAGTTGTCGCCCTCGAGGGTGAGCACCATCGTGAGCGAGTCGCCCAGGTTGTTGGTCGAGAGGTTGTTGTCCAGGGGCTTCAGGCCCTGGTCGTTGCCGCCTACGATGCGTCCGGTGAGCTTCACCTTCGTGGCATCGTAGAAGTAGATGCCGGCCACGTCGCTCGTGATGTTCTGCTTGCCAGCGTTCTTATACCATCCGTCGTTGGTGAAGACGTGCTTGTCCATCACGGCCTGTATGCTGTTGTCGCCCTCCATCACGCGGAAGGAGAAGGAGCCGTCGTAGTCGGTCTCCACATCTTTGCCCTTGGCGTTGTGTATCTTCTTGCCGTTGACGAGGAAGTTGACGCCCTTCACGGGAATGCTCGTTCCTTCGTACATCACGTAGCCGGAGAACCGGCGTCCGGTGGTGATGATGAACTCGTGCACCGTCGCGTCGTTGGTACGGGCGTCGAAGGTCACGTAGTAGTCGTCGACCTCGAGCTGGAACTCTTTGCCCCCCTTGAGGGGTGATATCTTGTAGGAGACGTCGGTTCCGCCATAGTACGACAGCTCGTCGGCCTCGAAGAATCCGGCATCGTCGGTGGTGACGGTGGTGACGGTGGTGCCGTCGTGGATGATGGCCACGGGCACGTCGGGCGCGCCGGTTCCGTCGTTGAAGCGCACGTAGCCCTGCACGCGTCCTGTGTGCTTACACTCGCCCACTGCCGGTGCGGTCTCGGTGCTGTCGCGGCCCTCACACTGGTTGATGGCCAACACCTTATATTCGTATGTGGCCAGGGGCGACACGCTGGTGTCCTCGTAGCTCAGACCGGTGAGGTCGGTAGCCACCTGCTGCCACGAACCGTAGCTGTTGCCGTTCTTCACGCGGCGCATCACGGTGAAGTAGTCGATGGGGTTGCCGTCGGTGTTCCAGGCCAGCACCACGCTGCTCTGGCGTGTGGTGGTGAGCAGCTCCGGGTCTATCTTGCCGTTGCTCTCGTGGTAGAAGTCGGGCAACGTGGGATTGGTGTCGACCGTGGCATACTCGGTGTAGGGCACCGTCGTGGTGGCAGGCACGAGCACGCCGCCCTGCTTCGTCCAGCCCTCGGTGAGGTAGGGTTCGACATCGCTCAGCGGACGGGTCACGATGCCGAAGATCTCGGTGACCGCCATCTTGGGAAGCCATTTGCCGTCAACCAACTCCCAGTTCTCGGTGCCCAGCTTTTCGCGGATATAGTCAATCGACACTGCCCTTGCGTTGAAGCTGTTGTCGAAGTTATTATAGGAGAAGTTGTTATAGCTCCTTTGGTTCGTACCATTACCCCATGACGTCATGTTGTTATTGATGTTCAGCAATTTGTGTTCAATGTCGTTATTATAGGAGCCATTTTCCACACAGCATTGCACTACAGAATTTAAGGAGCCGTCAATGAAACCAAAGAACGCTCCTACCCACCACTGGGTACCATCCTTTGATTTACCGCAACTCAAGTAGCCGTCAAACAGACAGTTTAGAATCTCTACACCATTGCCGCGTCCGACGAAACCACCGGCAATCCAGCCGGTACTCTCTAATTTGGCCGATACACGGCAGTTTAGGATCTTGCTTTGCGTGTCACTTGAAGGGGCACAACCCACGAGACCAGCCAAGTGGTCGCCGCCAGTGATTTTGCCATCCAAGTGCAGATTCTTGATGGTAAAGCTCTGGGCATTTTGGAACAGGGCGATATTTGCAGTATTGCCACCTAAGATGTCGGCAGTAATCGTATGGCCGTTTCCGTCTAAGATGCCCCTGAAGGTACCCACCATGGCTGCGGTATGATGGACAGTTATATCGGCAGCCAGAATGGCGTTGGTGTTGCCGTTATCAGCAATAGCATCCTTGAACTTCATCCAGTCATCTTCATTGTGTAGCACCATGAAGGTCTTTCCGTCTATGACGATGGTCTCAATCTGGTCGGTAAACTCCAAGGTGGCATAGCTATTCTTGACCGTCAGGGTGATGTTTACTTCGTTGCGCGACCATGTTGCGCAGCCGTCGCTCTTGCAGTCGTAGTGGCCGGGGTTGAAGAGGCAGTTGTCTATGGTCACCCTGCCGCCGCTGTCGGTCCAGCCAATGAATCCGCCGTTTCTGTCGCAGTTGGCCCCTTCGAAGCTGCCGTCGAACTTACAGTTGGTGAACGTGACGCTGCAGCCCGGCCTTGCGTGGGCTATGAAGCCGCCGTTGGTGGCATCGCCACTGACGTGGCTGTCGAGCGTCACCGACGAGCGGCAGTTCTCGATGCTCACCGTGCTTCCGTCAACAACCCTGGAGATGAGGCCGGCCGCAAACTTCTTGCTCGTGCTGATGGTGCCCGCCGTGTGCAGATTGCGAATGGTGGCATTGCTTACAAAGCCGAAGGGCGCGATGTAGTCTTCAGTGATATTGGAGACATTGAAAGTCAGCGTGTGTCCGTTACCGTCGAAGACACCCATGTAGGGCGCGTTTTGTGTTCCCGCATAGGTGTTGCAGGTGATGTCGGCAAAGAGACGTGCATTTACAGGTTTCCCATTGGCATATCTTACCTTCGAGCGGAAGTCGTTCCAGTCGTCGACATTGCGTATGGGCATGAAGAATTCCTCGAGTTTTTCCAGATAGTTGAACGGCGACTCTTCCTTCTCCACAAATATCTTCACGTCGAAGCTGACGCAGGGTCGGAAGACGTTCACCACCTTGTAGCGCTGCTGCCGTTCGGTGGCGCTGAGCACGTAGCGCACGGTGTCTACGGCGACCCCGTTGCGGTTTTTCATGACTACCTGCAGCACCATCTGTGCGCGGTCGTCCCATACGCCGCCGGGCTCGTCGGCATATTGCCAGGATACGCGCGCCGTGTAGGCATTCTTATCCTCCCAGTCGGCCGTAAAGCTGGCTATGCGCAGCAGGTGCAGCCTGTCGGCCACAATCGAGGTGCGGCTGGCGCAGCTGTTGTTCTCCCACCCCCAGTTCTGGGTCATGGCGCGGCGCACGCGGTAGCTCAGCTTGTCGAGCGCGCCGTTGGCTTTAATCATGCCCTCGTCGACAGACTCCACAAGGGTGCTGTCTACGAAGGTGAAGATGCTGTCGGTGGTCACGCCTTCGGCATATACCATCATACCGATGTCCTGGAAGTCGTCTTCCAGTCCGGTGATGGAGCGCTGTATGACGAACTGGTCGGTAAACGAGAGGTCCTTGACACTGTGGTGTGCCACGCTCCACTTCAGCTCCATCTTCTGCTTCTGTCCGCCTAAGGGGCGCACGCGCAGCCCCTGTGGGGCGTGGATCACGGGAAGGTCTTGCACGGCCGAGGGGATTTCCTCGATGTCGTTGTCCAGGTTGTCTTTATAGCTCACCACGACATGGAAGTTGTTGTGAGGCACCGTAGCATCGAGATAGATCACGTCGCTGGTGGCCTTCGGATCCAGATTCACCTTCACGTTCTTGCCCAGGTGGTCGGTATATTCATAGCGTGCCTTGGTCACCTTGTTGGTGGCGATGAACCAGGGTATCTCGAGCATGCCCTCCTTGCTGTACGACATGGTGGGCGAGGTGAGCTGCGGCACGATGACGTCTTGCGCCTTCGGCACGTCGATGTCGGTAGAGCTGAGCCCTGTCAGCTCATAGTCGCTGCCGGAGGAGTAGTCGATCATCACGCCCCACTGGAGCTTCAGCTTCTTGCCCAGCAGGTTGTAGGGCACGCGCCAGACGGCGGTGATGTCGTAGGTCTCGCCGTCGCTGTTCTCGTAGACCTTGCGGGTCACCTCTCCGTCGGAGCTCTTCAGTGTGAAGTGGTTCGACGAGTTGCCCTGCGTGATGTCGATGCTGCCGCCCATCTGTGTCGAGAAGAAGACCGGCAGCTCAGAATCGTCGTTGTCGTGGCTGCCACTGTTTTTGTAGTTGAATCCCCAGTTGATGAGGGATAGCTTCTGCTCCGTGCCGTGGTCGTCTGTATACGTCACGTAGAGGTTGCCGTTGCACACCCAGTGGTCTGCCTCGTCCTCGTCGTAGACGGGAGCCTTGATGCGGATGGTGTTGGCACCACTGAGCATCACCTGATACTGGTAGGTTCGCTGAACATACCAGTCGGCCGCCGCCTCCTGAGGCAGCAGCCATGCAAAGAGCAACAGTAGCAGTAGCCACGGTCGCCCTCGCAAAATGTTCGTGTTTTGTTGCATAAGTTATAAATAAAAAAAAGTTTTTAATTGGTTATTGTTTTTTCATTATGGTGGGCGGGGGCAGGCCCCGCGCAAGAGGTTAAATCGCTACAAAGTTATAAAAAATTTTCCAAAAAATCGTTGCCTCCACCCTTCTGAAAGTCATTTTTTGCTGATTTTGCAACAATTTTTGCTTATTTTGAAAGTCGAAAGCGTTATTTCGCTCGTGCGACTGTAGGGGCAGGTACGACTGTAGGGGCAGGCCCCGTGCCAGCCCGCTTGCCCGACAGGGCAAATCTCC
>CAMJLB010000110.1 GCA_946406555.1 uncultured Prevotellaceae bacterium | reverse complement strand
TGGCTGTGTGGCCGGGACGCGTGCCGCCGAAGGCCTGATACTCCGTGCCGCGTGCCGCCTCGTTGCCCACGAGGTTTGGCCATGTGCGGCAGAGTCCTGTGGGTCGCACGGCTTCGTGGCCGTTCACCATGACGTGGTAGTCGGCTGCGCGCTGCACGGCGTGCAGGTAGTGGTTGATCTCGAGCTGCGAGTAGTGGTGCTCCCCGCGAGGGATGATGTTGCCCACGTAGCCCGACTTCACGGCATCGTAGCCATAGTCGCGCATCAGCTGGTAAGCGCGGTCCATGTGCTTCTCGTAGTTCATCACCGACGACGAGGTCTCGTGGTGCATCATGATGCGTACACCCTTCGAGTGGGCATAGTCGTTGAGCGCCTTCAGGTCGAAGTCGGGGTAGGGTGTCTGGAAGTCGAACACATACTCCTTGCTGTTGCCACTCCAGTCTTCCCATCCGATGTTCCAACCCTCCACGAGCACCTCATCGAAGCCATGTTCGGCGGCGAAGTCGATGTAGCGGCGCACGTTCTCGTTGTTGGCCGAATGGCGGCCCGACGGGCGAGCCTTCGAGTAGTCGGTCTCGCCCAGCTTCACCGTCGGGAACTCGTTCGTATACGCCCAGTCGCCTTTGCCGCTGATCATCTCCCACCACACGCCGACGTACTTCGTGGGATGAATCCAGGAGGTGTCTTCAATCTTGCAAGGCTCGTTGAGGTTCAGGATGAGGTTCGAGGCCAGTATCTTGCGGGCATCATCGGCAATCATGATGGTGCGCCAGGGCGACTGGCAGGGTGTCTGCAGGTAGCCTTTCGCTCCCTGGGCGTCGGGAGTGAGGTGGCTTTGGAATACGAAGGGGTTGTTTAGTTCCAGGTGCATGGCGGGATAGTTCACCAGCGCAGCCTCATGCAGGTTCAAGTAGATGCCGTCGTCGGTCTTCAGCTGAAGCGATGTCTGCACGGCATGGTCGGAGAACACCGTCTGCGAGAGGTTGCCGCTGACGGCCCCACGCAGCAGGCCGGGGATTTCGCTCAGGCGTGAGCGGGTGTACTCATACTCCTGCGTGTCGTAGTCACCGGGAATCCACCAAGCCGTATGGTCGCCCGTCATGGCAAACTCCGTGCGCTCTTCCTTCACGACGAAGTAGTTCAGCCTTCCTTCCTGAGGGAACTCATAGCGCAGGCCAATGCCATCGTCGTAGACGCGGAAGCGAATGTTCATCAGTCGTTCTGTCTGCTTCTGCTCCAACTTTACCAGCAACTCGTTGTAGTGGTTGCGTATGTCGCGTGTCTCGCCCCAGACGGGCTGCCACGTCTCGTCGAACGTTGCGGTCTCCTCTGCCTTCAGCGTGAAGCCATCGAGCAGATTGTCGGCATTCCGCAATTCATAGCCCAGTCGGCTGGGCAGAATGATGTCCTGACCCCGGAAGGTCACACTATATGTAGGCACCGTGCCTTCAAGCGCAAAACTCACTTTCACTTCGCCATTCGGCGATGCCACTTCGCCAGCACTCGTCGTCAGTGCCATCAGCAGGCTGATTATTGCAAATACTATCTTCTTCATATCGTTAAATCTATTAACCTATTAACCTAATTCCGTTACCTTGTCAACATGACAACCTTGCAGCCATGAGCGGGCAGCGTGGCACTCAGCGTGCTGGTAGTGCCCTCGTCGGCATGTTGCCACAGGTCGCGCACCTTCCACTCGCCACTGATGCCGAGGCGGCTCAAGGCGATGCTCGACGCCTGCTGCTGGTCACTGCGATTGAAGAGAGCCACGACATGGTTGCCGTTGGAGAGCGAACCGAACCACACTTCGCTGTCGCCGTCGCCGAGCTTGTTGCTCAAGGGCTGGCCCACGAAACCATCGCGGCGCAGCTGCAGCAGCTCATCGTTGGTGTAGAAACTGAGGTTGCCGCCAATGGTCGACGGCTGGTCGGCCACCGCCACCGGACCGCCTGCCATGAGCTGCAGCGACACTGCTGTCTGCCGCTCCGCATCGGTTTCATAGCGGTTCAGTCGCAGGAAGTCGCCATCCAGAATCACCTTGTCGCGACCAGTGATGTGCGACCAATAAGTAAAACCGTCGAACTGATTCATGCAGTTGGGCCATGACGTGTAGGAACGGCCTTTGTCCTGAGCCGACGTGTGCCACCAGCCGCCACCACCCGTGTCAGCCACGATGCGCACCATGTTGCCATAGCGGGCCTCCACCTCAGCATCGTTGTTCAGGTGGGGCATGACGAGCGAGGTGAAGATGCCATACTTCTTTGCCGATTGGGCGATGTAGGCCAGCGCATGGGCGTAGGCTTCGCGACCATAGCCGCGACCAACGGTGCCCATGCCGCGGTCCTTGCCATCCTCATACCATGAGAGGAAATCCATGCGGATGAAGTCGACACCCAGCTCCTTGTAGTGACGGAAGAAACCGTCGATGTATTCCTGTGCGCCTTCCTTTTCGCTCACCACCCAGGTGAACCACTGGTCCTGAGCCGCGGGGTTCAGCACCTTTGTCTTTCCATCATAGACCAGGTCGCCGAAGGTGCAGCTCGTACCCTCGACGGGCGTCGAGAGCGGGCCATGTATCCACAGCGGATTGTCGTAGACACCCAGACGCAGACCCTTGGCCTTACACTTGGCGGCAAGGTCCTTCAGTGAAACCGAACCGTAGTGGGTCATGTAGCCCGAACCGTCCTGAGCCAGCATAGGAATGAAACCGTCCGTGCACACCATGTCGTAGCCGTGGGGCTTTAGGTTTTCGGCCACCCAATTGATGACCTCATCCCATTGTGCTGCAGTGAAATCCATGTCCGAGCCGCTCACGCCAGCTTGCTCCTGTTCGTAGGCATATTCGTAGATGCTCCAGTAGAGAGGGGCCTTCTGCCCGTCGTGGATGCCCTCCACGACAGGCAACTCGGGCAGTTCGTACTTCGGCGGATAGCGCATTTCGATATCGTTGGTGCAGGCGCTGAGCAATATCATCATCAGGCCTGTCAGCATAAATATTGTCCGTTTCATATACTTAAACTTTAAACTATAAACTCTCAACTTTCACCGTCCAAGCCTTCAGGTCGAATGTCAGGCGGTACTTTCCTTCCTCCTCCACCTGCCACTTGTCATCGGGCGAAGCAGTGAACACGAAGTTTGGACTCTCCACGCCGTCCTTGTCAATCTTGCAGCCACCGAACGTGGGGCGGATAAACGGCACATCCCAACTGCCCGTCTGCGTGCAGGCCTTCAGCTCGCCTTTCGTGAGTTTGCCTTCGTAGGAGAACACGTACTGCGATTGCTTCTCCAACTGCGTCGGAGCGTCGATGCTCCAGCCGTTGGGCGTGGCATCGCCCACGATGTAGACAGACTCAGCCTCCAGCGGCTCTTTAGCGGTGAGAGGTTCGGCGATGATGGTCCAGTTCTTCAGGTCAAACGTCAGGCGATATTGTCCTGCTTCCGTGACCTGCCACTTGTCGTCGGGTGAGGAGGTAAAGACGAAACCTGCGCTTTCCACGCCAGCGAGGCTTACCTTGCAACCACCGTACGTTGGACGGATGAACTGTACGCCCCAGTCGCCCGTCTGCGTGCAGGCCTTCAGTTCGCCAGGCACCAATTCTCCTTCGTAGGTGAAGACGTACTGTGACTGCTTCGTGAGCTGTGTGGGTGCGTCGATGTTCCAGCCGTTCGGCGTGGCGTCGCCAACAATGTAGACGGCTTCTGCTTCCAATGGTTGCTTGTCGGGATTGGGAGCCTCGCCCAAGAATTCAACCTGTAGTGTCCATGCCTGCAGGTCGAAGGTTAGGCGATATTTTCCAGCCTCCGTCACCTGCCACTTGTCGTCGGGAGCAGCGGTAAAGACAAAGTCCTGACTCTCCACGCCATTCTGGCCAATCTTGCAGCCGCCAAATGTCGGACGGATGAATGGCACACCCCAGTCGCCCGTCTGCGTGCAGGCCTTCAGTTCGCCAGTCGTGAGAATGCCCTCATATGTGAAGACGTACTGCGATCGCTTCTCGAGTTGAGTTGGTGCATCGATGCTCCAGCCGTTCGGTGTGGCATCACCAACGATGTAGACGGCCTCAGCCTCGATAGGCTCAATGACGGGCGCATCGGGCTCGCCTAGATATTCGGTCGACATAGTCCAGTGGCGCAGGTCGAACGTCAGCCGATACTTGCCTGCATCGGCAATCACCCATTTGTCGTCGGGGTCGCCAGCGTGCATGGCAAACTTCGCATTGCTGATGGCTGTCTTCGTGATTTGCGTGCCACCCACCTCAGGACGGATGAACGGAGCATCCCAGCTGCCCGTGGTCAGGCAGAGCTTCAGTTCACCTTTATAGAGTTGGCCCTCCCATGAGAACACCAAAGCATCGTCGCCCGTTGTCTCAAGAGGTGTTGGATTGCCGATGTCCCAGCCATTAGGCGTGGCATCGCCTACCATGTAGAGCGTCTGCGTCTTGATGGGCAGTTCGCCCTCGATGATGTTCAGGTCCTTCTCGCTGTCGCACGAGGTGAGACCCATTGCCAGCACGATGCCGGCTATTGCGGAAAATAATCGATTCGGTTTCATATCCAATAAACTAGAAACTATAAACTATAAACTCTTAACTATTATATCCTGGGTTCTGTACCAACTTCGGGTTGGCATTCAGGATAGGTCGCATGATGGGGAATATCTTCGTGTGGCCATCGCCATCGGGCGTCTTGTCCCACCACGTGCCGCTCGTGAACTTGTCGAAGCGGATGAGGTCGATGCGGCGACGACTCTCAGCAAAGAACTCGCGGCCCCACTCGTTGAGCATCTCCTGCATGTCGAGGTTGGCGCTGCCCTCAGGCGTGTAGAGCGCATCCTGCAGGTGGTTGGCATCGTAGTTGCGGCGGCGAACACTGTTCAGCAGGCGCGCAGCCTCAGCCTTCTTGCCCTCGCGCAGGCGGCATTCTGCCAGTGAGTAGATGATTTCCGGCAGGCGAATCTCCGTGTAGTCGCTCTCCATCTGGTGGGCATCGTCGTCGCTGTAGAAGGGATATTTGGCAAAGTGCCAGCCCGAATTGTGGTCGCCGTCGCGCAACGTGCTGCTCGCGGCTGTCAGCCAGCGGTCGGGCGCCAGGCTTTGGAACTTGCCTACGGCATCGCGGATGTAGAGGTCGTAAGGCACCTCAGGAGCCTGCACACGCTTGGTCTGGCCGCTCTCGTCCTGGTATTCCAGATAGCCGAAGAAGAACATTCCCTCGCGCTGGCTGTTGCCAAGGTTGCGATAGAGCTTCAGACGCACGTCGCCATCATACTGGCGGAAGCGCTCGATGGGCATGCCCAGCTCGAAGTTGAGGCGTTCGCCATTGGGAGCATAGCTTGGCGAGGCAGCATACTTCGTGTTGTGGTCGCCGGCCTTGCACTTGGCGTCGTTCAGGTAGTAGCGTGCACGGGCAGGAACCGTCCACCAATAGGTGTCGCCCTGATAGTGCCAATAGCTGTAGCCGGGAGCAGCGGGGAAGCCGAAGATGACCTCGTCGCAGGCGTCGTTGTTCCAGTCGAAAGCGGCATCCCAGCGGTCGGCTACCTGGTAGCGGCCGTACTGGCCGTCGAGGATGGCCTGTGCCATGTCGGCACATTCCTTATAGCGGTCTTCGCCAATATAGACCTGAGCATTCAGATAGAGACGCACCAGGAGGGCGGCTGCACCAGCCTTCGTCCACTGACCCTGCAGCGCGCCGTTGCCGCCCAGCGACGACTTCTCGGCCAGCAGGGGCAGACATTCCTTCAGGTCGCTCTCGATGAAGTCGAAGACCACCTTCGGCTCGACCTGCGTCTCAGTGTTCTGGCTGACGTCGCCGAAGCTCACAGCCAACGGTACGTTGCGGAATCCGTCGAGCAAGCGCAGGTAGAACCAGGCGCGCAGTACGCGGCACTGTGCCTTCAGGTTCTGGAACTCGGCCTCAGTGAAGCCGAAGCGCGAGGCGTCGAGCCCGTCCAGATCCTCAATCACGTAGTTGCATTGCATAATGCCCTGGAAGCAGCCGTTCCATTCCGACTGTGCGTCGCCACCGTCTTCCACATTCCAGTCGTGGTAGTGCAGGCGGCGCCACTTGCCACCGTCGTCCCACCAACCGTCGCGAGTAGGGGTGATGAGTTGGTCGGCCGTAAGCTCGTTGAGTACGTGACGGCTCTGGATGCTCCAGAAAGCGTGTTCGAACGGACGGAACACGGCACGCACGACGTCGCTCTTCGTGTTATAGTAGTTCTGTGTGCCCACCTGGTCGTAGAGCGTCTCGTCCAGGTCGGTGCAGCTGGTGAGTGTCGAGAAACACAACGCTGCAGTCAATATATAATAATGTATAGCTTTCATATTGTGAACTTTGTTACCTTGTTACTTTGTTACCTTGATTAGAAGTCAACCTGCAGGCCAACGATGAACTGGCGCGTAGAGGGGAAGTAGGTACGTGAGCCTTGGGCGCCTGGTGTCAGTCCGTTCACCTGATAGGTGGCTGGGTCGACGCCGCTGAACTTTGTCAGCGTGAGCAGGTTCTTGCCCGTGGCGTAGATGCGCACGCGGTCGAGGAAACGCCAGTCCTTCGGTTGGAATGTGTAGCCCAACGTCAGCATGTCGAGTTTCAGGTAGTCGCCACGCTCCAGGAAGTAGTCACACACCACGGGGTTGGCCGTGCCGGCAATGGGGAAGTTCTTGGCATAGGCTTTCTGCAGGCGGTTGCCGGTGAAGTTGCGGGTTCCGTAATAGAAGTCGTGGATGTTGAAGATGTCGTAGAAGAAGGCTCCGCGGAAGAACAGGGCAAGGTCGAAATTCTTATAGCGGAAGTTGTGACTCGACGAGAGCGTGAACTTCGGCATACCGTTGCCCACCACGCGGCGGTCCTCATCGCTGGCCTGCGAGGCGCGGATGATGTCGCCATCCTTGTCGTAGACAAGCCATTCGCCCTCAGTAGTATGACCGGCATATTCCCACATATAGAAATTACCGAGCGACTCGCCTTTCTGAATGCGCTGCAGGTTGTAGAAGGGATAGGGATCCTCGGTGCCGGCAACGTCGTAGAAGTCCTGGCCAACGTACTCTGAGTTGCTGAAGTCAACGAACTTGTTGCGCATGGTAGTACCGACGAGGCTGATGTCGTAGCCAAAGTCCTTGGTATTGACGGCGCGGAAGTTCAGGTCGAACTCGAAACCGGTGTTCTTCATCGTACCCACGTTGACGAAGGTCTCGTCGAACAGATAGGGAGGCACGCTCACCTTATAGTTACCAAGCAGGTCTTGCTGGCGGCGGCTGAAGTAGTTAATGGAGCCGTACAGACGGTTCTTGAACAACGAGAAGTCGAGACCCACATTCCAGTTCTTACCCTTCTCCCACTTCAGGTCGGGATTGACATTCTTCGACGGGCCCCATACCTGGAAGTAGCGGCCGTTATAGAAATAGTAGCCGAATCCTGTCATCGTGTTCAGCGACAGATAGCTGCCGAAATCCTGGTTGCCGGTGACACCATAGTCGGCACGCAGCTTCAGGTCGTTCACCCACTTGACGTCCTTCATGAACTTCTCCGACGAGATGCGCCAACCGGCTGAGACGGCAGGGAAGTTACCCCACTTGTTGTCGGCACCGAACTTCGACGAACCCTCGTGGCGCAGCGAAGCTGTGAAGAGGTAGCGACCATCGTAGTCATAGCTGACGCGGCCGA
Organism: uncultured Prevotellaceae bacterium; assembly: GCA_946406555.1. Lineage (GTDB taxonomy): Bacteria > Bacteroidota > Bacteroidia > Bacteroidales > Bacteroidaceae > Prevotella. The sequence goes on along the minus strand of CAMJLB010000110.1, from coordinate 2,323 downwards.
AGAAGGCTATGAGCTTGGCATCGTTCTTATAACTGCCCATCAGCACCTCGCCTTCCTCCTTGGCATATTCACCCGAGCCCAGATTGTCGGAACCCAGACCGTCGTTGGGGAAGTCTTTGTTTTCGGCATTGAAGCCTGAGTAGCGGGAGTACTGGTAGCTGTAGCCTGCCATACCCTTCACGTTGTGAAGGCCGAAGCTGCCCATGTAGTTGGTGAGCCACTCGGCCACATACTGGCTCTCCTTCGCATAGGAGCGGCTGGCCTCACCGTCACGACCGTTGTTCACGGCTTGCGTGCTTGTCGACGGCCGGAACCAACTGTTGTCGTTGCTGTACTGGTGGTCGGCAAACATCACCTGCGTGGTGAGCGTCTGGTTGCCCTTGTCGTTCTTGGCCAGCAGGGGCAGCAGGTTCAACTTCACGGTGCCATCCCAGTCGAGGAGCTTCGTGTCGGCGTGGTCTTTCTCCAGCTTCTGACGCTCCACGGGGTTACTGCCCACGACCTGACCTTGGAAGTTATAGTAGCGAACAGGGTCGTCGGGATCCATCAGTGGTGTGGTGGGATTGGCCTCGATGGCATCCTTGAACACGCTCCAGTCGGCATTGTCGCGATAAATGACGCGCGGAGCCACGTTGGCCGTAATCGTGAGGAGTCCGTTCTTGGTGGTATGCATGATGGCAGCACGTGCACCATACTCCTCGCGCTTCGAACGCAAGTCGATGCCGTGGGCATTGCGGTAGTCGGCACTCACGCGGTAGTTACTCTTGTCGTTGCCGCCGCTTAGGGTGAGCGTGTGCTGCATTGTGGCACCGGTGCGGCTGGTCTTGTCGAGCCAGTCGATGTTGCCACCAAGGTCAACACCCGTGTCGCCCCAACCGAGGCGCACGTCGCGAAACTCCTGGGCGTTCATCATCTTCAACTCCTTGTTGATGACGTCGAGCGACAGCTGGCCGCTGTAGGACGTATGCACCTGACCGTCCTTGCTGCCTTTCTTCGTGGTCACGACGATGACGCCGTTCGAACCGCGCGTACCATAGATAGCGGAGGCGGCACCGTCCTTCAGCACGTCGAAGGAAGCAATGTCGTTGGGGTTGATGTTGGTGAGGTTGCCACCAGGCACACCATCAATCACGATGAGCGGACCGAGGCCTGCCGAGCGCGAGCTGACGCCACGTATCTGGATGCTGGCCTGGTTGTTGGGGTCGCCGGCACCGGTATTGGTGATGGAGACACCTGCCACCTTGCCCTGAATCATCATCGAGGGGTCGAGTGAACTCACGGTCAGAAAGTCCTTCTCGCCCACGTGCGAGATAGCAGAGGTGAGCTCCTTCTTGTCCATCGTACCATAACCCACGACGACAACCTCGTTCAAGGTCTGGTCGTCTTCCTTTAGGGTGATTTCCAGCTGAGTGCGCCCGCCAACGGCTATCTCCTGCGTAGTAAATCCAATGTAGGAGACCACCAACGTGGCTTTCGAGGGAACGGTCAGCGAGAAGTTGCCGTCGATGTCGGTGACGGCCCCATTCGTGGTTCCCTTTTGCATTACAGAGGCACCGATGACGGTTTCGCCCGTCTCGTCCTTCACAACGCCTTGCACCTTGATGTCTTGTGCAAGCAGGCCCAGTGGCATCAGCAGCGTCAGCAGGCTAAGCACCAGGCGTTCTTTCAGAAGTCGCTTCATTTTGTACATGTTAATCGTTTTGTCGGGTTAGTTATCATTTTAACTGCTGCAAAGGTAATCATGATTTCACGTGGTTGTAGCTCATAGTAAATGTTTGGTAAATTGAGGAGAAACTAAATTAATCGTATCTCATTGGAAATCATTGATTTATAAATGTTGTTAAATATTCAGTAGTAAATTTCCGAAAACCAACAATTATCATTATCTTTGCCATGATGAAGACCCTATTACTCATATTTGCCCTCTTCCTCCAGACAGGAATCGGCCGTGCCGACAACAGACAGTTGCTTCACGAACTAGATCAAGTGATTAGCGAAAAAGGCAACTACGTCGGTCAAAAGGAAGAAACTATTGCTGCCCTGAAGCAGCAGTTGGCTGCAGAACGCGACAGCGACCGCATGATGAAACTCACGGAGGACATCTTCCGTGAATACAAAGTATTTAAATTCGACTCGGCAATGGTGTATGCCAACCGCGGACTCGCCTTGGCGCGGCAGCGGCGGGATGCCAGCTACGTGGCACAGTTCTCCATCTGCCGCTCTGAGATTCTTGCCATCGGCGGTCTCTATACCGAAGCACTTAGCAACCTGGAGCAGGTGGACACGACAGCACTGAGCCGACAGCAGTTGTTCTTCTATCATC
>CAMJLB010000109.1 GCA_946406555.1 uncultured Prevotellaceae bacterium | reverse complement strand
ACGATGGCGGGCAGGCACAGCAGGTTGAGCAGGTGCACGCCGATGGAGAGGCCCGTCATATACATGATGAGCACCAGCCAGCGGTCGCTGTGCGGCTCGTCGGCTTGGTCTTCCCATTTCAATATGAGCCAGAACACCACGGCGGTGAAGGCCGACGAATAGGCATAGACCTCGCCCTCGACGGCCGAAAACCAGAAAGTGTCGCTGAAGGTGTAGATGAGTGCTCCCACCAGGCCGCTTGCCTCGATGGCAATGAGTTTGGGCAGGGTGAGCTCGTCCCAGCGGTCGATGAGCAGGCGCCGGGTAAGGTGGGTGATGGTCCAGAAGAGGAACAGGATGCAGGTGGCCGAGAGCAGAGCGCTCATCGTGTTCACCCAGTAGGCCACCTGTGTGGCATCGCTTGCAAACTGCGAGAACAGGTTGGCCGTGAGCATGAAGAAGGGGGCGCCGGGCGGGTGCCCTACTTCGAGCCTATAGCCCGTGGTGATAAACTCCGGACAGTCCCAGAACGAGGCTGTCGGTTCGATAGTGGAGCAGTAGACGAAGGCGGCGATGAAAAAGGTGAGCCAGCCCACTACGTTGTCCACAAGACGGTACTGTTTCATCTTGAAAACTTATGCTTTAACGTTAAAATTGCTTTTTAGTGGTTGCAAAGGTACAAAAGAGTTAGGAGTTAGGGGGTAGGAGAGGCGAGTTTTTCCCTGTGGCTTAATTTTTTTTAACGCCAACAGATGAAAGGCGCGATGCGCAAGAGGTGTATTTTCATTGTGATATGATCTTTTAGGTTAAAGCAATGGTGCAATATACTTTAATAGGAAGAAGGCCGAGAGGATGTATATGGTGGCCGAAAGCTGGCGGTAGCGGCCAGTGCAGACGTAGATGATGACATAAGAGAGCATGCCCAGGACGATGCCCTCGGAGATGCTTGCCGTGAAAGGCATCATGAGCATGGTGACGAAGCAAGGCATAGCCTCGGCAAAGTCGATGAAGTCGATGTGGACGATGGCCCTCAGCATCATCACTCCCACGAGAAACAGGGCACTGGTGGTGGCAGCGGCGGGAATCATGAGAAACACCGGCGAGAAGAACAGGGCGGCTAAGAACAGCAGGGCTGCCGTGAATGCTGTGAGCCCCGTGCGGCCTCCTTCGAGAATGCCCGTGGTGCTTTCTACGTATGTGGTGACGGTCGACGTACCACAGAGCGAGCCTACCAGCGTGCCGATGGCATCGGCCATGAGTGCGCGGTTCAGCGAGGGAATCTGGCCCGTCTTCTCGTCTACCATGTCGGCTCCGGTTGCTGCGCCTATGAGGGTGCCGATGGTGTCGAAGAGATCCATGAAGAGCAAGGTGGCCACCACGATATAATACTCTATGTCGAGGCTGACGAATCGCGAGAAGTCGATGTGCAGGGCCACGGGCTCGATAGACTGCGGCATGCTGAGGAGGGTGAAGCCTTCGGGAATCTGGGTTACGCCGAAGGGTATGCCAATGAGCGTCATGATGATGATGGTGAAGAAAAGGGCTCCCTTGACGTGGAGCGACAGCAGGATGGCACCCAGCAGAACGCCGCCGGCAGCTATCATGGTGGTGGGTGTCCAGTCACCGAGGGCTGTCATCGTCGATTCGCTGGAGACTACGATGCCACCGTTTTTCAGGCCGATGAAGGCGATGAAAAGACCTATGCCTACCGAGATGGAGTAGCGCAGGTTGAGCGGGATGGCGTTGACGATGGCCTCGCGCACCTTGAAAATGGTGAGCAAGATGAATACGATGCCCTCAATGCAGACAGCAGCCAGGGCTTGCTGCCAGGTGTAGCCCATCACGATGACCAGCGTGTAGGCAAAGAAGGCGTTGATACCCATGCCCGAAGCCAGCACGAAAGGCAGCCTGGCATAGAATGCCATGACGCTGGTGGCTGCAAAGGCTGCGATGACGGTGGCTGAGAAGACGGCCCCCTTGTCCATGCCTGCATCGCTCAGTATGAGCGGATTCACGGCAAGAATATACGACATGGTAAGGAATGTGGTGAGGCCGGCCATCATCTCTACCTTCACCGTGTGTTTCGAGGGATCGAATCCCATTAAAGCTAAAAATTTATTCATTGTCGATTTGTTAGATTTTGGTTGTTTTAACCATTTTATGCATGTTTCAAGTTAGGAGGTGCCTGTTTTTTCGTTGCAAAATTAAAACAAATTTCATAAATATGCAAAAAATGATATTTCTTTTTAGTCGGCTTTGGTAATTGAATGATTTTTTCCTTACAGAGTAGCATATAATTACAAAATAAGTTGTAACTTTGCATCCAACTATGAGGTATACGTCAGGAAACAGTCGCCCAAGCGACTATGAATATTATGAAGTGAGCCAGGCCCAGCCCTTGCTCGAATTTCTGTTGGCCAATGTTCCGCAGAGCCGCACCAAGATCAAGGCCACGCTTCAGGGCCGTGGCATCAAGGTGAACGGCAAGACGGTGAGCCAGTTCGACTACCAGCTTGAGCCGGGCATGCGCGTGGCAGTGAGCAAGACCAAGCGCAACCAGCAGGCTTTCAAGAGCCGGTATGTGAAGATTGTGTATGAAGACCGCTGGCTGATTGTGGTAGAGAAGAACGTGGGCATTCTCTCGATGGCTGCCGGCCACTCGTCGCTGAACGTGAAGTCGGTGCTCGACGACTATTTCAAGAAGTCGCGCCAGAAGTGCACTGCTCACGTGGTGCACCGCCTCGACCGCGACACGAGCGGACTGATGGTCTATGCCAAGGACATGGAGACCGAGCAGACCTTGGAGCACCATTGGCACGAGATTGTCTACGACCGTCGCTATGTGGCCGTGGTGAGCGGTGAGATGGAACACGACGAAGGCACGGTGGAAAACTGGCTGAAGGACAACAAGGCCTACGTGACCTATTCGTCGCCGGTAGACAATGGCGGCAAGCTGGCTATCACCCATTACCATGTGCTTGACCGCACTACCGAACACTCGCTCGTGGAATATAAACTGGAGACGGGCCGAAAGAACCAGATTCGAGTGCATTCGGCCGACCTGGGCCATCCCGTGTGTGGAGATCCCAAATATGGCGACGGCAACGACCCGTTGCACCGCCTCTGCCTGCATGCCTGGCTGCTGTGTTTCACTCACCCCGTGACGGGCGAGAACATGGAATTCGAGACTCCCATACCCACCACCTTCCGCCAATTGTTCAAACGATGAGCAACGTCTGGATATATGCCCTTGTGCTGCTGGCCGTAGTGCTGGCATTTGCCATTATAAAAAAAGTGGCTGGCTGCATGCTCAAGATGTGTGTGCTGTTGGTGTTAGTGGTAGTCGTGGCTATACTTTACTGGATCATGCAGGCCTGAGAAGAGGCACTGGCATGATCCAGAATTATTTCTTAACACTTCACTTTCTTCTTTGCCGCCTTGCTCTCATTGTGCAGGCGGTTGAGTGCCGTCACCACGTAGGTGTGCTTTTCGCCGTTACCTTGGGGTAGACGGTAGAAGGTGTTGCGGGTGATGGCCACGATGTGCGAGGCATCGTCGGTGTTTACTTTCTCACCCTTCTTGAATTGGTAGACCACGTATTGCACCGCCTCTCTTTCCCATCTCCGGCCTTTGGGTGCTTTCCAGAAGAGCACCTGCCCGTCGGGAGTCCAGATGGGCTTCAGTTTTCGTGGCTTCTTGGGAGCCTTCTTGCTGATGAATGTAGCTTCCGGCTGGAGGGCAGGCGTGCGCCAGTAGCTCTGGCGCAGCATGGTGGAATAGTTACCGGGATTGTCGACGGCCATCTTGGCATACCACAACACCGTACCTTTCACGTTTTGCATCTGCTCGTACAGCTGGTGTTTGGCAGTCTGCTGATGCTGGTTCGGGTTTCGTGGGTCGGCATTCTTCACGGTGCGCTCCACGTCTTCGCCAATGTAGAGGGGCCTGCCTCCGGCGTATTGGTTCCACCAGCCGATGAGTGTGGCGTAGTCGGCAGCCTTATGTCCTATCTCCCAGTAGAGCTGTGGAACGCAGTAGTCCATCCAACCGTTGTTTATCCACAAGAGCACGTCGGCATATAGGTCATCGTAGTTCTGCAGTCCGTTGGTATTGCTGCCTATGGGCGAGTTTCGCTTGTTGCGGTAGATGCCGAAGGGCGAGATGCCCACCTTGACCCAGGGTTTCAGCTGGTGCACTGTCTCATAGAACTGTTTGATGAAGAGGCTTACGTTGTTGCGCCTCCAGTCGCCCCTGTCGGCGATGCCTCCGTTGTACGTGTTGTACTGTGCATCGTCGGGAATGGGCACGCCCGCCACGGGGTAGGGATAGAAGTAGTCGTCCATGTGTATGCCGTCGATGTCGTAGCGCGTCACGATGTCGGCAGCCACCTGGCAGATGTAGTCGCGGTTCTGTGGTATGCCGGGGTTCAGGATCTTCAGCCCGTCGTAGTCGAAGCACCTCTGCGGCTGCTGCAGGGCAATGTGGTTGTCGGCCAGCAACGTGGTGGTCTTCGTCTTGGCGCGGTAGGGGTTTATCCATGCGTGTAGCTCCATGCCGCGTGCATGGCACTGGTCTATCATCCACTGCAGGGGGTCCCAGTAGGGCGATGGCGGCATGCCCTGGGTGCCGGTAAGGAAGCGGCTCCACGGCTCGATGTTGCTGGGATAGAGCGCATCGCACTCGGCCCGTACTTGGAAGATGATGGCATTGACGCCCGTTTTCTGCAGCTCGTCGAGCTGATAGGTCAGCGTTTGCTGCATGCGCTGCATGCCCAGGCCCTGAAACTGGCCGTTTACGCACTGTATCCATGCCCCGCGGAACTCGCGCTTGCGTTGGGCTGAGGCCGTGAATGCGAGCATCGCGGCCAGAAGTAGTATGATTTTTTTCATAGGTAGTTGTAGATTTCTTTTGTCCAGTCGGCCCCGTTCTCGGGGCAGAAAGTCCTTATTCCCATCTGGCTGGCCACGGCCACGTTGCGTGGCCCGTCGTCGACGAAGAGCGTCTGCGAAGGGGGCGTGTGCTCTGCCAGCAGCACTTGGTGGAAGAACTGGGTGTCGGGTTTCATCATGTGCATGGTGTAGCTGGTGTAAACAGCATCGAGATAGTGGTTCAGCGGATGACCGTGGCCATCGAACTCTTCCGACATGACCCACGACATCATGAAGGGGTTGGTGTTCGAAAGCAGTATGAGGCGGTACCCCTCGCTTCGCAGACGGGTGAGTGCCTCAAGGTTGCGGGCCGGCACCTCTTTGCAATAGCCCAGCCAGGCATGGCGGCACTCGTCGTAGGACAGCTGGCGGCCCACAAGACGGCTCAGCTCTTCTTGGAAGGTGTCGGCATCGATGGTGCCTTTTTCCAGCTGTCCGAAGATGCCGATCTGGCGGTAGGGATCGAGGCGCTGTGCCGCATCGGCCAGGCCAAGGGCCTGAAAACGGCTGACGGCCTGTGGCTGGTCGAGCGTGATGATTACGCCGCCAAGGTCGAAGATGATATTCTTTGTCATGACAGTGTGTTGTCTTCGAAAAGATTCAGTTTGTTTTTTCTTGCGGCTTCGAGCGACTGCAACTGCTGCTGTTGCTCGCAGTATTGCCGTCGTATCTGCTCGTACTGCGAATCGAGTTCGGTAGCCACCTGCTCCTGTTCGTTCAGCAGGCGCGCAGCCACGAGTGGGTTTTGCGAGGCATCTTTCATCCACACCACCGGGCCACCGTAGACGGGGGCAATCTTCAGTGCCACATGCAGTTGGCTGGTTGTGGCACCGCCTATCATGATGGGAATGCTCAGTCCGGCGCGCTTTAGCTCGGTAGCTACGTTGACCATTTCTTCCAGGCTGGGGGTGATAAGGCCCGAGAGTCCTATCATGTCGACCTGTTCCTCCTTGGCCTTGCGCACGATTTGCTCGGCAGGCACCATCACGCCCATGTCGATTACCTCATAGTTGTTGCAAGCCATCACTACGGCCACGATGTTCTTGCCTATGTCGTGCACGTCGCCTTTCACGGTGGCCAGCAGCACCTTGCCGGCCTTCTTGCTTCCCTCGGTGCGCTGTGCCTCGATGTAGGGTTGCAGTATGCCCACGGCCTGCTTCATGGTTCTGGCAGTCTTTACCACCTGGGGCAGAAACATCTTGCCTTCGCCAAAGAGGCGACCCACCTCGTTCATGCCAGCCATGAGCGGCCCTTCGATGATGTCGACGGCGCGCGGGTACTGCTTCAGCGCCTCTTCCAGGTCGGCCTGCAGGTAGTCGCCATTGCCGTGAACAAGAGCCTGCGACAGGCGGGTGGCAACAGAAGCATCGGACCGCCTTGCCACGGCCTCTGAGGTACCGGCCCCCGGGGTACCGGCCCCCCCTACGGACCCCGGGGGGGCTTCTATAGCATTAGAGGCAGAAGGGGCGTCGGGGGCTTTCACGATTTCAAGCAGCTTGTCTATAGAAGCCCCCTCGGGGGCAGTAGGGGGGGCTTCTCCTTCGGCCTCAGGGGCTTCTCCTTCGGCCTCGGGGGCCGCTCCTTTCTTATCGAGAATTACCTCTTCCAATATATCAATCTGCTCTGGTGTCAGGTCGCTGTATTGCACTTTTGTGGCAGGGTTTACGATGCCGAAGTCCATGCCAGCCTGTATGGCGTGGTAAAGAAACACGGTGTGCATGGCCTCGCGCAGGTAGTTGTTCCCACGGAAGGAGAACGAGAGGTTGCTCACGCCGCCGCTGACGTGGGCACCGGGCAGGTTCTGGCGAATCCAGCGCGTGGCGCGAATGAAGTCGGCGGCATAGCTGTCGTGTTCTTTTATGCCCGTGGCTATAGCCAGGATATTGGGGTCGAAGATGATGTCGTGCGGATTCATGCCCACTTGCTGCGTAAGCAGACGGTAGGCCCGCTGGGCAATCTCTATGCGCCGCTCGTAGCTGGTGGCCTGCCCTTGCTCGTCGAAACACATCACCACCACGGCAGCACCATAGCGCATCACGTCGCGGGCATGCTGCAGAAAAACCTCTTCGCCCTCTTTGAGCGAAATGCTGTTGACGATGCTCTTGCCTTGTACGCACTTCAGGCCGGCAGTGATTACCTGCCAGTCGCTCGAGTCGATCATCACCGGCACGCGGGCTATGTCGGGTTCGGCGGCTATCATGTTGAGGAAAGTCGCCATCTCCTCGCGGGCATTGAGCAGCCCGTCGTCCATGTTGATGTCGATGACCAGTGCGCCGTCGGCCACCTGCTTGCGGGCAATGCTGACGGCCTCTTCGTAGTTTTTCTCCTTGATAAGGCGCAGGAACTTCCTGGAACCAGCCACGTTGCAGCGTTCGCCTACGTTGCAGAAGGTGGTGGTTCCTCCTACGGCCCCCGAGGGGGCTTCTATAGTAAGGACGTCGAGTCCGCTCAGCCAAAGGCATTCCGGCTTCGGGGCAGGCGTATGGGGTGCCTTATAAGCCGCTGCTTCACGATCGTACACCAGCGGTACATACTTCTCGATGAATGCCGGTGTGGTGCCACAACAGCCTCCCACGATGTTTACCAGCCGTTCGTCGATAAATTCGGCTATCTGTGGTGCCATGGTCTCGGGTGTCTCGTCGTAGAGCCCCATCTGGTTGGGCAGTCCGGCATTGGGATAGGCACTAATATAATAAGGTGCGCGCCCGGCCAGCTCTTTCAGGAAGGGTTTCATCTGCCGGGCACCAAACGAGCAGTTCAGTCCGATGGAGAAGATGGGATAGGTGCTCACCGTGGCGAGGAAGGCATCGAGGGTCTGGCCCGAGAGTGTGCGCCCGGCCAGGTCGCTCACCGTCACCGACAGCATGATGGGCAGCCGCCGCTGCCGCTCCTGCATAGCGTGCATGGCGGCATCGATGGCCACCTTGGCGTTGAGCGAGTCGAAGATGGTCTCGATGAGCAGCGCGTCGACCCCACCATCGATAAGTGCTCCGGCCTGTTCCATGTAGGCATCGTAGAGTTGGTCGTAGGTCAGCTCGCGTGCGGCGGGGTTGCTCACGTCGGGCGACATGGAGCAGGTCTTGTTGGTGGGACCCATGCTTCCGGCCACGAATCGCGGGCGGTCGGCAGTCGAGAACTTGTCGGCCGCCGCACGGGCCAGTCTGGCTCCCTGGCGGTTCATCTCGGCAACGGCCTCTTCCATGTGGTAGTCGGCCTGCGAGATGCGCTGGGCGTTGAAAGTGTTGGTGGTGATGATGTCGGCCCCGGCCTGCAGGTAGCGCTCGTGTATGTCGGCCACGACGTCGGGACGTGTCAGGCAGAGCATGTCGTTGTTACCCTTCAGCATGCCTGGCTTGTCGGCAAACCGTTCGCCGCGGAAGTCGTCTTCCTGCAGGCCATACTCCTGAATGACGGTGCCCATGGCGCCGTCGAGGATAAGGATGCGTTGTCTGATGATGTCGGCTAAGCTGTTCATTTGTAAATCTTCATTGCGCGGTCTATCTCTCGCCGGTCTTCCTTCTCTTTCAGCGTCTGTCGCTTGTCGTAGGCCTTCTTGCCCTTGCACAGGGCGATGTCTACCTTGGCCAGTCCTTTTTCGTTGAGCCATACGAGTGTGGGCACGATGGTGTAGCCCGTCTGCTTGGTGGCGCTGGCCAGACGGCCTATCTCGCGGCTGGTGAGCAGCAGCTTGCGGTCGCGCTTCTGCTCGTGGTTGTTGTAGGAACCATAGAAGTATGGGCTGATGCTCATACCCTTCACCCACAGCTCGCCGTTGATGATGGTGCAGTAGGTGTCTACCAGACTGGCCTTACCCATTCTGATAGACTTAATCTCGGTGCCGGTGAGCACGATGCCCGCCGTAAACTCCTCGATGAAAAAGTATTCGAAGGCGGCCTTCTTGTTCTTTATCTGCACAGGACTTTTCTTCCTGAGCAGCTCTTGCTCTTTGTTCATTGCTTGATGGTTGCGAAGTTTTCTATGTGTTCGTCGATGTAGCGGGCCACCTGCTCGGTGTACTGCTCCTCGTTTTCTATGAATTTGTCGTCGAAGTCGTCGAACTCGGGGAATCGCTCAAAGAGGGCCATGAACTCCTCGTCGGTGCAGTCTTTCTCTATCTCGGCCCCATACTTTGCATAGAGCGTGTGGGCATCATAGACCATTTTCGACAGTTCGCGCATGCCCCACAGCTTGTTGAGTGCCTTGGCAAAGGGGTTTTTGAAGATGAAGGGACCGTAGCCATTGTGTATGAGCTGCACCATGCCGCCGTCCATCACTTCCTGATGGAGCACATCCCAGGCCAGCAGGGTGATCTGGTCGTTGTTCAGCTCGCCTATGTTTTCGGCCGTGAGCTCGCCGCCGATGGCCTGCAGTATGGCATCGACAAATGTTTTAACAAAGGCATCCATGCCTTCGCCTGCCGACTTGCGCAGCTGGGCATCGCTGATTTCTATTTGTTTCATCATAATCGCTCCTATTCTCTTCCAGAAACAATGCGGTTTATGTCTTCTTCTGTCAGCTCGTCGTTGCCAGGAAGCATGTCTTCGGGTATCACCACGGCAGGCTCGTCTTCCCACGATGCGGCACTGGTGGTGCCATCGGGTTCGCCAATGGCAGACGAATCTCGGGGCACATACTCGTATTTCAAGGGTTTGGGCTGCCGGTTGCAGCACAATACGAGTGGTAATGCCAACAGTAAAAGAAGTGATTTCTGCTTCATTGTCGTCGTTTTTAATTTATAGTGCAAAGGTAGGAAAAAAAAATGATACGGCGAAAATTCTTTGCTGAAACTTTCAGATTGTGGCCAGAATGAGTATAGAAAGAGTGCAGAATGAGCAAGTATGATGAATGGTTCTTCCCTCTACAGATAGAAAAATCTCTAAGCCATCTGTTTCTTCTGCTTCTCTGCAATACTGGCTGAGAATCAGTGGGTTATGTCGGGAGCAGATGGGAGCAGATCTTAAAATCTGCTCCCATCTGCTCCTGCTTGCAATCGTTTGAATATCAACTTGTTATCACTTTGGTGCAGAAGGTGCAGATGCTTAGTAAACTTTTTTGGTTCTGCGTCAATTTAGGTGGTAAATATTTGTTACAATATTTAA
>CAMJLB010000108.1 GCA_946406555.1 uncultured Prevotellaceae bacterium | reverse complement strand
ACTCGATGTCGCCGTGGGCGCTCTGGTTCAGGTTCATGAAGTCCATGTCCATGGTGTCCCAGGGAATCTCGGCGTTATACTGTGTGTGGAAGTGCAGCATGGGCTTCTTCAGCGCCTGCAGGCCCTTGATCCACATCTTGGCGGGCGAGAAGGTGTGCATCCATGTGATGATGCCGATACACTTCTCCTCGTTGTTGGCAGCCAGCATCACCTGCTCTACTTCCTTCGAGCTGTTGGCCGTGCCCTTATAGACAATCTTCACGGGGATGTTGCCGCTGGCGTTCAGGCCCTCGACCATCTCCTTAGAATGTCCGTCAACTGCAATCACGGCATCGCCTCCGTACAGGAGCTGTGCGCCAGTCACCCACCAAATTTCTAAATCTTTGAACATAATAATGGACCCCTCTCTTGGCCTCCGACAAAGGGAGGAAGACCGTTACAGGGGCATGGGTCTTTAGTTATTAATAAAATGTTGTTATTCCTTTTTTCTTAGTTCCAGACTCGTTAAGTAGTCCCATGAACCAAAACTGAACCAGCCGCTCGACCACTCTTCGCCGGGCTTCAGCGTGATGTCCTGCCTGTAATGCTTGTCGGTATAGAGATGGATGCTCTCTTCGTCGGCCCGCAGGAAATAGAAGGTATAAGACTGATAGCCGCCATAGCTGCTGCTGTTGTCTTTTGGAGTCCATCTTGGGTTCTTGTTCTCTATCAAGTCGCTCACAGGGCACGTATAGATTTCTATACCTCCCATGTCGCGGCCTGTCACCTCACATTCCTTAGAACTTTCTTCTTTTAGAACTAGTTCGTAATCATTCCAATTTACTGCCATAGTCAGGAAAAGGGTTTGTGTTTTCAAATTAAGCCGTTTCTTACCGCATACTCCCATGCATCATGGTCTGTCTGCTGCATGGTACGCTTGTCGCCGACCACATGGCGCGACCACTCTTCCTTGATAGTTGAAGTCTCGCCGATGCGCCTCTTTTCAGCTGAGAGCCTCAAGTCACGATGATTCCATTTCTCGTTCATTGTCGTGCTGGTTAGTATTGGATTTTTTCTTCTTGGTTGCAAAAATAAGAAATTATGCCGACATACAAAAACTATTTAAGATTCTAAAAGTTAAAAAAACAGAAAACCCCCAGCAGACCTGCCAGCAGGGAGGGGCTGAGGGGGGTGTGGGGGCTGTGGGGTTACAATTTCTTGTATCGTAGGTCTATTTTCGTGTATTTATGCTCGTTGTTCCAGTGCTCGAAAAGTCCAAGAGGGGAGGTGAGCGGCTTTCCCTTCTGCTTATAGACGGTTCCGCTCGGGGCGTTGGGTATCGTGGCCGCCTCACGCAGGTATTCGTCGCAGTAGTTCAGCGAGCCGAACTCGGGCCACTCACCGATGATGATGTCCATGGCCACGGCATCGCACGCCACCTCGTCCTGGCTCACGATGAGCGAGCAGGCCCAGTCGCCATTGAAGGGTTCCTTCATCCATTTGGGGTTGGGTGCTCCGTTCACGTCGCGTGAGCCGTAGGTGCCGTCGATGAGGAAGAGCAGTGCCTTCTGCCCCAAGTTAGGGTGGCTCATCCAGTCTACAAAGGTCTTATACTGGGGCTTGCCGCCACGCTTGTCCTGGCTTACGTTGTTGTGGGCGTTCTGCCGCCATAGCAGGTTGATGTCGGTAGCGCCATACCAGTTCTTGGTGGTGAGCGTCACGCCGGGACCGTTGTGGGTCTTCAGCAGTGCCGAGTTGATGAGGTAGGTGGCATCGACGATGCACTTGGCCAGTCCGCGTGCCATCTTGCCGTTGTCTACCGAGTAGACGATCTGCTCGGGGTAGTACTCGCACTTCTCGCGGCCGTCGCCCCCGATGTTGTCGACGAAGCGCACGTGGGGAAATTCTCTGTGCACCTTATTATATATACTGTCGGTGATGGTGCGCGAAGGCTCGCAGAGCACGATGTCCTGCTCTCTCACGCCGCCGTCTCTCACCAGCGAACGTACCAGGGCGAGCGTGGTGAAGGGCGACGAGTTCAGTTCTATCGTGTCGTGGTGGGTGATGGCGTTGTTCAGGTTCAGCTTGATGGCGATGCTCTCGCCTTTCTTGTAGCCCCGGCTGCCTCTGCCGTGGGCCTTGTTGAAGTGCTTGAAAAGCGCCTGCCATGCTTTCTGCGCCGACGGCTCGCCCGTGAGCTGTCCGATAGCCTCGGTCACCATTCGGTCGGCCTTCGCCTGGTCGTTCCATCGGTCTTCCACCCATAGGCCCGTATGGCCGTCCCATCGGGCCACGCCCGGAGCATGAATCCACGCCACGCGGCCCGGGTGCAGCCCCTTGCCTTCGCCCAGGGGCTGGTTGGGCTCCACGAAGAGCTTTGGCCGTGGTGTGTTGCCAAACTCGCCGAAGAACAGGCGGTCACGGTTCACAGGCTCCGAGAGCAGCTGTATGGTGGTCGAGGGACCCAGGTCGGGGTTGCGCCACGAGCGCAGCTGCCACACCACGCGGCCGTCCTTGTCCACCTCGATGGCCTGCACGGGGGCGTTCAGCGTGTCCATGGGTGTCTTGTTCCATTCGTTATACCAGTTGTTCACGATGTGGCCGCCGTTCTTCAGCCTCACCGTCTTCTGCGGGGCCGTGATGCCATACTTCGTCACGTCCATCTGCCAGACGGTCTGCCCCTGGCGGTTCATCTCCTGTATGAGGCCCTTCCTGCCCGTGATGAGCAGGTTGCCCGTCTTGGGCAGCTCTGCCACCGACCATGGCAGCATGCCCCCCCATCTGTCTACCTCCTGCCCACGGCTGGTAAACTCGTGAATGCAGCCCATGGCCATGTTGGCCACGAGCAACGTGCCGCGCGAAGAGAGGCGCGCGTTGCGGAACTGGCCGTGCACCGACCCCTTCTCGTTGGTGGGCAGCACGAACTCGCGCACTGTCTGGCACTGCGGTATCGCCATGACCACGGCCTTGGCAGGACGCCCGTTCTGCACAAACACCACGTGGCTGCGCCCTATGGGCTGCGCCGTGTGGATCTCGGTGCCCTCGGGGGCGGCATACTGCCACACCGTCTGCCCTTCCTGGTCTACCTCGGCCACGCCATACTGGTGGGCCACGAGTATGTGGCCGTCTTGCATGAGCACGGCATCGCTTATCTCGCCTTTGTGCAGACGGTCTTGGTAGCTCCAGCTCACCTTTCCGTCTTTCACGATGAACATGCGGCGCTGCTTGCTCTGCCCTGTATAGAAGAAGTCGTGGCGCTGCAGACTGCTGTCGGGGCGCTCCTGTGCCAGACTGCCCAAAGGCATGAGCAGCAAGGCGGGTAATAGTCTCAGAAAAAATCGTTTCATATTCTTGTTATGGTAATAATCTGTTATTTTCTGTGCAAAGTTACTCTTTTTTCCCGATATTGTGCAAAGGTACATGATTATTGACGGTTTCTGCCATCATTTTTTCGTCAACAAAGGATGCTTTTTCCGTCAAGCAGCAGACTGCCCCGCAGAATGACGGAAAAGTGTATGTTAAATTACGAGTGTTGTGCCGCAGTTGCTAGCACCTCGCCGCCGTCGATGAGTCCCTCGCCCTCTATTGTCACGTCGTGCAGCCCTTCGCCCCAGACGAGCGAGTTGTGCCAGTGGCTGCATTGATGGCAGGCGAGTCGATGTGGTGCCCGTCGCCCTGGGCACCGAAGTCTTTTGGGTGGATGACTGCCGCCTGGGTGGCCGTATGGCAGGCCAGCAGCCAAGCCGTGAGGGTAAGGACCTTTGATGTCATGGGCGTAATCGTTTTATTTTTTCCGTAGCACCTCAGAGGGCAGGATGCCGAACTCGCGCTTGAAGGTCTCGCGGAAGTGTGCCATTTGGTTGAATCCGGTCATCATGGCCGCCTCGGTCACATTGTAGTCTCCGCTCTCGAGCAGCTTGTAGCAGTGGCGCAGGCGGAACTTGCGTATGTACTCGGTGGCGGTCATGCCGGTAAGAGCCTTCACCTTGCGATAGAAGGTGCTGTGGCTCATGGCCATCTTGCTGGTGATGAAGGGCAGGTCGATGTCCTGGCTCATGATGTTGTCGGTGATGATGCTGTCGAGCCTTTCCAGAAATTCCCTGTCGAGTCGCGACAGCTGCGAGGTTGTGTCTTCTGCCGTGGCGGTGGTGGCCTTCTGTGTGTTCGTGTCGTCTTGTGTCGTCGGTGTGTTCGTGTGCTGTAGCGAGCCAATCTGCTCGGCCAGCCTGCGGCGGGCGGTGAGCAGGTTGTGAATGCGGCTGGCCAGCAGCCTGGCCGTGAAAGGTTTGGTGAGATACGAGTCGGCCCCGCTGTCATAGCCTTCCAGCTTGTCGTCGTCGGTGGTCTTGGCCGTGAGCAGGACGATAGGTATGTGGCTGGTGCGCATGTCGTTTTTCAGCTTTCGTGTTAGCTCTATTCCGTTCATGCGTGGCATCATGATGTCGCTCACGATGATGTCGGGCGTGTGTTGTTCAGCCAGCTTTACTCCCTCCTCGCCATCTTCGGCCTCCAGTATGCGCAGGTCTTCGCCCAGCGAGTCGGCAATGTATTGGCGAATGTCGGCATTGTCTTCCACCACGAGCAGCAATGGCAGCTGTCCGTCGGTTTCGCTGGCCGTGGCAGGTACCGTTTCCTGTTCTTGTTCGGCCGTTTCGTCGGTGCGTGAATCTTCTTTGTGGAGCGCGTTGGGATAGGTGTTGGTGGCGTTCAGCAAGAAGGTGAAGCGGCTGCCTTCGCCCACGGCGCTTTCGGCCTTCAGCTGCCCTTCGTGCAGGTCGGCCAGTGCTTTCACCAGTGCCAGGCCTATGCCCGTTCCCGATGCCTGATGGGCATCGTTGGCCTGATAGTAGCGGTCGAAGATGTGTGGCAGTGCCTCGGGCGTTATGCCGTAGCCGGTATCGGCCACACAGATGCTTACCATGTCACCGGCCTCGGCTTTCACCGTAGTGGTGATGCTGCCCTGTCCGGTATATTTGATGGCATTGGAGAGCAGGTTGTTCAGGATGGTGCTGATGACCTCTGAGTCGAAGTAGATATTGGGTAGCCGGTCGTCGATGGTGCAGAGGAAGCTCACCTTCTGGTTCTGGTTCAGCTCCTTGAAGTTCAGGCATATCTCGCGCACAAACGAGCCAATGTCGGCCTTTGCCACGGTGAGTCTCCTGTTCTGTGTCTCGGCTTTTCTGAATTCCAGTATTTCGTTGATGAGGCTCCTCAGCCGGTCGGCGCTCTTCTTTATCATCTGTACGCGGCGATGGCTTGCCGGTGGCAGCTGCGGGTCGTCCATGAGGTCGTCGAGTGGTCCGAGAATCAGCGTGAGCGGCGTGCGCAGCTCATGGGTGATGTTGGTGAAGAAGCGGAGGCGTTCCTCGTTCAGGTGCTGCTTCTGCTGACTGTCGCGCCGCTCCAGCTCGAGCGAAGTGCGCAATGCCAGCTGGTGCTTGTATCGTCGCATGAGCCATACTCCCCACAGCACGATGGCGGCGGCATAGAGCAGGAAGGCCCACCAGGCGAGCCAGAAGGGTGGGGTGATGGTCACTTTGAGCTGTGTCTGCCGGGCTTCGTCCCAGTCCTGGCTGCGCAGTTTGGCCCTGAGCACAAAAGTGTAGTGTCCTGGCCTGAGACCGCGGAACACCACGTCGTGGTCGTTGCCTATGTAGTACCATTTATTGTCCATGCCCTTCATCATGTAGGAAAACTCTACGTATTCCGTT
This sequence comes from uncultured Prevotellaceae bacterium, assembly GCA_946406555.1. GTDB lineage: Bacteria > Bacteroidota > Bacteroidia > Bacteroidales > Bacteroidaceae > Prevotella. Next base: position 4,550 of record CAMJLB010000108.1, on the reverse strand, counting down.
TGAGCAAAATTGCGCACGTCGAAGGTCATGCGCAGCGTGTTGCGCTTGTGCGTGGTGCTTACGCGGCCTTTCTCGTCGGGTGTGAGCAGCATGATTTCTGTGTCGTTGCCCACGGGGTTATAGGCTTCGAGTGTCACCATCTGCACTTCGGATACTGGTTGCTGGTTGTCTTGCAGTCGTGGGTTGAAGAAGCATACGCCCGATGCCGAGCCGAAGAAGATGGTGCCGTCGTCGCCACTGACGGCCGCTCCACTGGCGAAGCCGCTGGGCAGGTGGGCATCGAGGGTGCCGAAGTTGTAGAACCGTTCCGCCTGCTGGTCGAAGCGTGAGATGCCCATATAGGTGCTCAGCCAGATGTCGCCGTTGGCAGATGGCTGTAGTGCGCGTATGTGGTCATCGTTCAGTCCTTGTCGATGGTTATAGGTGGTGAGACCAGAGAGCCCGACGGGGTCTTGCAGGCTAACGAGTCCCCCGTCGGTAGCCAGCCACAGCCCTGTGCCGGTGCTTGCCACATGGTTTATCTTGCCTGAGGGCAGTTGCTCGCCGATGCCGAGGTGCTGATATCCGTTGGTGTCGAGGTTGAAGGAGTAGATGCCGTCGCCCAGGGTGGCCACAAACAGGCGGTGGCCAGGCAGGGACAGCAGACAAGTGGCTGGGGCGTGGAGGGTCTGGCTGATGAAGTCGTGGCGCTTCATGTGCCCATCGGCATATTGGTATACGCCGAACTCGGCTCCCACCCAGATGCTGCCGTCGTCGGCTTGTGCAAAGGAGTGAATGTCTGAGCCTTCGGGCATCATTGGAATATGCTTGAATTGTTGCCGTTTAGTGTCGAAGCGCGTCACGCCCTGGTCGTCGACCCCTATCCATAGCATGCCGTCGCGGTCGGCCATCATGCAGCGTGGTGAGCTGTATTCGCGCCGCTGGGTGTTCAGCCCTGTCCAGCTGCCAGCCTGTTGGCCCTCTTGCCAGCAGGAGAGTGCGTTTTCTCCAGCCACCCACAGACAGTTGCCGCTATATGCGATGGCGCAAGCGGGGTGGCTGGCGCCCAGCACCTTGAAGTCGGCCTCATGCGAGCTGATGAAGTCTACGCCAGTGCTGTGGTTGCCTATCCAGATGTTGCCGTAATCATCGTGCACGATGCTTCGGGTGTTGAGCGACGAGGTGCGGGCTTTCCCCGTGGCATGATAGGCGCCAGTGTGGTCGGCCTTCAGTATTCGCACCCCTCCCATGTCGGTGGCCACCCATAGTGTGCCATCGTCCATTTCGCAGATGTCGTACACATTGTCGTCGTAACGTTCGTAGCTGGTGGGCTGTTTGGTAAACGTCCCGGTCTCGGGGTGAAACCGTGCCAGACCTCGGTCGGTTCCTACCCAGATATGCTTTTGACGGTCTTTCACTATGCAGCGCACGTTGTTGCCCGGCAGGCCGTGGTCGCTGCCTTGCTGGCATTGGTAGCGGGTGGTCTTCCCGCTGCCCAGGCTCACCACGGTCATGCCGTTATGGCTGTGGCCTATGTAGAGGTGGCCTGCCCCGTCGTCGAGCACACAACGGTTGCCCAGCGCTTCGGGCAGCTTCAGCGTGATGGTCTGTATCTCTTTGGAGACAAACCGCAGTTTCTGCACCTGTCCGTTGCCGTAGGCCAGCCACAGGCCGTCGGCAGCCGGGGCAATGTGGTTGATGCTCGATGCCACCAGCCCGTTCTTTCCGTTGAGCCACCGGGTGGTGCCGTCGGCAGGTCGGTACACGGAGAGTCCGCGCTCCGTGCCGATGAGCATCTGTGCCGAGGCGGCATCCCAGTAGAGCGATGTGATGCGGGCTCCTTCAAGGTTGTTGTTTATGGGAAAGGTCTGGCACGACTTGCCTGCGATGCGGTTGACGCCAGCTTCGGTGGCCACCCACACATGGCCCTGCCCGTCGATGTCCAGGGAGAGCACGAAGTCGTTCGACAGTCCGTCGGCCGTGCTGATGCGGCGCTCGGCATGGTAGTCGCTGGCCATGACCACGCATGTGTACATGGAGCAGAGCAATGCAAGTGATAATCGTAGGCATGTCATGGCGATGTGCTCTTTTTGTGATGACTCGTGAAATCAGTAACGTATCTTCCCGTCGTAGTTGAAGATGGGCTGGTCGGTGGGCACCTCCTCGTCGTAGAACTGCACGGCCGAGTCGTTGAGCTTCGGGTGCTGCAGCTTGAGCAGGTTGATGATTTCTGCACCGGCCCAGATGGCAGGTCCGTAGCCGTGGGCAGCCATCACGTGGACGGGGCGGTAGGCATAGAAGGCGGCATCGAAGCCCATGCCTGTGCCCACGCATACATGCTCAACCTGCCCTTTGTCGTTGACCGAAGAAGCCACGGCATGCCATCCCAGCAGGGCCACGGGGCCGAAAGTCTTGGCGCTGACCCATCCCTTGTTCACGGCATGAGCCAGACAGTAGGTGAAGATGGCCGTGGCCGATGCCTCGAGGTAGGTGTCGCCCAGGTCGAGCAGCTGGTGCCAGAAACCGTCGTGGTGCTGCAGTGCCGCCAGCCCTTCGGCATGCTGGCGCAGAAGCTGCAGTATGGGCTGTCGCTGCGGGTGGTTGGCAGGCAGCACGTCGAGCACCTCGCACAGCGTGAGGATGGCCCAGCCATTGGCGCGGCCCCAGTGAAAGACCCCCGTCGGCCCTACGGCTCCATTTGGAGCTTCCGTCGACGGGGAGGCTTCTACCCAGCCATGGCGGAAGAGCTTCTTCTCGGGTACCCACATGCGGCTGGCAAACTGCAACACCTGGCTGGCTGCCTCGTCGTAGTATTTCTGTTGTCCGGTGAGCCGCCCCATATAGGCCACGGCGGGTATGCCCATGAACATGTCGTCGAGCCACAGCGTGTTCTTCTGTGGGCGCAGGCGGGCAAAGGTGCCGTCGACCAGGCGGTACTCCTTATTTAATATATAGTCGGCATAGTTGTCGATGAGCGGCGAGAGTGAGGCCAGTTCTTTCTTGTTCAGCAGCACGGCCTTGATCATCGAACAGCACACGGCACCAGCGTCGTCGAGGGCGTGCGGGTCGACGACGCGGCGTATGTTGCCGTCGATTTTCTTTCCCTTCTCCAGAAGCGTGCGGAAGGCGGGGGCAATGTCGGCCAGCAGGCGGTGGCGCGTGGCGGCATAGTCGAGATAGGCTCGGTCGCCGGTGGCCTCATAGGCGGCGAGCACGGCCGAATAAGTGACGCCCCACTCGTAGCTGGTAAGCCGGAAGCCGCCCTGCTTCAGCATGCTGTTCTCATCTATCTTTTTCAGGTCGCTGATGGCCTTTCCCGTGTGCTTGTCTATGAGCATGGCAGGAGTCTCGTCGGTTATGTAGCGCAGCACGCGGTCCATGGTCTGCTTCACCTCCTCGGTCTTGGGAATACCGTAGCCTATGCGGTATTGGGGCTTCATGAGGTGAAGCGGGGTGTTGTTGTCGTTCACCACGGTCTGTGCAGTGGCCGTGGCCGGAATGGCGTAACGGTCTACGAGATGCTTTGGCAGCCTGACGATGCAGATGTTCATCGAGCGTCCGTCGTCGCTGAGCATGGCCGACTGTATTTCTATTTCCGTTCCGTCGGGCTTGAAGGTGGGGTGCACGTGGTCGCGTGCGGTGGTCTTGTGGCCGGCCGTGAGCAGTATGCGCTCGCCGGTATGGCGGTCGATGAGCCATAGCTCGCGCGCAAAGTCGTCGCCGGCCACCCAGTGGCCGTCGCTCGAGCCTGCCACATGCCAGAAGTTGTCGCCTGGCACCTGACCTTCGAGCGTCAGTTCGCGGGTGCGCATGTTTACTACGGCTATGCCTGTGGCATATTCTTTCGTGCCCGAAGGTCCCCAGTCGCTCGAGGTGGCAAAGCTCTCCAGCCCGTCGATGGCCATTAGCTCGTCTTTGTTGATGGGACGGTGCCCGATGATGGCAATCACCAGCTCGTCGGCGCTGATCACGGCCTCATGGGTCACCCAGTCGTGCTCGGTCTCCCGGTAGATGGGGCGCAGCCCCGTGCCGTCGGCGTTGCATATCCACGTGCGCTGAGGGGCCTTGCCGCCCGTCTCCCAGCAGAAGATCACCTCGCCCGCCTTCCAGGGGTTGCCCTGAATGTGGCCCACCTTGAAGTGTACGGCCACGACCGGCTCGCTCTTCCCCGTCTTCAGGTCCATCTTGCCAATGCCGCCCGGCCCCGCACCCATCTTGCGCGGCCCGAAGTTGGGGGCGATGGGCTCGGCGATGGGCATCTGGCGGGCATAGTCTTTGTCTAAACGGAAGTAGACGAACTCCTCGCTGCCGTCGAGGGCCATGTCGCCCTCGCTGCACATCTCTGGCGGAACGATGCCGCACACCCGCTCGTAGCTGCTCTTCTTCTTCACCTTTCCGGTCATGGCGTCGGGCAGCAGGCGCCCCAGGTCTACACACACCACCTCCATGCCGGTGCGCTGGCCCTCCTTATTCTTTTGCACGCGCATGTGATAGAGGTTCATCGACTTGCGTGCCACGCAGAGCATGCCCGTGAAGCCGCCCTCGGTCACCTGCACGATGTCGCCCGTCTC
>CAMJLB010000107.1 GCA_946406555.1 uncultured Prevotellaceae bacterium | reverse complement strand
TGGTGATGCAGAGCGTGGCCTGCGGAATCATGCCGGCAGCCTTGGCCCACTTGATAGAGGGAATGATATTGCGCGTGTCGTTCAGTCCACAGAAGATGCGGGGAATGTCGACACCCTGTGCATGCTTCACCTTATACATCAGCTCGCGCACATCGTCGGGCACGGGATACATGCGCAGGGCATTGAGGCCACGGTCGAGCATGTGTGTCTGGATGCCCACCTGATTGAAAGGCTTGCAGAAGGCCCTGACAGCCAGGTTGGGGTTTTCGCCTGCCATCAGATTCACCTGTTCGAAGGCACCGCCGTTGGTTTCCACGCGGGCAAAGCAGCCCATGTCGATGATAGCGGGCGCAATGCGCTCCAACTGGTCCTTGCGAGGCTGGAACTTTCCGCTCGACTGCCACATGTCGCGATAGACGAGACTGAACTTAATCTTTTTCTTTCCCATAGAATAGATATTGTTTGTTGGTTACAATTATAGAATAATTGCTGCAAAGATAATCATTTTTTCCTCACGACTTACAAAAAAAGACATTTTTTTCGCATTCATGCCCAAAAACGACATCTGCCGCCTCATATTACTGTCATCACACGTAGAGGTAATAGCATGCACGCAGGATGGCATAGACCAATGAGAAGACGAGCACACTGATGACCACATCGACATCGACAATCTGATAGCCCGATGGCGTGTACTGCTCCGAGACGAAGCGACGCCCAGTGGCCCAGCGCTTGCTAACCTGCCGATAGAGCAGCATATAGACCGAGGTGCCCACCAGTCCGCCCCAGAGCAGTCCACAGAGAATGTCGCCGGGGAAGTGGACGCCAAGGTACATGCGGGTCCAGCAATTGATGAGCGACCAGCCCACGAGAAAGCAGGTGAGCATGCGACTGCGCACCAAGAGCGAGAAGAACACCGCCACCGAGAAGGTGTTGCTGGCATGGGCCGAGAAGAAGCCGTAGTTGCCGCCCCGATAGCCATTCACCACATCGACAAGTGAGCCAATCTCCGGGTCGTGGGTAGGCCTCCAGCGCCCCACGGCGGGCTTCACTATCAAGTCGTCGACCGATCCGGCCAGCATCACGCACAACAGGGCACAACCCACGATGAGCACGATTTGCTGAACCGTATCGTTGTTCTTCATGACCATATAGAAGAGCGACAGATACAATGGTATCCATGTGGCAGCTGTGGTGAGCGTTTTCACCAACCCATCGAGGAAGAGCGACTCACTGCCATTGACGGCCAACAGCAGCTCTTTGTCGAATTCTATCAGTGCATTCCAATCCATGATTGCGCCTCATTTAATTTTCAATTTACAATTTTCATCGCTCATCCCTCAACACTCAACATTCAACATTCAAATCACCTCAATATCCTTGGTAGGCAGCCATCCCTGCTTGCCATCGTCGACGCGCACTTCCTTCCAGTCGCGCATGGTATCATCGGTCACGGTCACCTTGGTGCCCTCGTGAAGAATGAAGAGGTCGGTTCCGTTCTTGGCGGGCGTGCTCTTCACGCTGACAGCCGAACTGATGATAATGGCCCCGCGCCGCCCCTCGAAGGCATGCTTCTGACTGTAGCCGAACACATTGCCCAGCACAAAGGCAAGCAACATGATGATGGCCCCGAAGAAGCCAATCTTACGCAGCAGCACAGGCCCGGCAAAGAGATAGACCAAAGCCAGCACCACGGCCAGGGCCAACGATACCAAAGCAAGGCGTGCCCAGCCGTCGACACTGGTGACATTGACCAACGAGCGATACCAGGTGACGAAGAACATCTCCGATTCCGGCACAATCTTGTCGATGGTCTTCGAGCGTGCCATCTGCAGGTTGAAGCGCACGTCGGCATCGCCGGGCGAGAGCAGCAGTGCACGCTCGTAGTTGAGTACGGCATGGGTGATGTCGTCCATGCGGTAGTAGGCATTGCCCAGGTTATAATAAAGCTCGGCACTGACGCCCTGGGTGAGCAGCGTGTCGTAGAGGGCGATGGCCTTCTGGTAGTGACCCTCTACATAGGCACTGTCGGCCATGGCCTTGGTCACAGGCTCAGCAGCCTGGGCAGAGAGAGGCGCAGCAAACGCCGACAGCGTGCACAACAGCAGTGCCAGCAACGTGCGGGCAAAACCCGTACCCATCTCCTGCGAATCCGTCTTCTTCGTATGCTTTTTCTTCATATCTCCTTCAATGTTTTCGATGGCCGCGATGGCCTTATCGTAGACTTTGCTCATATTGCCCTTTGCATCGCCGGGGGCATAGCGTTCGAACTCGCACTCATTGAGCGCATCGAGGAAGTTGTCGATAGTCTGGCTGTCGACGTTCCGCCCGGAAAGCCGTTCTCTGATGTTGTCTTGCGAGAGCTGTGCCACGGGAATGTTGAGCTTGTCGCCCACATATCCCCAAAGAGCGCGCAGCACCTCGTCGTAGAAGGCACCGGGCTTGTTGTCCTGCATCAGCCTGGCCGCTTTCTTCAGCCGTTTGGTAGCCACCTTGTTGGCTTTGCCCGCACGGGCTCCCACCACGTCGGCATTGGCAATGGCACGCTTGCGGAACACGATGAAGAGCGACACGAACAGGCAGAACAGCACCACAATAAGTACCCAGTAGAGGGTGCTGCCAAAGAAGAAGCGGCCCTCGTGCTGTTGGCGCACGTCGCCCAGCTTGATATGCCGTATGTCGTTGGCCAGCAGCTGTACGTCTTCCTGTCCGGAGAAATCCTGCACGGCGGTAGAACCCCCACCCTCGCCTTTGTCTACATGCAGGTGGAAGGGCTGTGTGCGACTGGTCTTATACTGTTTGGATGTAGTGTCGTAGTAAGAGAACTCGATGGCGGGAATGTCGAAGTCGCCCTGATGACGGGGCACGGCAAGGAAGTCGTAGACCATACTGCCCTCGACGCCATTGGTGGTGAGACGTGTCTTGTCGGTGATTTTCGGGTCGTAGGTGTCGAAGTCCTTAGGGAACTCTACCACAGGCTGCTTGATGAGCTTCAGGTTGCCCACGCCGCTCACCACCACACGCAGGGTGATGGGGTCGTTGGCCTTCACCTCCTTTTTATCCAGTGATGCCGACACGCTGAAAGAGCCCACGCCTCCGGAGAAGCCTGCAGGTCGCTGCGGCAGCGGGTCTACCTGTATGTCGATGCTGGGTGCCTGTATGGTTTTCTTCACTTCTACATAGCCGGAGCCTCCGTTGAAGAAAGCCTCGAAGGGGTCGACGGCACGGTTGCGCTGCACCACGATGCCATTGAAGGCGATGCTGGGCACAGTGAGCTTACCCGTGATTTGCGGGAACATGACGTACTGGCTCCACGTCACCGTGCGATAATTGCGCCCGTTCAGCTGCTCTATCTTGAAGCTCTTCTCCTGTGGCAGAGCCACTTCCTGGGTATGGAAACCCTTCAGGTCGGGCATCTTTCCCTCGAGCTGGGTAAGGTCTACCAAGGTGTACACCTTATAAGTGAGCAACAGGGGTTCCTGCTCCACCACCCGCTTCTTGCTGGCACTCACCTTGATAAAGAGGTCGTTCGGGGTGATGGCCGTGCCGGCATCGCGCATCTGTGGCTGTTGCTGCTGCCGGCCGCCTCTGCCCTGGGCCTGTGCCTGCCCACTGACGGTAATCTTCACGGTGTTCGACGTAATCTGGTTGCCTTCGGCATTCACCGTGGCAGCAGGAATGGTGAAGGTTCCGTTCTTGTTGGCACTCAGTATATAGGTATAGGTGACCGAAGACGATTGCGTGGTCTTGCCATTGATCATCTGGAAGCTCGACTGGGTAGATGTGCTCGGCCCCATGAGCACGTCGAAGGCATCGGGCACCTGGCCTATGCGAAAGCCGCTCACGTCCTGAGTGTTGACCGTGTAAGACAAACGGAACTGCTGCCCCACGGCCACCTGACCGGGAGCACTGGCCGTGAGCTTCTGTGCCCAGACGGTGCCATAAAAAAATTGCAATGCCAGCAGCAACATGCTGGCAACAAACCTGCTATGGGTTATTCTCTTTGTGCAATCGGTGTACATTTTTTCTTTTTTGTTGTAACAAACTGCAAAAGTATTCTTTTTTCCCGAATACGCCAAAACTCTTAACATCTATTCATTTTTGTTTCAGAAAAAAACGACAGCCCACAGAGTGCTACCCGAATCGTATGTCGGCTATGACCTGTGCCCCCACGAAGTCGTTGAGCTGCTTCACGAGTTCCTGTCGGCGCATGCTCAGGTCGGCCCGCAATGCCGGCAGGCGCAACTGCACATAGAGCGTCTGGTTGTAGATGCGCACACTGGTGGTATGACGGGCTATGGCATCGCCAGCCACCGTGGGCCACCCCTCTACCAGCCGTTTCTGCAGAAGAGGCGTCTCGAGGCCCTGTAAGCGCAGGTTGCGCATCACCAATGCGCCTACCCCTTGTACTTCACGTTTAAACATCTTTTTCTATAAGCTCCAAATTTCAAACTATGCTCTGCGGCCTGACAGGCCGCGCAAACGACGAAAATTGACATGGGTCATTCGGCCGTCGTCAGTGCCACCACATTGCCATCGTCGACGCTGAAAAGCTTGTAGTCGGCATGGCCATGGGCCAATATCTGGTCGAGGTGGTCGCGGTTGGTATCGGTGATGAATATCTGTCCAAACTCCGGCCCTGCCACCAGTTCCACTATTTTCTCTACGCGCTGCGCGTCGAGCTTGTCGAAGATGTCGTCGAGCAGCAGCATGGGCATGTCGCCCTGAGGGTTGCCCTGCCTGAGGAAGCTGAACTGCGCCAGCTTCAGGGCAATGACAAACGACTTGAGCTGCCCCTGCGAGCCTTCACGGCGCATGGGATGACCATCGAGCAGAATCTCGAGGTCGTCACGGTGTATGCCATGCAGCGAATAGCCCACGGCACGGTCTTTCATTCGGTCGCGGCGTATCACCTCGAGCAGCGGCCCGCGCTGACAGTGCGACACATAGCTCAGCGACACCTGCTCATGCCCGCCCGAAATGACCTCGTAATAGTGCTGGAAGATGGGCACGAGCCGCTCTACCAGCTCTTTGCGACGGCTATATACGAACTCGCCCTCCAGGGCCATCTGTTCCTCGAGAATGGCCAGCACGTCAGGATCGGGTTCGGCATCTTCTATCTTCAGCATGGCATTGCGCTGCTGCAAGGCTTTGTTGTAGCGGTTCAGGGCATCGATATAGGGACGCTCCATCTGCGAAATCACCACATCCATCAGCCGGCGGCGCTCCTCGCTGCCACCTTCTATCAAATAGGTATCGGCAGGCCACACCAGCACCAAGGGGAGCAACCCTATATGCTCAGAGAGCCGCTTGTATTCTTTCGTGTTGCGCTTGAAGTGCTTCTTCTGTCCGCGCTTCATGCCACAGTAGACGCTCTCGGTCTCCTCGCCATGCAAATAGGTGCCCTCGAGCACGAAGAACGGCTGGTCGTGGCGAATGGCCAGAGAATCCTGCACCGTGCTGGCCGAATGGCAGAACGACAGGAAATAGACGGCATCGAGCACATTGGTCTTGCCCACCCCATTGCGCCCAATGAAGCAGTTGAACTTGGGCGACAGGCTGAGCGTGGCTTCAGCCAGGTTCTTGTAGTTGATGATTGACAGCGTCTTGAGTACCATTGCAGAATAGATTCGGGTGCAAAATTACAGATTTTGAAGTGAACAGCAAAAAAAGTAAACATTTTTTTCAAATGCTGTTGCTATTTCTTTCGTAAGCCCTCGTTTTTCTATATTTATGCATGTTGCTTTTTCGATAATCAAGACAAAAAAAAATTGCGTTTTAGAACGACAGTAAGCCAGACCGGAGTGCATGGGCAGGCCATCAAAAAATGAGTTTCAACCTAATCCAGCCTTCGTTACACGCCATGAAGGCTCACCGGCATCACTGTTCTCATGCCCCACCCTTTCATGCAGCCTATATTAGGGTGCAATCGAGGCAGAATTGCATTACAAAACAGGCTGAATTGATGCGCAATCCAGCCTGTTTTGCACTCCAATCCAGCCTGAATTACAGCACCGCATTTTTACGATTTTACAACCTGTTGTCTATCAGTAATTTACGAAAACCTCTCAGATTTCATTATTTCGAACAATGACTGATGATGGTTGAATATTGTGAAATCTGAGCGACTTTCGCCGAATAATTATTCAAATCCACGATGTATAAATATTAACTTTCATCATAACGGAGCATGCATTTTACGGGCTACGACAGGATCAAAGAAATAAAGTAATGACATAAATTTAGGTTAAAAAGATAAAAAGTCGACAATAAATTTTAGTATGTGCAATAAATTCTGTAATTTTGCGCCGCAAATCGTGTAAACAGTTGTAAAAAATAAAAAAACAAATAATAATGGCAGAACAAATTAATGAAAACAATGCGCTCGGATTTGAAGAGACGCTGAACATGGGAGAGGCATTCTTCCTGAAGTACAAGAACCAAATCATTGGCTGTGTAGTGGCTGTCGTGCTCGTGGTGGCAGGCATCATCTGCTACAAGAACTACATCGTTGAGCCACGCGAGAACGCGGCAAGCACCGCGCTGGCCAAGGGACAGCAGCTCTTCATGGAGCAACAGTTCGAGCAGGCACTCAACGGCGACAGCATCTCGGGCTTTGCCGGATTCCTGTCTATCGCCAGCGAGCAGAGCAACACTGCTGCCGGCAACCTGGCCAACCTCTATGCCGGCCTGTGCTATGCCAACCTCGACAAATGGGAAGATGCAGCCAAATACCTGGAGCAATACGATGGCAGCGACGACCAGATGGTGAGCCCCGCCGCCATTGGCGCACTGGGCAACGCCTATGCACACATGAACCAGCTGGACAAGGCCGTGAGCACGCTGAAGAAGGCTGCCGAAACAGCCAACAACGCAAGCCTGTCGCCCGTGTTCCTCATTCAGGCAGCACAAATACTGGAGAGCCAGGACAAGAAAGAAGATGCCCTGAAGCTATATGAAGAGGCAAAGACAAAGTATATCGACAACATGCCCGAGGCTGCACAGAGCCAGACACGCCGCATGAACATCGATGCGTATATAGAGCGCCTCACCAATTAATATATCGCGCGCGTATACTATGGCAACAGCAATGCACAACCTCTCGGACTACGACTTCGCGAAAGTGCCCGATGCCTCGAACATGATTTTTGCCATCGTCGTGGCCGAATGGAATCCCGAAATAACGGGAGCGCTGCTCGATGGGTGCGTCTCGACACTGGAACGCCACGGGGCTCTGCCCGAGAACATTCATGTGAAGACGGTGCCCGGCTCTTTCGAGCTGATATACGGTGCCCACCAGATGACGCTGAACGACGGCTACGATGCCGTCATCATCCTGGGCAGCGTGATACGCGGCGAGACGCCACACTTCGACTACATCTGCCAGGGCGTGACCGAGGGCATAGCAAGACTCAATGCCACAAGCAACATACCCGTGGTATACGGCCTGCTGACGACCAACGACCTGCAACAAGCCAAGGACAGGGCCGGCGGCCGACTGGGAAACAAAGGCGACGAATGTGCCGTGGTGGCCATCAAGATGGCAAAGTTCTAAAAAAAAGAGACAATCAACATAAGGCAGACCCACGGGAAAGAGCGGGTCTGTCTTTTTATAAAACAAAAAAAGAGAAAATTAGACTTATGAAAGTAGCAATTGTTGGCGCAAGCGGTGCTGTGGGACAAGAGTTCCTGCGCATTCTTGACGAGAGAAACTTCCCCATGGACGAACTGGTATTGTTTGGATCAGAACGGTCGGCAGGACGCAAGTATACCTTCCGTGGCAAAGACATCGAGGTGAAGTTGCTGAAGCATGGCGACGACTTCAAGGACATTGACATAGCATTCACCAGCGCCGGTGCCGGCACATCGAAAGAGTTTGCCGACGACATCACCCGCTACGGTGCCGTGATGATAGACAACTCGAGCGCCTTCCGCATGGACGACGACGTGCCCCTCGTGGTGCCCGAATGCAATGCCGAAGACGCGCTGAAGCGCCCACGCGGCATCATTGCCAACCCCAACTGCACTACCATCATGATGGTGGTGGTGCTGCAGCCACTCGAAAAAATCAGCCATATCAAGCGCATACACGTGGCCAGCTATCAGAGCGCCAGTGGGGCCGGGGCCGCCGCCATGGCCGAACTGGAACAGCAATACCGCGAGATACTCGACGGGAAGGAACCCACCATCAAGAAGTTCCCCCACCAGCTGGCCTACAACGTGATACCGCAGATAGACGTGTTTCAGCCCAATGGCTACACGAAGGAAGAGATGAAGATGTATAACGAGACGCGCAAGATTATGCACACCGACGCGAAATGTTCGGCAATGTGCGTGCGCGTATCGTCGCTGCGCGCCCACAGCGAGAGCGTGTGGATAGAGACGGAACGCCCCATCAGCGTGGAAGAGGCCCAGCAGGCCATAGCCGCAGCACCCGGCTGCACACTGCACGACGATCCCGCCACGCTCACCTACCCCATGCCGCTCGACACCGCAGGCAAGGACGATGTCTTCGTGGGCCGCGTGCGCAAAGACCTGAGCGACGAGAACGGACTCACCTTCTGGCTCTCGGGCGACCAGATACGCAAGGGCGCAGCACTCAACGCCGTGCAAATAGCCGAATACCTGATAAAGGTGGGCAACGTGAAATAAGGTACGCTAAACGGCAAGACTTTTCGCAGATGGGAGCAGATGAACGAATCTGCTCCCATCTGCTTTCATTGTAACACACGGGCTATCAGCACATTGTAAAGGGGAGCAGACGGAGCAGATGTTTTGATAACTTTTTTCATGCGATACACGTGCAAAGCAAATGCTAACAATCGTTAAACAAGTTAAACATTCCGAACAAAAAGCTATCATATAAATGTCGGCCTAATGACGGGCTGCCAGATTCACTTACCCCCTACCCCATTGATGCAAAAACGAAACATAGTCATACTCGTAGCCTGGCTTTTAGGCATGCTCCACGCCAGCGCCCAGATAACCGGCCGCGTAGTCGACGGCGAGAGCGGTACGGCCCTCGACAAGAGCACGCTGCAACTATACAGGATAGCCGAACGCAAAAAGGGAAAGACCGATAGCACCTTCGTGGCAGGCACCCTTTCTGACGGCGAAGGCAACTTCCGTTTCGGCAACGTGGGGGCAGGCAGCTACCTGCTCCGGGTGAGCTATCTGGGCTACAAAGAGGCGACACGCCAGCTGACAAAGGCCAGAGGCCGCGAGCTGACACTGGGCGACGTGAAGCTGGAGCCTAATGCCGTGGAGCTGGACGAAGCCGTGGTGACGGCCAACGTGCCCAAAATGGTGGTCAAGGACGATACGGTGGTATATAATGCCGATGCCTTCCGCGTGCCGGAAGGATCGGTGATAGAAGCCCTGGTAGAGGCCCTGCCAGGGGCCAAGATCGACGACAACGGCGGCATCACCATCAACGGAAAGACGGTGAAGAAATTCAAGATGGACGGGCGCGACTTCATGACTGGCAACAACGAGGCCGTCATGAAAAACCTTCCCTCGTATGTGATAGACAAGGTGAAAGCCTACGACGAGAAGAGCGACCTGTCGAGAATGACGGGCGTAGACGACGGCAACGACGACTTCGTGCTCGAGTTTGTAACCAAGCGCAGCGCGCGCAAGGGAATTCAGGCAAACCCCGACGTAGGATATGGCACCGACGGGCGCTACGGCCTAAGGCTCACGGCGATGAAGCCCTTCGGCGCCATGCGCTACACCTTCATGGGCAATGCCAACAACGTGAACGACAGGAACTTCTCGGGACGCGGAGGGCGCGGCCGAGGCAACGGCAACGGACAGCGCAAGACGAAGACCGCCGCGCTGGACGTGAGCTACGAAAACCAGAAGAACCTGAAAATGAGCGGACGCGTGACCTGGAACCATGGCGATGCCGACAACTGGAGCCGGACGGGCTCGGAGAGTTTCGTGAACACTCGCGGCGGTGCCTTCTCGAACAGCACGAGCCAGAACTATTCGCGCAACAACAGCTGGACTGGCAACATGAACCTGCAATGGACCATCGACTCGATGACAACGCTCTCGTTCAGGCCCAATGCAAGCATCGGCACAAACGACGGACAGGGGGCATCGCTTTCGGCATCGTTCAACGCCAACCCCTTCGACTACGTGAGCAATCCGCTGAGCGAAGAGGGATATGAAGTGATGAACACTCGGGGACTGATTGTAAACGACCGGGAAAACAAGTCGCTCAGCTATGGCGACAACAAGAACCTGAGCGCACAACTGCAACTGTTCAGACGATTCGGCAACAAGGGCCGCAACGTGGCCATCAGCTCAAACATAAACTATCGCAACGGCAACAACCAGAATGCCAACCTCACCGACGTGTACCTGTATCAGACAAAGGACAAAGAAGGCAACGACTCTACCTACCAGACAAACCGATACACCGCATCGGCATCGAACAACATCAGCTACTCCATAGGTGCCACCTATACCGAACCCATCGTCATCTTCAAGCCCAAGCCAACGCCCGAAGACACTTTAACACAACGAGCCAGCGGACCCTTCGGAAGAGGACGCAACGGAGGCAGACGACGCACGGTGGGCCAACAGGGCATCTTCCT
>CAMJLB010000106.1 GCA_946406555.1 uncultured Prevotellaceae bacterium | reverse complement strand
CAAATCACCCCGAAATTCATGAAAAATTGTTCAGCGGGGTCAAAGTTGGGCTAAAAATTTTTTCATAATCATTTTGTTTTTTATAAATGAGTTAAGTAAAAAAAAAAATCGACTACATTTTTCTCACTTCATCATGCCTTGCATGGCTATAGACCCACTGCAGCAGCAGGAACATGAGCACGCCCACGAAGAAGCCAGCTATGGCATCGATGGCATAGTGGGCCTGAATATATACTGTGGAGAGAAACAGCAACAGGGCGAAGGGCAACAGCCCCCAGAACAGCCTCCGGCAGCCCGACTGCCATGCCAGCAACAGTAGAATCGTCGTGATGCCCACGTGACTGCTGGGGAAGGCAGCCGTGGGACGCTCGCCAGTCTCGTGTACCACGAGCAGCATCTTGTAGAAGAAGCCATCGGAATAGCCGTGGGGGTGCATCGTGGCATCATGGTTCATGAAATAGGTGCCTATCTGGGGGAAGTGGCCAAGGGCTATCTCGTCGGTTCCTACTACAGGATAGTAGAACTGCGGGCCAGAGACGGGCAGGAACAGGTAGATGACGTAGAACAGGAAGAAAGCGGCCAGCACCACAAACGAAGCCCGCAAGAACCGTTCAGAGCGCCATATCAAATAGTAGACGATCACGATGCCAATGAGCATAAAGTAGCTCAGATAGCCCATCATCATCAGTTCGCTCAGCCAGGGCCACCCCATGTGACGGCTAAACTCAAGAGCGGGCTGGAAACCGAAAAGCCACTGCTCGGCCGAGGCAAAGACATGGTCGAGGTTGGGCAGCACGCGGTTGAACTCGAACGTCTCGGAATACCACGGCCCCAGCATGAGCAACTGCATGCCCACGCGGAAGAACAGCGTCAGCCTGCAGGGCACCATGCGGTAGACGGCCCATAGGGCCAGCGTAATCATTGTAGTATGAAACCGCAGCCAGAGCATCTGTTGCGGATGCTGCAACTGGGTCTGCATAAACAGTGTCATCAGCAGCGTGAGCAGTGCATAGCCCAGCATGGCCCATTCCAGCAGCAACAAGCCTTTGACAGGCTTTTTCTCAATCGCAAACAAGGCGAGTATATCTTTCATCATGCTCACAGCCATCCGTTTTCTTTATACCATTGTATCGTGAGGGGCACGCCCTGCTCCAGCGTGTACTGCGGCCGGTAGCCCAGCTCGTCGATGGCCGGCTGAATGTCGCAACGCCAGTTACGCTGCTTCAGAATATGGTATTTGTCGTTGTTCAGTGCCGTAACCTTTCCTGTGAGATGCCCCATGACATCGCCAAAGAGCGTGATGATGCGCAACAGCCAGATGGGGGCGGTGACGCGTATCCACCAAGGGTTGCCCAGCTCCTTGCGAATCAGGTCGCTGAAGGTCGACGACTGATATACCTGCCCGTCGCTCAGGAAATACCTGCGCCCGGGCAGCCCCTTCTCGCAAGCCAGAAACACGGCCTGCACCACATCCTGCACATAGACGAAGGTGATGTCTTGCCGGCTGAAGCCCACGGCGAAGTCGCTATGCTGCTTTATGCTCTTGGCCATCATGAAATAGTCGCGTTCGCGTGGGCCATATACGCCCGTTGGCCGCAGTATCACGTAGGGCAGCCCCCGGCACTCCAGGCTCTCGTCGAGCCATCGCTCTGCCTCGCGCTTGCTGCGCCCGTATTCGGTGTTGGGGTGCGGCGCATCGGTCTCGCGAATGTCTTCATAAGGCTGCTGTTCGCGTATGGCGCCAAACACGCTGAGCGAACTTAGGTACACCAGCTTTTTCAGCGGCATCTTCACGGCCAGCAGGGCACGCACCAGGTGCTTTGTGCCCTCGGTGTTGATGCGGTAGAAGTCGCGACTGTCCAGGCATTTGGTCACGCCGGCGGCATGCACCACGTAGTCGAACTGCTTGTCGCGCAGCTGAGCTTCCAGCTGAGCCTGATCGTCGAGGTTCAGCTCTATGAAATGTATGCGCTCGTCGGTCAAGAACTGCCGAGAACTGCTACGACGCATGGCAGCCCACGTCTCGAACCCTCGGCGGAGGGCCTCTTCCACGATAAACGAGCCTATGAAGCCACTGGCTCCTGTAACAAGGATTTTCATCTTTCTTGCTATTTTTGGGGTGCAAAGTTACGAAATAATGCTGATATAGAAAAACGATTTTGGAAGATTCTTTGCAAGCAAAGCGTCCTTTTAGGCCGAGCGAACGCAGTTCGCCCCATAAATAAAGGCAATTCGAGGTAAATTGGGATAACTATACTTTCAAGATAACGGATCTCACGGATTCTGAACTGCGCATGGTTGATACCAGGATTACAGCGGCTATAGCCGCGACGGATACGCATAAGACTGCCATAAATCCGTGAAATCCGTTTAATCCGTGGTCGTTCTAAAGGGTTGGAAAGTTCAGTAAGTAATAAAATGGAAAGGAAAAACGCATTTTCTTTTCTCTTTTCCTTGCCATTCTCGCCAAAAACGACTATCTTTGCCCAAAAATACGTGTGTTTACATGACAAACGAACGCAGATACCCCGTAGGGGTGCAGACTTTTTCCGAGATTATTAAGCGCGGCTACGTCTATATAGACAAGACCGACATGGTATGGAACCTGACCAGACAGAGCAAGTATGTGTTCCTTAGCCGTCCGCGACGGTTTGGCAAGTCATTGCTGTCGTCTACGCTGCGCAGCTATTTCGAGGGGCGCAAGGAGCTGTTCGAGGGACTGAAGATAATGGATCTGGAACAGGAGTGGACGGAGCGCCCTGTGCTCCACTTCGACATGAGCCTGTGCAAAAATCAAGGGAGCACACAGGCTCTTAGCCAACGCATCATGCTGATGCTGGCTCCATACGCCGAGAAATACGGGCGAAGGGAAGAAGAGAAGACCCCAGGTGGCATGCTCACCGGCCTCATTCACCGTGCCTATGAGCAAACCGGCAAGCAGGTCGTGATCATCATCGACGAGTACGACGCCCCCCTGCTTGAGGTGCTCCACGAAAGCCTGCAGCTGCCGGAGTTCCGCCGCGTGATGCAGGAGTTCTACGTGCCGCTGAAAGCCGCTGACCCCTACCTCCATTTCTGCTTCATCACTGGCATCACGAAGTTTTCGCAACTCAGCATTTTCTCTTCGCTCAACAACATGCTCAACCTGACGCTCCTGCCCCGTTTCGCCACCATCTGCGGCATCACCGACAAAGAGCTCACCACTGTCATGGCCGAAGACATACGCATGCTGGCCGACAGGTACGGTTATACGTCCGGGCAGATGCATGAAAGGCTGAAGCGGCAATACGACGGTTACCATTTCGCCGGCAATGCCGAGGGGGTATACAATCCCTTCAGCCTGCTCACGGCCTTCCAGATGGAGAAGATAGGCAACTACTGGTTCGAAACCGGCACGCCCACTTATCTCATCAATCAAATGCAGCGCTTCCGCACCAACATCATGGAAATGGACAACCTCGAGGTGCCTTCGACCGCCTTCGACCGCTCCACCGAGGCCCTCACCAACGCCCTCCCGCTGCTCTACCAGAGCGGCTACCTCACCATCAAGAGCTACGACCCCGACATTGATGCCTACACGCTCTGCATACCCAACAACGAGGTGCGCGTGGGCTATGCCGACGGGCTCCTGCCCACCTACGTGGGGCTCGACCCGGCCGATGTGCAGATGGGCTTCGCTGCCAAGTTCTGGCGAGCCCTGCGCCAGCACGACCTGGACCTCGCCCTGCGCGAGATGCAGGCCTACATGGCCGGCATACCATACGTCGAGGGATTCAAGAAAAAGCTGGAGGAGGCCGCCACCAAAGAGGGATTCTATGAATACACGTTCTATCTAGTGTTCTCGATGCTCAATGTCTATGTGCGCACACAAGTGAAAGTGGCAGGGGGCAGGGCCGATGTGGTGGTGATCATGCCCGACACTACCTATGTGATGGAGCTGAAGATAAACGGAACGGCACAAGAGGCTCTCGACCAGATCAACTCCCGCAACTATGCGCTCCCCTACCAGACCGACGGCCGTCGCGTGGTGAAAGTCGGCATCAGCTTCAGCCTCGACAGCCGCACCGTAGCCGACTGGCTAATCATGTCTTGACGACCGGCAACGTCGTTACCCTAATTATTTCATGACGCTTGAGCTATATCGCTTTACGGGCTTTGAAAAAACTGTGTGGAGCGCAAGTAGCCCTGCCCAAATTATGATAAATTATGTCCAATTACGGCAATTCGTTTCCAAAAAGTCATCAGAACGTTTTTTTTGAAGGAAATGAGAAACAATGAGGATAGATCTGTTCCAAGAATAAGAAGAAATTATGATTATTTCTTACTGTTGAACGAGATTATTTCCCATTGTTGGCTATTTCTTTCCAAAAGAAACGAATTGCCGTAATTGCCCGTAATTTTAATAATATTCCACTTGAGAAGTGCTTCGCAAGCTAAGCGACCTGAAGTCGAGCGAAGAAGTAAAGTAGTTGTCGCCCTTTCGCTCTATGAAGTTCTTAACTTAGTTTGAATTATATTTATTCATCGTAGCGTTGCATAAATATACAGCGAAAACCGCTGAGATTTAAAAATTCGGAAGCGCGTCATCCCTCGTTCGAAATTTTGAAATCTCAGCGACGTTCGCAAATCATTGACAGCCAACGTATTACAAAACCGCAGAATGACCATGTTGCAATTCAGGCTGTTTTAGGTGACAATTCAGGCTGTATTGCACTCCAATTCAGCCTGTTTTGGATTGCAATCAAGGCCGGATTGCACCCTAAAACAGGCAGAGCAAGCAGGCGACCACACAGAAAAGAGGGTGCCGGTGGCACTCCGAAGACGCAATGGAGGCTATATTACGTCGCCAATGGCTTTCGGCGGTTTTCCCAAGAGACACCCAGCACCGCTCAGCCGTTCTAAAACGCGAAATTCTTTTGTCTTGAAAATCGAAAAACAGCATGCATATTCATACAGTCTGACGGTGACGCAGAAAATGAAGCTTCCCTTTCCGAGCGGCTCTATCCATTCTTTCGCTGTTCTTTCTAGCGTTGTACGTAAAATAATCGATTGGATGGCACAGAAAAAGACAAGAAAGATTCCTCAAATACCTATTGATAAAAACTTATTGGATAAAAACAGGAAATTGCATCCTGCTGAAAGATGAGATTTCCATAGGTATACGAGTGTTGCTAAAGGAAGCGGATTACAACCGCCTTTGCAAATATTTTTCGGAGAACGAGTCGCTGTTCGAAAGATAATGTGTATCTTTGTGGCATCTATTTAAATTGACATTCTGAAAGAAAGACTGACGGCAAGATGATTAAGCTGAAGAAATGGATGACAAACCCGTGTGAGGAATGTACGCATGTGCTTTCCGACGAGACGGGAGAGGCGGTGATAGTGGACTGCGGCGTTTACTATCCTAACGAGCGGCGGCATCTGCTTGAGTATCTCGAGGCAGAGCATTTGCACCCTGTCCGCCTGTTGCTCACTCACGCCCACCATGACCATGTCTATGGCAATGACTTGATACATGCGCATTTCGGACTTCTGCCCGAAGTACACGAGGCCGACAAACTGCTGATGACGGTGCGACTGCGGGAGCGCATTGACGAGATATACAAGGACTATCCTTATCCGCTACCCATGCCCGGACATTATCTGACGGATGACGAGATAATCCGTTTCGGCAACCATGAGTTGCAGGTGATTCATACCCCAGGCCATACGCCCGGCTCCGTGTTCTTCTATTGCGAAGAAGCGGGCATCGCCTTCTCTGGCGACACCTTGTTCTACAAAGGCATCGGCCGGTCCGACTTGCCGGGAGGGGATAAGGAAAAACTGGCATCAAGCCTGAAATTCATCACGGAGTTGCTGTCCGACGAAACGGTAATCTATCCCGGCCATGGAAAGAAGTCGACGATAGGATATGAGAAGGCAAACAATCCGTATCTCATTGCAGCACGGTGAGGCAGCACAGGTCGGCGCGCCGCCGTGCTGTCGACGGGAGGCCTTGCCCTGCATGCGGGCAAACACGCCATCGCCGACCGTATTGCAAGCACGGGCGGCCGTTCTTTGCACAAATGGCAGGCAAAATTATGTTATTTTTCCTGAAATCTTCGCTCAAAACCAACTTATTTCGTATATTTGCACCACATAAAACATGTTTCACAAACTATAAGAATAATAAGGAGAATAAAACAATGGAAGTACAAATTACGAGCGAGAACTTTGAAAGTCTGAAGAACGGTCAGCTGCCCTTAGTGGTAGACTTCTGGGCAACGTGGTGCGGTCCCTGCCGCATGGTGGCCCCCATCATCAGCGAGCTGGCCGAGAAGTACGACGGAAAGATAGTGGTAGGCAAGTGCGACGTTGAGGAGAACGACGAGCTGGCTGCCGAATTTGGCATACGCAACATCCCCACCGTGCTCTTCTTCCGTGGCGGCGAAGTGGTCGACAAGCTGGTGGGTGCCGTGTCGAAGGCCAAGTTCGAGGAGAAATTCGAGGCAATGCTCTGAGGCCTATGGCAAGTATTGACGACGAGCTCCTTATCGACGAGGAGGAGAACCGACGAGAGATTGCCTTCATCAAGACGCAGCTGTCGAGCGAGCTGAAGGAGAAGTTCACCGACGAGCAGCTGCAGTTCGTCATCGATGCCATTGGCTGCTATTTCTTCGAAAGCGGCATTCTGGAGAACGACGACGACGACGAGGTGGAGATAGACCTGGAGGTCATCGCCGACTATGTGTGCAAAGAGGCCAAGGAGGAAGGCGAAGCCCCCATGGACCCGCAAGACGTGTTCTTCGTGGTGCAGGCCGACCTGGACTTCCAGGAGCAGAACGCCTGAACAGGAAGCGACAAAGGCTGAAGTTTAAGTACCTTATGGAACACGAAGACACGAAGGCACGAAGATGAAGCCATCTATACGTAGGCCTTTGTGTCTTCATGTTCAATTATAGACAAAAACTGGAAAGACCAGGAAAAGCCAGGCATCAAAAAGGTTTTTCTTGGTTTTTCCGTTTTTTTTGTTTTTTGTAAACCCGCGAAGCGGCATGGCCACAAAACAGATAATTTGAGTTTGAATTGAAAATAATTGCATTTCCGCTTTACATTTTCTTCGTCTGAACTGTATTATAAGTGTATGACACGAAAAGAAATTGAATGTCTGTTCAAGACACACTATGCCCAGATGTACCATCTGGCACTCACGCTGCTTTTCGACGAAGCGGAGAGCAAGGACGTGGTGAGCGCGGTATTCGCCAGTCTGCTCAGCGGCAAGACGACGATGCAGGCAGACGACGCAAAAGCATTCCTGTTGAAGAGTGTGCGCCACCGCTGCCAGAATGTGTTGCAGCACAAGCAGGTGAAAGAACGCGTTGCACGCCTACTCACAGAGGACAGCGACACAGTTGCCAGCAGCGACACGATAGAAGAACAAATGCAGATGGAGGAACTGATGCACTACTTGCAGGACAACCTGCCGCCTTTAAGCCAGGAAATATTCCGTCTGCGCTATCTCAAGGAGATGACCTGCCAGGAAGTGGCCCAGGTGCTGAACGTAAGCCGCCAGACCGTACACACCCACCTGAAGCAGACAGTGGAGAAAATCAGAAAGTATTTCAATTCAAACTCAAAAGTAGTATGACGAAAGAAGAACAGCGTATAGAGAGCCTTCTGGCATTCCTGGACGAGCCAAGCGACAAAGCCGAGCGGCTGCAAATGCTCGACGACGACGAGATGCGCCAGCTTGTAGGGCAGCTTGGCTTCGCTAAACGTGCCTTCAAGCACGATGAACTGAAAAACGACACCCCTGACGTGGATAACGAATGGGAGAAGTTTGCAGCTTGCCATGCCGAAGAACTGGATGCCCTCGACGAAGGAGGGAAAAGGCCTCGGTTCGCCTTACACGTTTCACCCCACAAGGCTGCGGCCTCCTTCATCGGCGTGCTCCTGGCTTCGGGCATTGCCTTTGCCGCCATTCAAATCGTGCGCAACATCAACACTTCAAAGCCACAACCGCCTACAACAGAGCAAGCGACCGGCATGAAGCCCGCCTCCACCCTATACGCAGATACGGTGAAGGCCGACACAACACCCACAGAGCCTTATCTATTCAACAATGTACCGCTCGACTCCATGCTCATGGACATTGCTACAGCCCACGGAGTGCAAGTGGAGTTCGAGAACGACGCCCCCCGACAGCTTCGTTTCCATTTCGTATGGAAGCGCGAGGAAAGCCTTACGCGTGTCGTAGAAAAGTTGAACACATTCGAAGCCGTGAATATCGATATAGAAGACCAAAAACTTGTGGTAAGATGAGACACGCACTTCATGTTTTCAGCCTCGTGGTCTGCATCTTCTTTGCGCCTGCCGCCTCTTCTGCCCAGCGCATCAGCCACATATATGATAATGTGTCGCTCAGCGAGGCCCTGCTCCAGTTGAACAGCGAGCAGACGGAATACGTCATCAACTTCCTCTACAATGAGCTGGAAGACTTCCGCATCACCACCACCGTCAGCCGCAAGTCGCTGCCCGATGCCATCCAGCAGATGATAGGCTTCTATCCCATCCGCATGACCGTGAAGCCCACCGACCACGAGATCTATGTGGAGTGTACCCACAAGACCGACCGCCATCTATCGGGCACCATCATCGACGAGAAACGCCAGCCTGTGCCTTACGCCAATGTTTACCTGCTTCAACCATCCGACTCGACTGTCATCGGTGGCGGCGTGAGCAA
The DNA here is from genome assembly GCA_946406555.1 of uncultured Prevotellaceae bacterium. Classification (GTDB taxonomy): domain Bacteria; phylum Bacteroidota; class Bacteroidia; order Bacteroidales; family Bacteroidaceae; genus Prevotella. The sequence goes on along the minus strand of CAMJLB010000106.1, from coordinate 1,883 downwards.
CGAGGCTGGCGTCTTCGTCATTCCTTACGAGCAGCCTGCCGTTCTTGCCCGTATCTCATACGTAGGCTACAAGACAGTCTTTCGCCTATGCAACGACGAACATGTGGGAAACATTCAGATAAAGCCCGAAACGATGACCATCAACGGTGTGGTAGTCACAGGCGAGCGACCAAAAGCCGAACTACGGGGCAGTTCGCTGGTGATGAACGTAGAAGGAACCGTGATGGCCCGGTTGGGAACGGCTGAAGACGTGCTGTCGCGAGTGCCCACCATCTCAAGGAAGGGCGAGGGCTACGAGATTCTGGGCAAGGGCGCACCGCTCATCTATCTGAACAACCGCAAGCTGACCGACATGAACGAGCTGCGCAACATTCCGTCGGACAACATCCGCAGCGTCGAGGTGGTTCAGAACCCGGGCGCACGCTACGACGCATCGGTCCAGGCCGTCATCGTCATCCGCACCAGGCGGGCAGCAGGCGAGGGCATCGGCGTAGAACTGACCTCATGGAGCCGCAAGGGGCACGGCTACGTCAACAACGAGCGCATCAACCTGACCTACCGCACGAACCGCCTGGAGCTGTTCGCCAACCTCTTCGGAGCCTACAACAAGCGGTGGAGCCGGGGCGATTTCGGGCAGACCATCTTTGCCGACACGCTGTGGAGAGTCGACAACCAGAAGCAATCCACGGCGCACAACCCCTACGCGGAAGGGCGCATGGGCTTCAACTACCAGCTGAACGACAGCAACTCCTTCGGAGGATTCTATCAGCACGTCTACGACTACGTGAAGACCGCCTACGACAATGCCGACGACCTGCTGGCCAACGGCACACCTTACGACCACCTGCACAACAGCGGAACTCGCCGCGACAAGAATGCGCCCAAGCACCAGGCAAACCTCTATTATACAGGCAAGCTGGGCCGATTCTCCATCGACTTCAATGCCGAATACACCGACTATCAGAACCTGAGTCGCAACCAGCAGCAAGAGTTGAGCCGCAACTACGAGAACCGCAACGTGCACACCGAGACCCAGACCAACGGCTGCATGGTGGCCGAGAAACTCATCACAAGTCTGCCGCTGTGGAAGGGGCAGATCTCCGTTGGTGAGGAGTACACCAACACCCGCTGGCGCAGCAGTTTTGAAAACGCCGAGGGCTATATTGCCAGTAGCAACAACGAACAGCACGAAAGCAACATGGCCCCGTTCGTGGAACTGCACCAGCGGTTAGGCCGTCTACAGCTGCAGGCCGGCCTGCGCTATGAGCATGTGGCGTCCGACTACTTCGTGGGCGGTCAGCGATGCTGCGACCAGAGCCGTACCTACGACGATCTTTTCCCATCCGTCGCCCTGTCGACCGCCCTTCCGCTCTCAAAGGAAAAACCGGGCAATGTCGTGCAGCTATCGCTCAGCTATGCCAAGCGCACGAACCGTCCGGCCTATTGGCTGCTGAGCAACGACGTGGTCTACGAGAACCGGCTGAACATACAGAGGGGCAATCCTCATCTGCGACCTGTCAAATACCACAATTTCAACCTCATGGCGATGTGGAAAGGCTTCTACCTGACGACCAACTTTGCCCACTGTGTCAATCCCTTCATGACTGTGATGGAAAGCACAGAGCAGGACAGCAAGGTGAACATGGCCTCCACCAAGAACTTCGACCACGTCAACTGGATAGTTGCCACGCTAGGCATGCAGCGCGACTTCGGCCTGGGCAGCGGCATGAAATGGACACCGCAATACAACGTCACCGTAATGAAGCAATGGCTCACGACGACTTTCAACGGTCAGGACAAACAGCTCAACCACCCCATGCTGTCGATACAACTGGGCAACATCGTCACCCTACCCCACGACTGGCTGCTGCAAGCCGACTTCA
>CAMJLB010000105.1 GCA_946406555.1 uncultured Prevotellaceae bacterium | reverse complement strand
CTGTAACGGAAAAAATATTATTTCTTATTTCTGGATAAAATTATTCACATTATTCTCATTTCTTTCATAAAAAGATAGCAGAAGAATTTCTGTCGGTTCCTTGCTCCAGAAAGAAATGGCTCTTTTTTATGAAAGAAATAGGAATAATTTAAACTAAAACATATAAAATAGCTTAAAATAAAAGTGATTGTTTATGCAGAATGCACTATTTTTTATACTTTTGCGTAATAAATAAATGTAAAAAGCTTTTGATTATGAAGAAACTGCTACTTATGACCGTTATGCTGTTAGGATGCATGACGGTGGCGCTGGCTCAGAAGCCTGCAGAAATAAAGTTTGACAAAACGACCCACAACTTCGGCAAATTCTCCGAGAAAGAGCCGGTGGTCAACTGCACGTTCACCTTTACCAACGTGGGCGAACAGCCTTTGGTGGTAAATCAGGCAGTGGCTTCCTGCGGCTGCACGGTACCAGAATACACCAAATCGCCCATTCAGCCAGGACAGAAAGGCGAAATCAAGGTGACCTATAATGGCACAGGCAAATTTCCCGGTCATTTCAAGAAGAGCATCACCGTTCGCGCCAACGGTGCCGTAGAGATGACCCGGCTCTACATTGAAGGCGATATGGAAGATGCCGAGGTGAGCCAATAGCAAGGACTAAGCTGATACGCATGAAAAAACTTTTCATTATCTCCGTAATATTGGCCTGCACACTTTCCTGTTATGCGCAGGCCATTTTTAATGAGCGCCCCAAGCTGGTGGTGGGCATCGTAGTAGACCAGATGCGATGGGACTATCTCTCGCGCTATTACGACCGCCTTGGTGCCGACGGCTTCCGCAGGCTGATAGAGCAGGGCTATTCGTGCAACAACTGTCTCATCAACTACATACCCACCGTCACTGCCATCGGCCATACCTCTATCTATACCGGCAGCACCCCAGCTTTCCATGGCATCTGCGGCAACAACTTCTGCATAGACGGCCACCGCACTTACTGCACACAAGACGATTCGGTAGAGACCGTGGGCAGCGACCTGCCACGAGGCAAGGAGTCGCCACGCAACCTGTTGGCCAATACCATAGGCGACCAGCTGAGGCTGCACACCGACTTCCGCTCCAAAGTGATAGGCGTCAGCTATAAAGACCGCGCAGCCATACTGCCTGCAGGGCGCTCGGCCAACGCTGCCTATTGGATAGATACCAAGCACGCATGCTTCATAACCAGCTCATGGTATATGGACGAACTGCCGCAATGGGTGAAAGACTTCAATGCACGGATGGGGAAGAACCAAGAAGTGCTTCGCGCGGGCAACGACATCGGCCTGTATCCTGTCTGCGGAACCGTGACCACCGACATGGCCATTGCCGCCCTGCAGAACGAGCAGCTGGGCTGTGGCGAAAGCACCGATATGCTTTGCGTGAGCTACTCGCAGACCGACGTCATCGGCCATAAGTACAGCACCCGGGGCGAGCACACCGACGAAGCCTATCTGACGCTCGACAAAGACATTGCCCGCCTGCTCAAGGCCCTCGATGCTCAGGTGGGCCAAGGCAACTACCTGCTTTTCCTTACGGCCGACCATGGCGGGGCCCACAACTGGCGCTTCATGCAGGAGCACAAGCTGAACGGCGGCCCCTGGATGGCAGAAGAGGTGCTGCAAAGCATAGAGAAAGAAGTGGCCAAGGTCTTTGGCAACACCAAGCCAGTGATAGACCGTAACCTCGATTGCCGCTACTTCCTCGACAAAAAGGCCATCGGCGAGCAAGGGCTCGACCTGCAGAAAGTGAAGGAGGTGATCATTGGCTGCTTGCGGCAAATGCCCAATGCCGCCTTTGTGATAGACTACGAGCACATCAACAGTCAGCCGCTGCCGCCCATCATTCGCGACCGTGCCATCATGGGGTACAACTATCGCCGTTCGGGCGACATTCTTTACGTGCCCGAGCCAGGCTATTATGAGTATGGCGGCTGGTCGTCGCCCATTGGCACCACCCATGGCGAATGGAATCCTTACGATGCCCACATACCCCTGCTCTTCTATGGATGGAAGATTGACCATGGTGCCACTTCGCGCGAAGTGCACATCACCGACATTGCTCCCACCGTATGTCAGCTGCTCCACATTCAGCAGCCCAACGCCTGCGTGGGCGAGGCCATCACGGAAATAACCAAGTAACGAACCCTTTTTTAAAAAGAGAATACATAAACTTTTAACTTGCATGCTGAAAGGAAAGAAAATCGTCTTGGGCATCACGGGCTCTATAGCAGCCTATAAGTCGTGTGTCATCATACGCGAGCTGGTGAAGCGCGGTGCCGAGGTACAGGTGGTCATCACCCCTGCCGGCAAGGAGTTCATCACCCCCATTACCCTGTCGGCCCTCACTCAGAAACCCGTTGTCAGCGAGTTTTTCTCGCAGCGCGACGGCACCTGGCACAGCCATGTGAAGCTTGGCCTTTGGGCCGATGCCATGCTCATTGCCCCCTGCACGGCCTCGACACTTGGCAAGATGGCCAGCGGCGTGGCCGACAACATGCTCGTGACCACTTACCTCTCGATGAAGGCACCCGTGTTCATTGCACCCGCCATGGACCTCGACATGTATGCCCATCCCACCACGCAGCAGAACCTGCAGCGTCTTTCGTCGTTTGGCAACCATATCATCGAGCCGCAGAGTGGATTCCTGGCCAGTGGTCTCGAAGGAAAAGGCCGCATGGAAGAGCCAGATAAAATTGTCGACGTACTCGATGCTTATTTCTCTGAAACAGAGGCAGAAAACTCACTGCGGGGGAAGAAAATTCTCATCACGGCCGGTCCTACTTACGAAAAGATAGACCCCGTGCGCTTCATTGGCAACTATAGCAGTGGCAAGATGGGGTTCGCCCTTGCTGAGGAATGTGCCCGCCGTGGAGCCGAGGTGACCCTGGTGGCTGGCCCCGTCTCGCTGAAATGCCAGCACCCCGGCATTCGCCGTGTCGACGTAGAGAGCTGTCTTGAGATGCGCGATGCCGCCGCAGAGGCTTTCGGTGCTGCCGACGCCGCCATTCTCTGTGCTGCCGTGGCCGACTTCAGACCCAGCAACATTGCAGCGCAGAAGATTAAGCACGTCGGCCAGACGCTCGACCTACACCTGGTGCCCAATCCCGACATCGCTGCTCAGCTGGGCAAGGCCAAACGTAGCGACCAGATACTCGTAGGATTCGCCCTCGAGACCAACGATGAATTGCAGAACGCGCAACAGAAGCTTGAGAAGAAAAACCTCGACTTCATCGTGCTGAACTCGCTGCGCAACGAGGGCACCTGCTTTCAGAGCGATGAAAACCAGGTGTCCATCATCAGTCAGGCCGGTCGGAAAGACTTTGGCCGGAAACCGAAGCCGGAAGTGGCTCGCGACATCATCGACGAGTTGCAACGGGTATTGCACGGCAGCATCCCGGGTTGCTCATCATGATAAAACTGACGTTTCATCTATTTACTACAAAACGATAACTGAATATGAAAATGTCGTTGAAACACATTTCCCATAGCATGGCAACCTTCGCCCTTGCCTTGATGATGGCAAAACCTGTCCTGGCGCAAGAGTTGCAAGCCAAAATAAACATCAACCACCAACAGGTGCAGGGTTCCGATGCGTCGGTGTTTGAAAACCTGCAGCAGACACTCGAGCAGTTCGTGAACGAGAAGCAATGGACGGCATTACAGTATCAGGAAAACGAACGTATCTCCTGTTCTTTCAACATCACCGTGACCAAGTATGATGCCAGCAGCAACCATTTCACCTGCACAGCACTTATTCAGGCCAACCGCCCTGTCTACAACTCGGCCTACACCACCACTATATATAATAATACCGACCGGGACTTTGAGTTCGACTTTGCCCAGTTCGACCGTCTGAACTTTACCGAAGAGACCATCGACAACCAGCTTGTGGCCCTCATGGCCTATTATGCCTACCTGATCATAGGGCTCGATCTCGACACCTTCGCTCCCATGGGAGGCACCGACGTGCTGCAGCGCTGCATGTATCTGGTGAACAACGCCCAGAACCTCGATGCGCCAGGCTGGAAGTCGTTTGAAGACTCGCGCAACCGATTTGCCATCATCAACGACTATCTCGACGAGAACATGAAGCCTTTCCGCCAGTTGCAGTACGACTACTACCGGAATGGGCTCGACGAGATGGCCAACAATGCAGAGCGAGGCCGTACCAACATTACCACTGCCCTGGAAAACCTGAAGAAGGCACACGAAGACAAACCGTTGAGCCTCTTGCCCCAGATATGGACAGACTACAAGAAAGACGAACTGGCCAATATTTATAAGGGAAAAGGGACGCAGAAAGAGAAAGAGGCGGTCTACGACCTGCTCTTCGGTCTCAATGCCTCGCAGAGTCAGACGTGGGATAAGTTGAAGCAATAATACTGCTTTTTTCATAATTTCCATCTGCGACAAAGACGAGATAGACAACGTGTCCGACGAGTACATCCGCTGGCTTGTCAAGTAAGGCCGATAGATAGCTAAACTATAAAAAAACAATGAATATCAAGACAATCGTGACCGCAGCCCTGCTGGCCTTTCCGGTATTGCCGTGTACGCTCATGGCAAGCAATTTTGGCAAGGAAGTGAAGTGGGACCGCCAGAGCCTGATCATAGACGGTCGCCGTGTTTGTCCGGTGATGGGCGAGGTGCACTACTCGCGCATACCTGCCGACGAATGGGCTGCCGAGGTGAGAAAGATGAAAGAGGGTGGGGTGAACATCATTGCCACCTACGTGTTCTGGAACCATATAGAAGAAGAGGAAGGCATCTTCCGCTGGGACGGGCAGCGCAGCCTGCGCCGTTTCCTCGAGGTGTGCAAGCAAGAGGAGATGCCCGTCGTCTTGCGTCTCGGGCCGTTCTGCCATGGCGAGGTGCGCAATGGGGGCATTCCCGACTGGATGTTCAACAAGCCGCTCAGCTCCAATCCCTCTCCTGAGGGAGAGAACCGTGCTAAGACCATACGCCTGCGCAGTACGCAGCCAGAGTTCCTCTCTTTCGTCGAGAAACTCTACCGCCAGATCTTCACACAGGTGCAGGGCCTGCAGTGGAAGGATGAGGGCCCCGTCGTGGCTTGTCAGTTCGACAACGAGTATCGCGGCAGCGGCGACTATCTTATGGCGCTGAAGAAGATTGCCCTGCAGACGGGCTTCGACCTGCCCTTTTACACCCGCACGGGCTGGCCTGAGCTGAGCAAGCCCGTGCCCTTTGGCGAGATGATACCGCTGTATGGCGACTATGCCGATGGGTTCTGGGACAAAGAGGTGAAGGAGTGCGTGGGCAACTATTACAAGGCTTTCCACTTCAAGAGCTTCCGCTCGTCGACCGCCATCGGCACCGACCTGCTGGGCAAGCAAGAGGAGAAGATAAACAACGGCGATGAAGACTATCCCTACTTCACCTGCGAATTGGGCGGTGGCATGGCCACGGCCTATCACCGGCGCCCTTTTATCTATCCCGAAGACACTTATTCGCTCGCACTGGTGAAACTGGGTTCCGGCTCAAACCTGCTGGGGTATTACATGTATCATGGAGGTAGTAATCCGGAAGGAAAGTTGGCTACGCTGAATGAGTGTCAGACGTCGCCGGGCACGGCCAACAACGACCTGCCTGTGTGCACCTACGATTTTCAGGCCCCGCTGGGCGAGTTCGGGCAGGCCAATCAATCGTATTATCGCCTGCGGCCCCTGCATCTTTTCATGCAGGACTGGGGGGAAGTGATAGCGACCACGACGGTCGCGGCCTCCACTGCTGCCCCCGAGGGAGCTTCTATAGTGAAGGGCGATGACAGCAGGCTGAGATGGAGCGTGAGAACTATAGTGTCCCCCTCGGGGGACCAAAGAGGCGCTACCTCTTTTATCTTCGTCAACAACTATGAGCGGCTGCAGCATCTTTCTGCAAAGAAGAATGTGTCGCTTTCGGCCTGTGGCGTGGCCCTGCCACGACTGACCATTCCTGCTGGCGCGATGGCCATCTTCCCCGTCAACGTTGATGGCATCAGGTATGCCACGGGGCAGCTTGTGGCCAAACGCGATGGCAAGATCTATATGATGCACATCGAAGGCATTCCCACCACCATCTGCCTGCAGAGCGGCAAGACATTGAAGAACTTGAAGCCGAAGGGCACCGGACGCCCGGTCTGTGAAAACATCTATCTGCTGACGCAGGAAGAGGCTGAACGGCTTTTCCTGCCAGCAAGAGGTCATGATGACATCGGGTTGGGTGCCACCTGCCAGAAGGTGAAGGAGGCAGGCCCGTTGCGCACGATAGCGAAGGGCAGGGCGAAGGTGGCCGAGGCTCCAGCCGAGGCCGACTGGCAGCAGGCTGCCGTCTACAGGATTACCGTGCCTCAAGCGGCCATAACGCAGTTCCGGCGGCTGCTCAGCATCGAGTATCAGGGCGACTGTGCCCGCCTCTATGCCGTCTGCCATGACGAGGCCAGCCATGCGACGACAAGCCGCCTCATTGCCGACAATTTCCAGTATGGGCGCCCGTTCCTCTATGGCCTGTGGCGTCTGCCCAAGGGCTGCACCGAGCTGGAACTGCGCATTCTGCCTTGGCAGAACAGCCCCCTTGTCTACCTGCCACGAGAGGCCGACAGGACCGAAGGCGAGCGTGTGAAGAAAATTGAGATAACCTACGAAGGACTTTGAAAAGATGAAAAAATATCTATTAGCAATCTCCATGCTGCTGGGCTTCACATCTGCCGATGCCCAGCAGACGATGAGTCTGGCTGGCACCTGGCAATTTGCCATGGGCGACACCCCTCAATACACCGATATGGTGACCCTGCCTGGCTCCATGCTTACCAACGGGAAAGGCAACCGGGTGAGTGTGAATACCCAATGGACAGGATCGCTCTATGATTCGTCGTTCTACTTCAATCCCTATATGGAGAAGTATCGCAAGGCGGGCGAGATGAAGTTTCCCTTCTTCCTTACGCCAGAACGCCACTACACTGGCCATGCCTGGTACAAGCGGATGGTGGGCGTGCCCAAAGCGTGGAAGAAACAGCGGCTTGTGCTCTTTCTGGAGCGGCCCCACATAGAAACAACTGTCTATGTGAATGGAACCGAGGTCGGACACCAGACATCGCTTTCGGTGCCCCATGTCTACGACGTCACACCTTATATTAAATATGGCAGCCAGAACGAAATCGCCATACGTGTGTATAACGGTATAGAGAATGTGTGCGTAGGCCAGGATTCGCACTCGGTGACCGACCAGACGCAAGGCAACTGGAACGGCGTGACCGGGCGCATAGAGCTGCAAGCCCATCCGCAGAACTATCTGAAAGCCGTGCGCATATTTCCCGACGTGAAGGCCGGTAACATACGCATAGAACTGAAACGTGAGGGCCAAGGAAAGACCCGCTTGTGGGTAGAAGGCCGGAAGGAGGTGGTGTCTACCACCGGTACAGAGGTGACCATGGCCATGCCCGATGCCCGGTTGTGGAGCGAGTTTGAACCTCATCTCTATACACTGGTGGCCGTACAGAATGGCGACACGCTGCGCACCACCTTCGGAATGCGACAAATAGAGATTCAGGGGCGGCAACTGGTGCTCAACGGCCACCCCATCTTCCTGCGCGGAACGGTGGAGAACTGCGTGTTTCCACTTACAGGCTATGCTCCTACCGACGAGCAAGAGTGGCTGCGCATTTTCAGAAAATGCAAAGACTATGGCCTGAACCACATACGCTTCCACAGCTACTGTCCGCCCGAAGCCGCTTTTGTCGCTGCCGACAAGCTGGGGCTGTACCTGCAGCCAGAAGGGCCTTCCTGGCCCAACCACGGCGTAAAGCTGCGCAGGGGCATGGCCATCGACCAGTATCTGATGGACGAGGGGCGGCGCATGCTCGATGCCTATGGCAACCATCCTTCGTTCCTGATGATGGCTGCGGGCAACGAGCCGGCGGGCGACTGGGTGCCATACGTGCGCGACTGGGTGAAGGCCATGAAACAGCTCGACCCCACCAAGATTTACTGCGGTGCCTCCGTGGGAGGCGGCTGGGCCTGGGATTTTGGCTCCGAATACCATGTGAAGGGGGGCGCAAGAGGCCTCGACGAGTGGAACAGACGCATGCCGTCGAGCGACGACGACTACTATTCCGGCATAGAATTCCCGAGAAACTACAAAGACGCGATGCCCAACCAGTCGCCCATCATCACACATGAGAAGGGACAGTGGTGCGCCTTCCCCGATTTTAAAGAGATAGAGCAGTATACGGGTGCCTATAAGGCACGCAATTTCGAAATCTTCCGCGACCTGCTGCGCGATCATGGCATGGAGCAGATGAACGAGAAATTCCTGCATGCCAGCGGCAAGCTGCAGACCCTCTGCTACAAGTATGAGATAGAGCGCAACCTGCGCACGAAGGACTATGCCGGTTTCCAACTGCTGGGACTGAACGACTACAGCGGTCAGGGCACCGCCCTGGTAGGGGTGCTCAATGCTTTCTGGCGAGAGAAAGGGTACTGCACGGTAGAGAACTGGCGCGAGTTCTGCTCGCCGCTCGTGCCGCTTGCACGCTTCCCTAAGTTCGTCTTCACCAGCGACGAAGTGCTCAATGTGCCGATAGAGGTATATAACGCCACTGAAGGCGCACTTGGCAGCACCGAGGTGGCATACCATATCAGCGAGAAGGGTAGGGTGCTCAAGCGTGGCACGCTCAACGTGCCGGCTGTGCCCATTGGCAAGAATACCGAAGCAGGGGCGATAAACCTGCCTCTATCAGACCTCCCGGCTCCTGCCAAACTTACGCTGACAGTAGCGCTGAAGGGGCATGAGAACCATTGGGAGTTCTGGGTCTACCCGCATCAGGTGGCCATGCCTGAAGCAGCCGGCATCGTGGTCGCCACGTCGTGCGATGAAGCCCTGGAGGCCCTCAGGCAAGGGGGCACGGTGCTGCTTGCCGCTGCCGGACAAGTGACGCTGGGCAGCGACGTGAAGCAGAGCTATCTGCCCGTGTTCTGGAATACCTCGTGGTTCAAGATGCGGCCGCCACACACTACCGGAGCATATATCGACACGGAGCACCCTCTGTTCAAGTATGCCTTTCCCACCGATGACTGGAGCAACCTGAACTGGTGGGAACTGCTGAACAAGGCACAGGTCATGAACCTGATGGAGCTGCCCAAGAGCTATCAGCCGCCCATACAGCCCATCGACACATGGCATGTGTCGCGAAAGCTGGGCATGCTCATTGAGGCTCGCGTAGACAATGGCCGGCTGCTCATGACCACGATGGACATCGGCAACGACCTGGAAAACAGGCCTGTTGCACGCCAGATGCGCGCGGCCATCATCAGCTATATGCAAAGTGCCGACTTCAACCCCGCCATCACCCTGCCTGCCGAGACAATAGCGCATTTCTTCACAAAACAGGCGCCACCTGTGAACATGTTCACAAACGATTCGCCAGATGAGCTGAAACCCAAAATAGGCAAATAAATGACGGCTCTTATTGCAAATTACAAAAATACTTAGTACCTTTGCACGTGATTTCGTAATAGAGAGACAGACTTAAAAGAATATTTACACATTTATGGGAAAGATTATCTTGACTGGCGACCGTCCTACGGGCAAGCTCCATCTGGGGCACTATGTAGGCTCGTTGCGTCGCCGCGTGCAGTTGCAGGAAGAAGGCAACTACGACCGCATGTTTGTGTTCATGGCCGACGTGCAGGCCCTGACCGATAATGCAGACAACCCCGAGAAGATTCGGCAGAATATCATCAATGTGGCACTCGACTGGCTGTCGGCAGGACTCGATCCGGCCAAGAGCACCCTCTTCGTGCAGAGCCAGATCACGGAACTGGCCGAGCTGACCACCTATCTGATGAACCTCATCACGGTGAGCCGCGTGCAGCGAAACCCAACGGTGAAGACTGAGATAAAAATGCGCAACTTCGAGGCAAACATACCACTGGGATTCTTCTGCTATCCCGTGAGCCAGGCTGCCGACATTACGCTCTTTAAAGCCACCACAGTGCCTGCCGGCGAAGATCAGGAACCCATGCTCGAGGTGGCACGCGAACTGGTGCGCCGCTTCAATCAGACCTATGGCGAGGTGCTGGTGGAGCCGAACATCATGCTGCCAGAAAATGCAACGGCACGCCGACTGCCCGGTACTGACGGCAAGGAGAAAATGTCGAAGAGCCTGGGCAACTGCATCTACCTGAGCGACTCGGCCGATGAGGTTTGGCAGAAAGTGCGCTCGATGTACACCGACCCCACCCATCTGAACGTGAGCGATCCGGGGCATGTGGAGGGCAATGCCGTGTTTACCTATCTCGATGCCTTCTCTTCCGACGAGGACTTTGCCAACTACTGGCCTGAATACCAGAACCTGGACGAGCTGAAGGAGCACTACCAGCGTGGTGGTCTGGGCGACATGAAATGCAAGAAGTTCCTCAATACCATTATCAACAACATGCTGGAGCCGATGCGTGCCCGCCGTCATGAGCTGGAACAGGACATTCCTGAAATCTATCATATCCTGAAGAAAGGCACCGAGAGCGCCCGTGAGGTGGCTGCACAGACTATGGACGAAGTGCGCAAGGCCATGCGCATCGACTATTTCAACGATGCCGAACTCATCAGCCAGCAGGCAGAGATGTTCCGCAACAAGA
>CAMJLB010000104.1 GCA_946406555.1 uncultured Prevotellaceae bacterium | reverse complement strand
CCTCCCCGTGAAAGACCGCGTCCCCCCGTGGCGTCCCCCCCCCCGTGAAAGACCGTGTCCCCCCGTTGCGCCCCCCGTGAAAGACCGTGTCCCCCCGTTGCGACCCCCCCGTGAAAGACCGTGTCCCCCCGTGGCTCAGGAGCCGTGTCCTACCGTGTGGTGCCGCGCAGGATGAGCCGTGTGCGCACGATGCGCTTCTCGGTCCGCTCGATGGGTATGCGCCCCTCGACATGGGCGATGAGCACCTCGGCGGCCTCTTCGCCCACCTTCTGCCCATGCTGCTCCACGGTGGTGAGCATGGGGTCGCTGCATACGGCATGCACGTCGTTGCTGAAGCCGCAGATGCTGATGTCTTCGGGCACCCGCAGGCCCATGTGGCGGGCACTGTACATGATGCCCAGGGCCGTGTCGTCGTTCACGGCAAAGAACGCATCGGGGTAGTAATCTCCGTCGAACAGCTCGGGCGTGACCATCTCGGCCTCGCGCCGGTTGTCGCAGATGCGTGTCAGCTCGGGACGGTAGGGTAGGCCGTGCTTGAGCAGGGCGTCCTTATATCCGTTGAAGCGGTTCTTGGCAATCTCGAGGTTCAGCTGCGAGCCGAAGAAGGCTATGCGGCGGCAGCCCGTGTCGATGAGGTGGCTCACGGCGTTGTAGGCACCCATATAGTCGTCGACCACCACGCGGCTGGCATTCACGCCCGTGCAGATACGGTCGTAGAACACCAGCGGCACGCCTGCATCGATGAGCCGCTGGAAGTGGTCGTACTGCTTGGTGTCCTTGGCCTGCGAGACGATGATGCCGCACACCTTGTTCTCGTAGAACGACTGGCACAGCTGCACCTCGCGCTCGTAGTGCTCGCCGCTCTGCGCCACCATGATGCGGTAGTCGTGGGCCGACGCCATCTCTTCGATGCCACGCAGCACCGACGAGAAGTAGTGGTGCACAAACTCGGGAATGATGACCCCTATCACCCGCATGGGCTGCACCCGCGAGTGGCGCAGCGACTCGGCCAGCACGTTGGGGGTGAAGTTGTGGTCGCGTGCATACTGCTGAATCATTCGGCGACGCTCTTCGCTGATGCGCGGCGAGTCTTTCAGCGCACGCGACACCGTGGCCACCGACACACCCAGTTCGCGGGCAATGTCCTTCATTGTCAAGATGCGGTTTTCTTTCATCTGGGCTGTATAATTTTTATTGGCAATTGCAAAAGTAAGAATTTCTTCCCAACATTGTCGTTATACCTTATTTAATATTACTTATAAGCCGATGCAAACGTTTGCATTTTGCATTATAACGTTTTTCTACAAAAAATAGTACAACATGTGTGAAAGAAAATTATCTTTGCAACCGATATTCACCAAAAATGTACTTTTTATGAGCCAAGGGCTGAAAAGGCTGCACTGCCGGTGATAAAGACAAGAATGAAAGACAGTCGAAAGAAAACAATACTAACTAAAAAAGTAACTCTAATTTAAAATGTAATGATGAAGCAGGTAAACTTTAAGATTCCGTTCAGGCTGCTTGCCCTCATTCTGGGCTTGTTCCTGACAATGGGTGCCTTTGCGCAGATTGCGGTGAAAGGCCATGTGAAGGATTCGAGCGGAGAGCCCGTCATCGGTGCCACCGTGCGCGTGGTGGGCCAGCAAGGTGGCGTGGTGAGCGACTTCGACGGCAACTTCACCCTGAAGGCCCAGCAGGGCGCTACCCTCGAAGTGAGCTATGTGGGCTATCAGACAGCACGTGTGGCAGCCGCTGCCAGCGTGACGGTCACGCTGCAAGACGATGCCCAGGTGCTCGACAATGTGGTGGTCATCGGTTATGGCGTGGCCAAGAAGAACGACCTGACGGGTTCGGTCACCGCCATCAAGCCCGACGAGAAGAACCACGGACTGATTACCAGTGCCCAGGAGGCCCTGCAGGGCAAGGTGGCCGGTGTGAACATTACCAACGACGGCGGCACGCCGGGTGGCGGAGCCACCATCCGCATTCGCGGCGGCTCGTCGCTCAATGCTTCGAGCGACCCTCTGATCGTCATCGACGGACTGGCCATGGACGTCTACGGCCGATCCGGATCGGCCAACCCCTTGGCATCGGTGAACCCCAACGACATCGAGTCGTTCACCGTGCTGAAGGATGCATCGGCCACTGCCATCTATGGCAGCCGAGCCTCCAATGGCGTGATCATCATCACCACGAAGAAAGGACGTAAGGGCAGCGCTCCGCGCGTGGCCTACAACGGCAACGTGTCGGTGAGCCAAGTGAAGAAGACCCTCGACGTGCTCAGCTCGGGAGAATACCAGAACTTTGTGAAGAACCTGGTGATGACCTCGCAGGGCATGACCGAGGCAGAGTATCTGGCCAGCAGCCAGTACAACAGCCTGGGCTACTTCGATGCCGATGGCAACCACCTCTTTGCCAACACCGACTGGCAGGACGAGATATACCGCACCGCAGTGAGCACCGACCACAACGTGTCGGTGACCGGCGGACTGAAAAACATGCCCTATCGCGTAAGCATCGGCATGACCGACCAGAACGGCGTGCTCAAGAAAAGCAGCTACCAGCGCTACACGGCCAGCTTCAACGTCTCGCCCTCGCTGCTCGACGACCACCTGACGCTGAACATCAACGGCAAATACATGTATTCGCACAGCGACTACTCTAACACGGGCGCCATTGGGCAGGCCATCGCGATGGACCCCACCAAGCCCGTCTATCTGAACACTCCATATTATAACAAGAACTGGAACGGCTATTTCCAGTGGGCAAAGACCGTTGACCGTAACGACCCCTCATGGACCGAAGGCCCCAACACGCTGGCTACTGCCAACCCGCTTTCTTCTATCTATGAGAAAGTGGACAAGGGCCGCCAGCACTCCTACATCGGCAACATCGAGATAGACTATAAGATTCATGGCTTCGAAGACCTGCACCTGCACGCCAACGCCGGAGCCGACTTCGAGTTCGGACGCAACGAGCAGAGCAACTCGCCATACTTCTTCGACGACGACATCTACTACCACGGCACCAACCGCTGGAACTCCATGCGCACCTCGAACGTGTCGCTGAATGCATACGCACAGTATCTGAAGGACTTCACCGAAGATCACCACTTCGACATCATGGCCGGATACGAATATCAGCGGCTGCACAAGAACACCGACTACTGGTACCTGATGACGAACCAGCCCACCAACACCGTGGACACGGGCGTCTACAAGTCGTCGGACAATGAGATGACACGCTACAAGACGGAGAACTACCTCGTGAGCTTCTTCGGACGACTGAACTACTCGCTGCTCAGCCGCTATCTGCTCACCTTCACCCTGCGCTACGACGGCTCGTCGCGCTTCTCGAAAGACAACCGCTGGGGTGTGTTCCCCGCCGCCGCCCTGGCCTGGAAAATCAACGAAGAGCCGTTCTTCCGCAACGTGAACTGGATGTCGGACTTCAAGCTGCGTCTCGGCTGGGGTAAGACCGGACAGCAGGAAGGCATTGCCGACTATGGCTACCTGGTCACCTATCAGCCCAACACCACCGGCGCCTTCTATCCCATCCTGGGCGATGGCACCACCTACCGCCCCGATGCCTACAACAGCGACCTGACCTGGGAGAAGACCACTACCTGGAACGGTGGAATAGACTTCGGCATCCTGAACCAGCGCTTCACCGCAAGCATCGACGTGTACTACCGCAAGACTACCGACCTGATCAACAAGATTACGCTGCCTGTGGGCACACAGTTCACCAACAAGCTCAACTCGAACATCGGCGAACTGCACAACTTCGGTATCGAGGGTACCATTGCAGGCAACATCATCGAGACCAAGGACTGGACCTGGAACCTGGCCTACAACGTGACCTGGAACCGCAACAAGATAGACCAGCTGACCAATGCCGAGAGTGAGGACTACCGCATTCCTTACGGCGGACTGCCCGTGGGCGACACCTCGACCGACGGCGTGAAGGCCTACCACGTGGGGCAGCCCGTTTCGGCCTTCTTCGTCTATCAGCAGGTGTATGATGCCAACGGCAACCCCATCCGTGGCGCATACGTAGACCGCGACAAGAACGGCATCATCAACGAAGCCGACCGCTACTACTACAAGAAGTCGGATCCCGACGTCATCATGGGACTGGCTACGAAGCTCACTTACAAGAGCTGGGACCTGGGCGTCACCTTGCGTGCCAACCTGAACAACTACGTCTACAATGCCGTCGAGGCGGGCAATGCCAACCTCTCTTACTCTTCTGCGTACAGCGGCTATGCCTGGCACAATGTGGTGGACATGGACATGCAGAAAGCCTGGACCGCCAACGGTGCCAAGGACGTGCTGAGCGACTACTTCGTGCAGAACGCATCGTTCCTCAAATGCGACAACATCACGCTGGGCTTCAGCTTCAGCGACCTCTTCAGCAGCAATAGCTTCAAGGGGCTCAACGGGCGCATCTATGCCACCGCACAGAACGTATTCACCATTACCAAGTACAAGGGACTCGACCCGGAAATCAACGGAGGCTACGACGGAAACATCTACCCCCGACCCTTCACCGGCATACTGGGCCTGAATCTCGAATTCTAAAACAAAAGGAGGCATAACAATATGAAAAACAGCAAGAAAATTATATTCGGGGCTGCCGCTGCCATGCTGCTGACGATGGCCACTACTACTTCCTGTGTCAAAGACCTCGATGTGGAGAACATCAACCCCAAGCAGACCACGGTGCTCAATCAGGATGCCCTCCTGAACAAAATCTATTCGAGTTTCGTGCTCACGGGGCAGACTGGCCCCAACGGCAATGGCGACATCGCCGATGCCGATGAGGGACGCTCGGAGTTCTACCGCATGGTGTGGAACCTGAACGAGCTGACCACCGACGAGGCACACTGGATATGGTACAAGAACGACACAGGCTATGAAGACCTGGTGGAAAATGCATACGGTGCCGACAACGCCGTGTCGTCGGGACTCTACTACCGCATCTATTTCACCATCACGCTCTGCAATTACTATCTGGAGCAGGTGCAAGACGATGGCACGGCCGAGACTAAGGCCCGACGGGCCGAGGTGCGCTTCATCAGGGCCTACAACTACTATACCGTGATGGACCTCTATGGCAATGCCGCCTTCACCGAGACCGTGAGCACCGAGCCGGGACAGTACTACACCCGCCAGCAGTTCTTCAGCTATGTGGAGAGCGAGCTGAAAGCTATTGAGGCAGACCTGAAGACGCCCGACCAGCTCACCTACGGCCGCATCAGCAAGGTGGCCGACTGGCTGATGCTCTCGCGCCTCTACCTGAATGCACGTGTCTATCTCGGCCTGGCCGACGATGCTGCCGCTGCCGACTATTACAAGTTGGCAAAAGACTATGCCAACAAGGTGCTCACAGAGCAAAGCTATTTCGCCCTCTGCAAGACGGGTGCCACCAATCCTGCAACGGGAGAGACCTATTCGCCCTACCAGATGCTCTTCCTGGCCGACAACGACCAGAACGGAGCACAGAAGGAAATCATCATTCCCGTGATTCACGATGGCATCAAAACCACCAGCTATGGCGGCATGCACAGCCTGGTGCTCGCCTCCTACTCGGCCGGCATGAGCGAAGACATACCCTCGGGCACCAGCAACAGCTGGGGAAAGTGCAACCGCGTGATGGGAAAACTGAGCGACATCTTCTTCGGCAACAACGATGTGTCGGGGCTGAAGTCGGTGGCTGCCGTCACCTCCATAGCTCAAGACGACCGCGCACTCATCTATCCCGGAAGCTACTCGCGCTACATTTACAATGAAGACGATGCCGATGCCGGCTATGCCTGCGTGAAATTCCGCAACGTGCGCTCCGATGGCAAGCCCACGTCGACCACCAATGCCTTCGTGGATACCGACCTGCCCCTGATGCGCATGGCTGAGGCCTACCTGAACTATGCCGAGGCCGACGCAAGGCTCAACGGTGGAAAAACCACCGCCGACGGAGCAGCCAAGCTCAACGAGCTGATGGACCGCGCTTCCGTGCCCACCTCTCAGCAGAGCAGCAGCTACAGCCTCAATGTAATCAGGGACCAGTGGGCCAAGGAGTTCTGGTTTGAAGGACGCCGCCGAATGGACCTCGTGCGCTTCAACAGCTATGGCGGACAGTCGAACTACAAGTGGGAATGGATGGGCAATGTAGAGAAAGGACAGAAGTTCTCGGCATCGCGCAACATCTTCGGCATACCTTATGCCGACATCACCAACAATTCCAACCTCAAGCAGAATACAGACTATTAATCAAGAACTACGATTATGAAATATAAGAAGATAATTTCGCTTTTGGCTTCGGCACTGGCCTTCTTCGGCATGACGTCGTGTTCCGACGACAACGACAGCAATCCCGTGCTCGACGAATCGGCCAAGCCAACAACATTCGTGCTGAACACACCTACTATGGCAGAACAGTACATTGAGCTTTCGGCCGACAACACCGTCACGCTCACGTGGTCGCAACCCAACTATGGCTTCGCCGCCCTGGCCACCTATGCGGTACAGGTAGGCGTGGTGCAGGCCGATGGCAGCACCACCTGGTGCGACGACCTGCTCGAAACGACCTATACCACTTGTCGGGCTGATGTCAACGGCGAGGAAATCGCCATGGCCATCAACAATGCCGACGGATTCAAGAGTGAGGAAGACTATAAGGACATGGGCGTGCGACAGATTGCCATGCGCGTGAAGGCTGCCATACTCGACGGAGAGAATGTGGCCATACCGGTGACGGAAATCACTTCCAACGCCGTGGTCTTCAAGATGATGAAAGCCTATAAGGCTATCAAGGCACCCAAGAAGATGTATATCATTGGCCAGTGCAGTGGATGGAGCGAACCCGCCGAAGCCAACCGCGAGGGTCTCGCCACTTGGACAATCGTCGAGACGGGAGTGGGCACCGGTATCTACCAGGGCACTTTCGACATTCCTGCCGGCACCTTCCAGTTCCGCTTCTATTCGGCTCTCACCGGTTGGGATGGAGGCGCATCGGTAGGCTCGCAGGAGGCCGATGCCAATGTAGACATCGCCATGAGCGACAATGTCTACGAGGGCGACATCACCGTGCCTGGCAAGGGTAACTGGCAGATTGCCGACTGGGCTGGCGGCACCGTGGAAATCACCATCGACCTGAACAAGAACAAGGTGAAGTTTGAAAAGAAATAACGACAAATCATTTAAACCCTAACAGATATGAAAAGACTAAGCATATATTTGGCTGCCTTACTCGCACTGGGGCTCACGTCGTGCAGCAATGAGGATTTCTTCATGCCCGGCACGCAGGAGAATGCACAGGAGAGCGTCCTTCAGGTAGGCGATGTAACGGTGTCACCGCTGATGACCCAGACCATAGACGTCAACGACCTGCTCGACGTAAATGGCGAAGACTCCCTCTACATCAAACTGGGTGTGGTCTCGGTGAAGGAGGGCGCTCTGGTCGAGGGGGTAGGCTTGCAAAGCAAAGTGCAGGTTTCGACCAGCGAAGACTTCAGCAACCCCATGACCTTCGATGGTGAGAGCATGGATGGCAACGACACCATACGCCTCTCGCCCAAAGCCCTGCAGGAGGCTTATTATAGCAACGTGACCCACAGCCCGAAGGCCAAGACACTCTATGTGCGCTCGATGGTGCAGACGGTGACCAACGGCACGTCGGTGGCTTATGTGGGCAATCCTGCCTACTACACCACTGGCTCGGTGAGCTTTACGCCGCTCGACATGCACATCGTCATAGAGCCTGCCTACTACTATCTGGGCAGCCTGGGAAGCGACCAGACCTACAAGCTGACCAATAGCGGGGCCGACCCCTACGACGATCCCGTGTTCAGCGTCACCATTCCCGCTCTTGGCGAAGGCTGGCACTGGTTCAAGATTGCCCCGGAGTCGGCCTATGATGCCGATGGCAACATGGACTGGAGCAAGGAGGAGTCGTGCATCTGTCCTCTCACGGGCGATGCCACCGAATTGTCGGGCAAGTGCACCAACGGCAAGCTCTCGTGGCACCTGCTGGAAGACGATGGCGCCAAGTTCTATACCATCACCGTGAATGTCATGGATATGACCTATGAAATTACGCCGGTATTCTTCAGCGACTTCATTTATCTGGCTTGCGACTACAACGGCTGGTCTACTTCGGCCTCGCCGCTGGCTCACCTGGGTGGTGGCGACTACGAGGGATTCTACTACATTCAGCAGGCTGACGAGTCGAGTACTTGGGGCTTCAAGTTCGTCATCGACGGTGCCTGGAGCGGCGGCAGCCACGACGTGGCACTCGCTGGCAGCTACGAACTGGGTGGTGGCGGCAACCTGAACTGCCCCACGGGCTTCTATCAGGTGAAGGTCAATCAGGTCAGCGCCACCTATACCCTTACTCCCGTTGAGACCATTTCGCTCATTGGCTCTGCCGTGAACGGCGATACTTCGTGGGGCACCGATGCCGATATGACGTTCAGTGCCACCGAAGGGTGTTGGGTCTATCAGGGGCCGCTTACTGCCGGCGAGTTCAAGTTCCGCATGAACCACGACTGGAGCATCAGCTGGGGTGGCACGGCCGACGACGAACTCACCAACCAGAATGGTGCCAACCTGCAGCTTGGCGAGGCTGGCGACTACCGGGTGAAGTTCTGGCCTAACTGCAACGGCGAGGGTACCTATACCATCGCTCCTGCAAACTAAGAGAAGAGAGAGAATCTTTAATGAGAAAAAATCGTTATTCCTATGAAGAAATTATCAATCGTCGCAGCAGCTGTGGCACTCCTTTTAGGGGTGTCCACGGCAGCTTATGCACAAGACAATAAAGAGGAGTTCTATCCCAACTGGTTTGTTGGATTGCAGGCTGGCGGACAGACCACGTTCACCAACTATAATTCGCTGAAACTCCTCACGCCGCAGTTTGCCGTTCAGGCTGGCCGCTGGTTTGCACCCGAGTTTGGAACACGCCTGCATGTGATGGGCTATCAGCAGAAGGGGGGCATCGCCGAGGGGCAGTATAATGTAGCTAAACAGACGTACAAGTTCAATGCCATGACGGCCGACATCGACTTCCTGTTCAATATGTCGAATATCATCAGTCCCAAGAGGGCCTCGCAGGCCTGGAACTGGCTGCTTATCGCTGGCTTCGGTGCCAACTACTCGTGGGACTACGACGAGTTCAAAGGCATCGTTGGCTCTACACAGGATAGCCATCCTTACTATCATGAGCAGGTGTGCGGCACCAAGCACAGCACCTTCAATGGACGCCTGGGAACGGCCGTGGAGCATAACTTCAACCGCCATCTGGCACTGAGTCTTGAGGTGGATGCCAACTTCAAAAACGACCTCTACAACCTGAAGACCAATGAGTGCGTAGACTGGCAGCTGGCCGCCTTCCTTGGTCTCACCTATAAGTTTGGCATGAAGAAGAAGGCTCCGCAGCCTGCTCCCGAACCTGTGCCGCAGCCCGTGGTGGAAGAGAAGAAACCCGAACCCAAGCCCGCGGTGGTAGAGAAGAAGCCTGAACCCAAGCCCGTCGTGGTAGAGAAGAAGGCTGAGCCTCTTAGCGAGACGCTCTATTACGAGATCCGTCTCACCGAACCCAACTCGGAGAATCAGCTCAACAAAGTGGCCGAGTGGTGCAAGAAAAACCCCGGGAAGAGCCTCTTAATCAGTGGCTATGCCGACAAGGGAACGGGCAACCCTCGCATCAATGCCAAGTATGCAGCCCAGCGTGCCGACAAGGTGGCCAAGTGGCTGCAGAAGAAGGGGGTGCCCGCCTCGCAGATGAAAATTGAATCGTTCGGCGATACAAAGCAGCCCTTCAGCGACAACGACCGTAACCGTTGCGTTATCGTGGTGGGCAACTAAGCCTTATTGAAAATCTGGTTTACCGTAAACAAGACAGGAGGCAGACGCGACAATGTGCGGCTGCCTCTTGTCGTGCTTAACGGCTCCCCCTTGCCAACTATGTCCACCCATGAAAAGCTTCGCCAAAAAATGTGCGGCGATTTCTTGCACGATTCAGAAAAAAGCATTACCTTTGTGTCTGCTTTTTATAAACCATAATTAATAATAGTAAGAACAATGAACGAGAATGAACAGAAGCAGCAGGGTCTGCAGATAGAACTAACCCCCGACGTGGCCCAGGGCAATTATGCCAACTTTGCCATCATCACTCATAGCAGCAGCGATTTCGTGCTCGATTTCGCTCGTGTGCTTCCAGGTCTGCCCAAGGCGCAGGTGAAGAGCCGCGTTATTTTGGCTCCTGAGCATGCAAAGCGCCTGCTTGGTGCACTGCAAGAGAACATCATGCGCTACGAACAGGCTTTCGGCACCATCAAATTGCCTAACCAGCCGCAGCAAGGACGCACCATCGCCCCTTTCAACGTAGGGAATGGTGAAGCATAATCGTGAAAAACGAGCTTAAGAAATATTAAAAGCCTTATATTTTGTTAATTATTTCAAAGTGTAAGGCTTTTATTTTATTATATATTAGGTGGTTTCGGGGAAAGTTTGTACCTTTGCAGCCCGAAATAGCCCTTTAAGGGTGAAACGTAACTTGTTGAGTACAAACAAATAATATATAATAACAAAAAAGAGTTTTAATTATGCCTACAATTTCACAATTGGTTCGCAAAGGCAGAAAGGTGATCGTAGACAAGTCGAAGTCACCCGCGCTGGACAACTGTCCCCAGCGTCGCGGCGTGTGCGTTCGTGTGTATACGACGACCCCCAAGAAGCCTAATTCGGCTATGCGTAAGGTAGCCCGTGTTCGTCTGACTAACCAGAAGGAAGTCAACAGTTACATTCCCGGAGAGGGTCACAACCTGCAGGAGCACAGCATCGTGC
>CAMJLB010000103.1 GCA_946406555.1 uncultured Prevotellaceae bacterium | reverse complement strand
CATCGTCGGATGGGGCGAAAGCGATGGCACGAAGAGCGTCACCGACTGCCTCTACCTGATGGCCGACGGACAGAACACTGGCGGCCTGGACCTCGTGCGGATGAACAAAGGCACCGTGACTGTGACCAACAGCTACAAGACCACCAGCGCCGGAACCTATGGCACGCATTGCTTCTCCTTCACCACTCCCCCTGCCCCTCTCGGCAACCAGAAACAGGACTACGGCGTGCTGACGGCCTACGAGGACGCCATCTTCTACGACGGCATATACTACATGCTTCCCGCCACCATCAGCCTGGCCGACAACGCCGACAACAGCACCACTATCAGCGAGGCGCACGGCCTCGTGGCCGACGTGACGCTGCAGGGTCGCACGCTCTACAAGGACGGCGCATGGAACACGCTCTGCGTGCCGTTCAACGTGGACAACTTCACCGGCACGCCCTTGCAGGGAGCCACGGTGAAGACCCTCGCATCGACCAGCTTCGAGGGCGGCACGCTGACGATGAACTTCGGCGATGACCTGACCAGCATAGAGGCCGGCACACCGTATATCGTGAAGTGGGCTGAAGGCACCGATATCGCTAATCCCGTGTTCAACGATGTCATCATCAGCGATGCCGCTGCCAACGTCTCGACCGACTATGTCGATTTCATGGGCACCTACAGACCCGTCAGCATCTACACCGACGGGAAGACCAACCTCTACCTCGGTGCTGACAACAAGCTCTACTATCCCACCGCCAGCGACTTCAAGGTGAACGCCTTCCGCGGCTACTTCCAGCTGAAGCAGGGCCTCACCGCCGGCGAGACCAACAGCCCGAGCGCAGGCGTCCGCGCCTTTGTGCTGAACTTCTTTGGCGACGATAACGCAACGGGAATTATAACCACGAATTTCACGAATTCCGACAATGTCTGGTACACCATCGACGGACGCAAGCTCAATGGCAAGAAGCCGACGCTGCGCGGCATCTATATAAATAATGGTAAAAAGGTAGTGATTAAATAAATCAAAGTCTACGGACTCAAAGGACTCAAAGGACTGTCCTGTAAGTCCAGAAAGTCCGTAGACAAAAAACAATTAATCCATAGAGAACGATGAAGAAAGCATATTTGAAGCCCACCATGATGGTGGTCATGCTACAGCAGCAGGGCATCATCTGCGCCAGCAACGAAGTAAAGAATGTCAACGGCAATGTCGGCATCGGCTTTGGCGGCGGCGGCAAAGGTACCGCCCGTGCCCGCAGCCACGGCGGCACCGGCTGGGACGATGACGAAAGGGCTGGTGACGAGTGGGAATAATGGAGACGAGCCTCCCCATCTCCGGAGTACTATGAGTGATGGTTGAGCAGTTGTTTGGCCACGTCGCACAGTTCGTCGTACCACTCCTGTCCGAATCGGCGCACCAGCGGCTCCTGCAGGAAGCGATAGACGGGCAGCTGCAGGCGGCGCCCTTTCTCTACTGCCGGGCGGCACACCGCCCAGCGGTGGTAGTTCAGCGCCACGGTGCCATCGCTGAAACGCTTCTCGCGGATAGGGTAGAGCGCACAGCTGATAGGCTTGAGAAACGAGCTGCGGCCCTCGCGGCAGGCCTTCTCGAGCGCACAGAGACAGCATCCCTTGACGGGGTCGTGGGTGGCGGGGTCGGCAATGTCGGCATAGTAGGTGAACACGCAGTCGCGGCCGGCGACGATGCTCGTCACCAGGTCGCCGTCGCGGTCGGTGTAGGCCACGCCCTGCTTCTCGACTATGGCCTGTGCCGAGGCCGACAGGTCGGGCCAGCAGGCATCGAGCGAGCCTTCTATCTGCATGATCTCGTCGAGCGTCACCGGAGCACCGGCATCGCCCTCCACGCAGCAGGCGCCCTTGCAGGCCGACAGGTCGCAGCAGAACTGCTCGGTAAGCAGGTCCGACGAGATGAGCACCTCGCCAATCTGGAGGATAGGGGGTATGGATTGTTGCATAGTCTTTCTTCCTTTTTTCATTATAGCTGCAAATATACTGAATAATCACGACACAGCGCCAACAAGAAACAACAAAAAATGCTAAACGGCAAAAATAACATATTTTATCGGAATACTCAGTGGGTATTCCGATATTTTTTGCTAATTTTGCAACCAACAATTCATTTTTTCACAAACCTTTAAAAACAAACTATGGGATTAATTGAACAGATTATTGCGCGTGCTAAGAGCAACAAGCAGCGCATCGTGCTCCCCGAGGCAGAGGAGGAGCGTACACTGTGTGCAGCCGACCGCGTGCTGGCCGACGACCTGGCCGACCTTATCCTCATTGGCAACCCCGAGAAGGTGCATGCCCTGGCCAAGGAGAAGGGGCTGACCCACATCGACAAGGCCACGCTCATAGACCCGCTGAACTATGAGAAGAGCGAAGAGCTGGCCCAGCTGCTGCAGAAGCTGCGCGAGAAGAAGGGCATGACCATCGAGAAGGCCCGCGAGCTGGTGAAGGACCCGCTCTACCTGGGCTGCATGATCATCAAGACCGAGGGCGCCGACGGCCAGATCTCGGGCGCTCTGAGCACCACGGGCGAGACGCTGCGCCCCGCCCTGCAGATTATCAAGTGTGCGCCGGGCATCACCTGCGTGAGCGGTGCCATGCTCATGATTACCGACAAGCCCGAATACGGCGAGCAGGGCGTGCTGGTGTTTGGCGACGTGGCCGTGACGCCCATGCCCGATGCCAACCAGCTCTCGCAGATTGCCGTCTGCACGGCGCAGACAGCCCGCTCGGTGGCCGGCTTCGAAGAGCCGCGCGTGGCCATGCTGAGCTTCTCGACGAAGGGAAGCGCCTCGCATGAGGTGGTCGACAAGGTGGTGGAGGCCACCCGTCTGGCAAAGGCCCTCGACCCCAGCCTGAAGATCGACGGCGAGCTGCAGGCCGATGCCGCCCTCGTGCCCGGCGTGGGTGCGAAGAAGGCGCCCGGCAGCGACATCGCAGGCAAGGCCAACGTGCTGGTGATGCCATGCCTCGAGGTGGGCAACATTGCCTATAAGCTCGTGCAGCGACTGGCCGGCGCCACCGCCATAGGCCCCATCCTGCAAGGCATAGCACGCCCGGTGAACGACCTCTCGCGCGGATGCTCCGTCGAGGACATCTACTACCTCGTGGCCATCACCGCATGCCAGGCCATGGACGCCAAGAAGTGAAGAGCGAAAAATGAAACATTAAACATTAAATAAAACAAAGGACAGAAATTATTATAATTACTATAATTTTTTCTAACCAATGACAAGACAAGAGTATAAAGACATATATGATATTGTAGGGGTCGCTCAAGAGGTTCATAAAACGCTTGGACGAGGGCTTTCGGAACTCATTTATCAAGAGGCCATGGCTCTCGAGATGCAAGATTGGGGAATAATGGAGTACTCATTGAATTAAAAGCAGTAGACAAAATATCATCTGAGCATCGCTCACAATTGTTCAACTACATGCGAATAACTCATCTTGTCAGAGGGGTTCTATTGAATTTTTGCGAAAAAAGTCTGCGAGCCGAACGCTACTTATATCTGCCAGAAACAGACAAATTTGTGCTATTGACTCAAATGAACTATAAGATATATATAGTTGAATAAAAATTATATTAATTATAATAATTTCTGTCCAAAACAAACACGTTATAAAAATGAAAATTTTAGTTTTGAATTGCGGCTCGTCCAGCATTAAATATGCGCTTTACAACATGGACGACAAGAGTGTGATGACCAGCGGCGGCGCCGAGCGCGTGGGCCTCGACGGGGCTTTCGTGAAGGTGAAGCTGGCCAACGGCGAGAAGAAGCAGATCATGCACGACATTCCCGAGCACACCGAGGGCGTGAAGTTTATCTTCTCGCTGCTCACCGACCCCGAGATAGGCGTGATTAAAGACCTCAGCGAGATCGATGCCGTGGGCCACCGCATGGTGCACGGCGGCGAGAAGTTCAACAAGAGCGTGGTGCTCACCGACGAGGTGCTCCAGGCCTTCGAGGCCGTCTCGGACCTCGCCCCCCTGCACAACCCCGCCAACCTGAAAGGCGTGAATGCCGTGAAGGAGCTCATGCCCGGCCTGCCACAGGTGGGCGTGTTCGACACCGCCTTCCACCAGACCATGCCCGCCAAGGCATATATGTATGCCATCCCCTACGAGCTGTACGAGAAGTATGGCGTGCGCCGCTACGGCTTCCATGGCACCAGCCACCGCTACGTCTCTGCCCGCGCCCTGGAGTTCCTTGGCATGAAGCCCGAGGGCACGAAGGTCATCACCTGCCATGTGGGCAACGGCGGCTCGATAGCTGCCGTGGTCGACGGCAAGTGCGTCGACACCTCGATGGGTCTCACCCCGCTCGAGGGCCTCGTCATGGGCACCCGTTCGGGCGACATCGACGGCGGTGCCGTGACCTTCATCGAGAAGAAGCTCGGCCTCGATGCCGACGGCATGAGCAACCTGCTCAACAAGAAGAGCGGCGTGGCCGGCATCACCGGAGGCTCCAGCGACATGCGCGACGTGGAGAACGCCGCCAAGGCCGGCAACGAGCGTGCTCAGCTGGCACAGGACATGTACTTCTACCGCATCAAGAAGTATATCGGTGCCTACGCTGCCGCCATGGGTGGCGTCGACGTGATCGTGTTCACCGCCGGAGTGGGCGAGAACCAGATAGGCATGCGCTCGGAGGTGTGCAAGGGCCTGGAGTTCCTCGGCGTGAAGTTCGACGAAGAGAAGAACCAGGTGCGCGGCGAAGAGGCCATCATCTCGGCCGACGACTCGAAGGTGAAGGTGGTCGTCATTCCCACCGACGAGGAGCTCATGATTGCCACCGACACGATGAATCTGCTATAATAGTTTAACCCCTAAACACCAACACAGCTTATGAAAAAAACGATGTTTTCCCTGCTGACCGCACTGGTCATGGTAATGGCGTTCTCGGCTTGTAGCAACTCGAAGGCTCCGAAAGAGGGCGAGGAAGCTGAGAAGACCGAAGCAGCTGCCGAAGCCCAAGGAGCCGACGCGCTCGACGCGCTCGACAACCTGACAGGCAATGCTGGCGAACAGTTTATTGCGCTCACGAAGGCATTTGTTAGTATTGTCAAGACTTCCCACATCAATGGCGAGGCCGATGCAGTGAAGTTCAAGAAGGCTATCACGAAGTATCAGGCCAAGTTGGAAACGCTGCAGAAAGATGTCGAGAAGCTGAGCGACGAAGACAAGCTGAAGATGGCTGCCGGCCTGGCTCCCATGTTGGACGACTTGAACGGTCTCGATGCCGAGGTGGATCGCCTGAAGAAGGAATGTGAGGCCGTTGGTGTAGATATTTACGACGTTGATATTGATCTTAAATGATGGCTCTGTTTGGGCTTTGGCCCAATAAGCACATAGCAGAACAGAAGAAGTCCTTGAAGCGCAAAACGTTTCAAGGACTTTTTCTGTGAAATATTTGGCCATATCGGGAAAAAGGGCTATTTTTGCACAATTAATGCTGTTTTACATGAAAAGTATCGATGATGCAATAGCGCGTGCTTTCCGTGGCCGTCGGGTGCTTGTCACCGGCCATACGGGTTTCAAGGGAGCATGGTTGTCAGTCTGGCTGCATCTGTTGGGAGCCGAGGTAGTGGGTGTGTCGCTCGACCCGGCCACTGCCCGCGATGTCTATGTGCTTTCTGGCATAGGCAGTAAGATGCTTGCCGACCTTCGAGGCGATATTCGCGACCGCCAGCTCATGGCCGACATCTTCCGGCAGTACCAGCCCGAGGTGGTGTTCCATCTCGCGGCGCAGCCATTGGTTCGCCTGAGCTACGAGATTCCTGCCGAGACCTACGAGACCAATGTGATGGGAACCATCAGCGTGATGGAAGCCATCCGCCACTGCCCAAGCGTGCGTGCGGCGGTGATGATCACCACCGACAAATGCTACGAGAACCGCGAGCAGGTATGGGGCTACCGCGAAAACGAGCCTATGGGCGGCTACGACCCCTACTCGTCGTCGAAGGGTGCTGCTGAGCTGGCCATCAGCTCGTGGCGGCGCTCTTTCTTCAATCCCCACGACTATGGCACGAAGCACCACGTCAGCCTTTCCAGTGTGCGTGCCGGCAATGTGATGGGCGGCGGCGACTGGGCCCTGGACCGCATCGTGCCCGACTGCATACGTGCCCTCGAGGAAGGGCGCCCCGTAGAGATTCGCAACCCTCATGCCGTGCGGCCCTGGCAGCATGTGCTGGAGCCCCTCAGCGGCTATATGCTCCTGGCGGCCAAGATGCTGGAAGAGCCTGTACGCTACTGCGAGGGCTGGAACTTCGGCCCTCTGGCCGAGAGCGTCTGCACCGTCTGGGAGGTGGCCACGAGGCTGTTGCGCGAGTATGGCGATGGCCGGCTGGTCGATGCTTCCGACCCCGATGCCGTGCACGAAGCCAATCTGCTCATGCTCGACATATCGAAGGCACGCGCCCTGTTGGGCTGGCAGCCCCGCACCACCATCGACGACTGCTGCCTACTCACCGCGCAGTGGTATCGACAATACCGCACCACCGACGTCTACCGGCTCTGCTGCAACCAGATCGACGCGTTCTGCAGCCTTGGCAACGACCCATCATTCATTCCTGTATGAACCATCCCCAATATAAATATGTAGTGACGGGAGCCACCAGCTTCCTGGGCCTGTCGCTCGTTGCCTGCCTGTTGCAGGCAGGCCACAGCGTCGTGGCGGTATGCCGCCCTGCTTCGTCGGCCGGAAAGGTGGAGCAACTGGTGCGAGCCGGCGCACAGGTCGTGCTGGCCGACATGAGCGAGTATGGCAGCTTGTACCGCGACGTGCCGCAGGCCGATGTGTTCGTCAACCTGGCTTGGCAGGGCACCGGCCACGACGGGCGCGACGACAAGGAGGTGCAGAAGGCCAACGTCGTCTGCTCCATAGCCGCCCTGTTCGGTGCCGACAAGATGGGCTGCAGCCTCTTTGTCGAGGCTGGCTCGCAGGCCGAATATGGCACGGTGCTCACCACCGTCAGCGAGCAGTCGGCCTGCAACCCCTTCTCCGAGTATGGCAAGGCCAAGCTGCAAGTCAAGGAAGAGCTCTTCAGCCTCTCCCGGCAGTTGGGCATGAAGTATCTGCACCTGCGCATCTTCAGCCTTTTTGGCGAGGCCGACCACCCCTGGACGCTCATCATGACCTGTGTCGGCAAGATGCTCGCTGGCCAGCCCGTCGACCTGAGCGACTGCACCCAGCAGTGGAACTTCCTCTACGTCGGCGATGCCGCCTGGCAGGTCATGGCCCTTTGCAGTCATGCGCTGGCCTCCAGCAGCTTCGGCCAGGAGGTCTACCATGTGGCCAGTCCCGAGAGCCGTCCCCTGCGTGAGTTCGTAGAGCGCATACGGCAGCTCACGGCATCGGCCAGCGTGCTGAACTTCGGGGCCGTCAAGCCCCGGCATGTCGTGTCGCTGCAGCCCTCGATGGCCAAGACCGCCGCCGTGGTAAGCCCGCTCTGCCGCCACACCTTCGACGAGGTAGTGCAACGAATCATCACGCAACAACGAAAGCATCACACCGATTAAGCAAACATGATAAAGGTAAGCGACTTTATTTTTCAGCATCTTGTGCGGCAGCACCACGTGCACCACTGCTTCATGGTCACGGGCGGCGGAGCCATGCACCTGAACGACTCGATAGGCCACACGCCCGGCCTGAGCTATGTGTGCAACCACCATGAGCAGGCGTCGGCCATTGCCGGCGAGGGCTACTACCGCGCCACGGGCCGGCTGGCCGTGACGTGTGTCACCACCGGCCCTGGCGGCACCAATGCCATCACCGGCGTGCTGGGCCAGTGGCTCGACTCCATCCCCGGCCTCTACATCTCGGGTCAGGTGAAGCAGAGCACCACCATTGCCGCCTGTCCCGAACTGGCGCTCAGGCAGCTGGGCGACCAGGAAGCCGACATCAAGAGCATGGTGCGGCCCATCACGAAATACTGCACGACCATCACCGATGCCCGCGACGTCAGGCGTGAGATCGACAAGGCCGTTGCCATCGCCCTGAGCGGGCGGCCCGGCCCCGTGTGGGTCGACGTGCCGTTAGACGTGCAGGGGGCCTACGTCGACGAGAGCGAGCTGCGCGAGTTCGACCCTGCCGAGCTGCCCGACCCCTTCGACCACGAGCTGGCCGACCGCCAGCTGCGCCTGCTCGTCGAGAAGCTGGAACAGGCCAAGGCTCCCGTCGTCTATGTGGGCAACGGCGTGCGCCTCGCCGGGCGCACCGGGCAGTTCCTGCAGTGGGCCGAACGGTGGGGCATTCCCGTGGTCACGGCCATCAGCGGCAGCGACATCATCTGGCACGACCACCCGCTCTGCTTCGGCAAGCCCGGCATCTGTGGCGACCGCCTGGGCAATATCATGGTGCAGAACAGCGACCTGCTCATCGTCATGGGCACCCGGCTGAGCATCCGCCAGGTGAGCTATGCCTACGACCTCCTGGCACCCCATGCCTACAAGGTGATGATCGATGCCGATGCCGCCGAGCTGCACAAGCCCACGCTCAGCATCGACCTGCCCATACACGAAGACCTGCGCACGGCCATCGACAAGCTGCTCGCTCCGCTCGGCCGTAGGACGCTTGCAACGCAAGAACGCTTCCAGCGCTGGCGCGAGTGGGGACGGGCCATAGAGAAGAAGCTGCCCACGCTCTTCGACGACAACCCCGACAGCCCAGGCTATGCCAATTCATATCGCTTTGCCGACGAGCTGTTCCGCCAGCTCCGCGACGGCGACGTGGTGGCGACGGGCAACGGCACGGCCTATACCTGCACCTATCAGGCCATGCGGGTGCCCCGTGGCGTGCGTGTGTTTGCCAACCAGGGCTGCGCTGCCATGGGCTACGGTCTGCCTGCCGCCCTTGGTGCCTGCGTGGGCCGCCAGGGGCAGGGCCGCACCATCTGCGTCACCGGCGACGGCTCCCTGCAGATGAACCTGCAAGAGCTGCAGACGCTCGTGAGCTACCAGCTGCCGCTGAAGCTCTTCGTCATCGAGAACGAGGGCTATCTGGCCATCAAGACCACGCAGAAGTCGTTCTTCAAGGGCCGTTTCACGGGCAGCAACCCCGCCAGCGGCGTCGTCTGTCCCGACCTGGAGAAGCTGGCCGCCGCCTACGGCATACCATACATCAGCATCAGCGAGAATGGCGAGCCGCTGCGCCAGGCCATTGCCCGCACCCTCGCTGCCGAAGGCCCCATCATCTGCGAGGTGCACATACATCCGGAGCAGACGCTCCTGCCCAAGTCGGCATCGTTCATGGACAAGCAGACGGGCCGCATGTCGTCGGCACCGCTCGAGAAGATGGCACCCTTCATGCCCGACGAACTGCAGCGCGAGTGCGATTTCTGGCAGACGCTATGAACAACGACGGCAGCGGACTCTTGCAGAAATACTACGACCTGGTGGACTGCCAGTTCCTCAGGTTCGTGCTCGTGGGGGGCATCAACACCGCCTTCGGCGTGGGCGTCTACTGTCTGGCCATCTTCGTGGGCCTGCCCTATTTCGTGGCCACGCTGCTCAGCAACGTGCTGGGCGTGCTGTTCAACTTCGTCACCACGGGCCGCCTCGTGTTCCGCAACGCCAACCCGAGGCTCATCTTCCGCTTCGTGGCCTGCTACGTGGTGGTCTATATCGTCAATACTGCCGTGGTGAGGCTATTCATCGGGGCGGGGCTCAACAGCTACTGGGCAGGCATACTGGCCACTCCCGTCGTTGCCCTCTGCTCCTACACGCTACTGAAAAATTTTGTCTATAACGAACACCCGAAATGAAGAAAATAAGCATTGTAACCCCCTGCTACAACGAAGAACCCAACGTGGAAGAGCTCTACCGGCAGGTGAAGGCGCAGTTCGACGCCCTTGCCGGCCGCTACACCTATGAGCACATCTTCATCGACAATGCCTCGACCGACGGCACCGTGCGCGTTCTCAAGGGCCTTGCCGCCCGCGACCGCAACGTGAAAATCATTGTCAACGCCATGAACTTCGGCCATATACGCTCGCCGTTCTACGGTCTCTGCCAGGCCTCGGGCGATGCCGCCATGCTCATGGTGGCCGACCTGCAAGACCCTCCCGAGCTGATTCCCCAGTTCCTGCAGCTGTGGGAAGAGGGCCACAAGGTGGTGGTGGGCGTGAAGAACAAGAGCCGGGAGAATCCCGTGATGTATGCCCTGCGCTCCTCGTTCTATAAGGTCATCAAGGCCATCAGCGAGACCCGGCAGGTAGAAAACTTCACCGGCTTCGGCCTCTACGACCGCTCGTTTGTGCAGTTGCTCCGCTCTGTCGACGACCCCTATCCCTACATGCGCGGCCTCGTGGCCGAATATGGCGGCGACCTGGGCGAGGTGTTCTACACGCAGCCCAGGCGGCTGCACGGCACGACCCACAACAACTTCTACACCCTCTACGACATGGCCATGCTCGGCTTCGTCAACCATTCGAAGGTGCCCTTGCGCATGGCCTGCTTCCTGGGTTTTGCCGCAGGAGCCTTCAGTCTGCTGGCGGCCATCGTCTACTTTGTCTATAAGCTCTGCTATTGGGATTCGTTCCAGTTAGGGCTGGCGCCGGTGGTCATAGGCCTGTTTTTCTTCGCCTCCATCCAGTTGTTCTTCCTCGGCATCGTGGGCGAGTATGTGGGCAGCATCTTCACCCAGGTGCGCCATCGTCCGCTGGTCATCGAGCAGGAACGCGTCAATTTCGACGAGGAGCCTGCATGAAAGCCGCTCTGCGCGGCCATTTCTTTCTGGAGCAAGGAACCGACAAAAATTCTTCTGCTATCTTTTTATGAAAGAAATTAGAATAATATGAATAATTTTATCCAGAAATAAGAATAATATTTTTTCCGTTACAGGCAGACAAAGCAGGGCAGGTGCGACTGTAGGGG
>CAMJLB010000102.1 GCA_946406555.1 uncultured Prevotellaceae bacterium | reverse complement strand
TCTCGAAGTCGGTGAACTTCTGCCCTACCTCCTGGCGCTTGGCAGCCTCCTGCTGCTCTATCAGCTGCTTCACGCCCTGGTTGCTCAGGAACTCGTCGCTGGCGGTCTTCAGCAGTTTCTCCTGCTCGTCCTTGCTCAGGCGGATGTACAGGCGCGGATAGTAGAAGGCGCCGATGGCATTGTCGTTGTTCTTCTTCAGCCAGCCCTTCACCGCCTCGTTGAAGGGACGCTCCAGCTCGTCGAAGTAGTCCGAGATTTCCTTCTTGCGGGCCTCCGGGGTCTTCTCGTCGCGGTACTCAGCCACCAGCTTCTGCAACTCCTCGCGCGGGGGCTGCTTGGCCATGTTCTCCTTCATTATGCGGTTGTAGTCAGCCAGGGCTGCCGAGCGCTTGCCGCCCTTTACCTGCAGCTCGTTGCCGTCGTAGGTGAATGTCGTGGCGTCGTCCTCGAGGGCAAACAGCACCACCTTCGAGAATTTCCCGCCGCTGACCATCAGCTGGGCCATGGCAGGCTCTTTGTAAGTGCCGCTCAGGGCGAACTTGCCACCCTTCACCACGGTAGAGTCAACAGGCGTACGGTCGTTGGCAATGGCATAGACCACCACCTTCTTGCCATTCAATGCAGCCGGAAACTGCCCTTTCAGGTCATACTTCACGGGGTTGGCCATAGCCAGCATGCCGACCATAGCCATCACAATTGTCAATAAAGATTTTTTCATTTTTTTCATCGGTATGATTTTTGTTTCTGCTTTTTTACCCCTTATACGAAAAGAACGCGCATAAGGGTTACGGTTCATAGCCGATTTTATGATTTTTTTAGCATCATTAAAACGCGCGCCGCTACCACGACACCCCATTCCCCACATGCCCGTTCTTCGTCTTTACCTTTCTGAAGGTCCATGTCACGTTCATACTGACCAGCCGTCCGTCATTAGCCTGCGTGTTCCACTGCGTGTAGTTTTGCTCAGTCAGCATCACCCTGCCGCGATAAGCGTCCAGCAGGTCATAGGCAGTCAGGCTAATCTCTCCCCTGCCTTTGGCGAAGCGATGGCCCAGATAGCAGTTCAAGGTGTTCTGACAATGGTTCTCGCCGCTGGCATGATGATGGAAACGGGTGAAATCATACTTGGCCTTCACAAAGCAATGAGCAGGCAAATCAGCCTCTACCGTAGCCTCCATATGATATCTGAATATGCGGTCGTGCTCACTTCCGTCGCCAGCCCTCATCAAGTCCTGGCCTACGCTTTGCTCACAGTTCAGCCTCGTCTTAGGTATCAGGCTGGTGTTGAAGCCGATGGTGCCATCCACCCTCTGCCGATACATGTAGTCCGTGATGCTGTTCATGCAGTAGGGCGTTTTGCCGATACCACCCCTCAGGGTTGCCGAAAAGCCCGAGCGATACCGGTCCAACGGGAGCGAATACATGACCGTCAGCGCACCGTCGTAGGCACCATTGCGGTTGGAGTATGTCGATACCGACCCGTGGGCAGGCACCGTCACGTCAGCGTCCTCCAGGTAGGCTGAGTTGAAGAAATACTGTGTCGACTGCGTGATGACATTCCTGCGGAGGGCAAAGACAATGTTCACGTCCAGACTCTGTCCATAGTCATTGAGCAGGAAACTGTTCATCGAAAAGAACTTATGCTGAGACTCCGGCTTCAGCGAAGGATTGCCCGTCAGGATGAAATAGGGGTTGTAGGTGTCCGTGAGTGGCAGCAGCTGAAGCATGGTCGGTGTGCGGTGCTCCCACTCATAGTTCAGCGACATCATGGTGCGCATGTCCGGAGGCATATACCCCGCATTCAGCGTGACCACGGGCATCAGGAAGCGAAAGCGATGACGCTCGGCAGCCAGCCTGTCCGTGGCGCTCACGGTTTGGCTCCTCCATCCTGCTTTCACAGCATGCGACACTGCTCCCGTCTTCAGGAAGAAGACAGCAGCCATCTGCCTCACCCATGTGTTCTGCCGATAGTGGTAAGTGTTCAGCCGGTCCTCCTTGTCCTCCAATACATTCCATGCCGTCTGCCACAACTTCTGGTGCGCATAGTTCTGGACATACTCCACACTCATGCCCTGCAGGAAACGCTCTTCGCCCCATATCTGCGAGAAGAGCGCCCTGCCTCCCGCTTTCCATTGGTCGTCTTGCCCCGTCAGGCGCGTTTCCTTCACCAGCGATTCCCGCCGTTGCCCTGTCAGGTAAGTGTCCGAGCGCCGGTCGTTGTCATTGTCGGCAGACGATTGATGATAGTCAACCGAGCAATCCAGATGCGACTGCTCAGTCAGTGTTGCTACATACTTCGCCTCCGCCTCCATGTCGTGCTGCTGCTGTCGCGAAAGGTTCTCTGCATGCCCCTCCGATTCGTCCCGGTCATTCTTATCGTATGTGTCTTGCGTGTCCGAAGTGTGTCTGTTCCTCAGCTGGTATTTAAAACCGGTCGTCAGCACATCCCCACCTCTCATGCGCCATTCCGTATCAACATGCATCTGGTGGTGGCGCGAGCTGTTCGCCAGTTTCTGTTCGCTGTCGTAGTGTCGCCACTCATACCCCAGGTCCTTTCCCAGGTATTCGCGCGCGAGCTTCTTTTGCTGGCTTTCCGCCTTCTTATCAAACTGATAGCCTGCCGACCATTTGGCCAGACCCGATGCCCTTTTCGTCCACTCCCTGGTCACGTCGGCACCGGCGCAGCTGTTTTCGCTGTAGGTAAGCGGGCGCGAGTCCGTTGTCAGGAAGCGCAGGCTCTGCGTCGACGCTATATTCTGGTTGTTGTGCATCAGGTTCGTGCTCACGACAACATCCTCAGAGAAGAAATTGGCCGTCCCCCCGCCAGCATAGCGAGTGCGGTTGTCACTGCCAGTCTCTTCGTCTATCGACGACCCCCATGCCGCAATGGCACGCCCGTCATACGAGCTCAGCATCTTGCTCTTGGTGATGATGTCGAGCACCCACCTCTTGCGATGCGCCTGCAAAGCCTTGTCCGTATGGTCGGCATAGGCTCTGATTTTCGCAACGTCGGTAGCCTCAATATGGTCGAAGGCCGTGATGGGCTTGTCGCCAAACAGTTTCCTGCCGTCCACCAGCGTCTTACCCACCTCATGATGGAGCACGCTGATACCCTCACCGTCTATTCTCACCCCGGGCATCTGCCGCAGAATGTCCCGGGCCATGTCGTTTTCCAACACATTCACGGCCTCGGGATGATAGTCAACGGTATCGCCGCGAAGGACCATCGCCTTGGCATGCCCCTTCACTGCCAGCTCCTTCAGCTCCACCTCCCTGATGCTGAGCTCCAGGGTCTTGATCCGGTGCCGGTACGGCTCCACCCATACGGTATCGGTCACCTCGGCAAAGCCCCGGGCTCTTGCCGTGAGTGCATATTGGCCGGCCAACACATTCCGGAATACAGTCGTAGTGCTGTCTTCGGCCAGCTCACCCGCGATGGTCACACCATTCTGGTGCAGCAAAGCCCTTACCCCCGTAAGCGACTGCCTGCCGTATCCCTTCAGCTTGACCGTCAGGTGCCCACACGACAGTTCATAATGCCCCTGCCCTCGCATCACAGGAACGGCCATGAGGAGGGAGAGCAACAGCACGATGAGTCTTGTCTTGGGCATCTCGAACACATTCAAACCATGAAACGATACGGTTGTCGAAATAGGCAAACGATGATGCTACTGTAAGTCAACAGCAACAGCCATCGCAGACGAAGATACAGTAAAGCCTAGCAAAAAAAACAATAATAAAAGTCGATTTTTCATAAGCTGATGACCTAAATACCGCAGCACTTTTTTATTCTATCCTCTATATAAGTTCCAGAACAATCAAAAAAACTGCCCATCATTCTATCACGTCAGACTTTCACTTCCCCTCGTGCTGCAAAACAAGACTAGCAAATATCATCCATGATGGCGCAAAGATACAAATAAAATCTGAAAAGCCCCTCCCTTGGCATCAATTTTTGTATTTTTCAAGCCCCCCACGGTGGCCTACCCTGTGCCCACGGTGGCCTTTTTCATACACCAGCCGACAGCCTCCGTGGCGGATGTATTCTCTCTTCGGTGGCGGCGCCCTGGCGCCGGGGGCGTCTCTTTGCTAGGATGCACACAAAAAACAGACCGTCTCCGCCTGCCGGCGGGAACGGTCTGATAGGGTAGGGGCGGGCTGATGCGCCTGACGGCGCCTGCCGGTTACTCGTCGAGGATGGGCATGGCAGCTCCATCGGTCATGTCGGAGGTGGCGGGGTCGATGTAGCTGATGCGGCTCAGCTTGCCTGTGCCTGAGAAGGTGATGACGGGATCGCCAATAGGCTCGCCGGCACGGGTCTCGTACATATAGACCTTGTAGGTGTTGCCCGACTGTGTGCCGACGACGAAATAGCTGAAGCGGCCGGAACCATAATACGGACGGTAGCTGATGTGCGAGATCTGCTCGCCGGCGGGAATGCCCTGCAGGGTGAGCTCCTTGTCGGGATTCTCGTTCACCAGGTCGTAGGTGAAGACCTTGTTGTCTTTCACATAGTAGGCGATGGTGGCCTGACGGTCGCAGACGGCGCGCAGGGTGGCGTTGCCATAGCCGCTGTTCTCGTCGAGTTCCCTGACGTCGGTGAGGGTGGCGCCCATGAATCCGAAGCTGAAATAGTAGATGTATTTCTTCGAGGGGTTGGAGCGGTCTTGCATGAGGAAGAACTGCTTTTCGCCTGCCGCCATGTTGAGTCCGCATGCGAGGCATTCGAGGTCGAGGTTCTGGGTGCCATAGCCGGGAACTCCGCTGCTGGCGGGGGCATAGCCGGCATTATAGTCGGAGGTCTCGAAGCTGCGGGTCTGGTTGCTCCAGTAGAGGATG
This sequence comes from uncultured Prevotellaceae bacterium, assembly GCA_946406555.1. Taxonomy (GTDB): domain Bacteria; phylum Bacteroidota; class Bacteroidia; order Bacteroidales; family Bacteroidaceae; genus Prevotella. The sequence goes on along the minus strand of CAMJLB010000102.1, from coordinate 6,076 downwards.
CCATAGTAGGCTCCCGAGGCGCCGCTGACCACATGGACGCTGCCGCCGGTGCCGTCGTAGGCTCCCAGGACGCCGCTGCCGCCCATCATGCCGGAATAGGCTGAGTAGATGCCGTTGCTGGTGACATAGTACACTTCCCAATAGCCACGGACGGTGCGATAGGGTATCTCGTTGGGAACATACTCGAAATGCACATTCTGGGGCGTGAAGATGGTCTTGCAGTCGAGGGCCCGAATCCACTGCACCTCGTTGTTCTCGGTGGTGACGCACAGCATGTTGGTGGAGGTTTCCTTTCCCTTGTCGTTGATGTATGCCTGGCCGTGGATGACGTCGAGGCAGCGGGGCTTGCCGCTCATGGCCTTGCCCTGGTAGTTGGTGAGCACATCGGGGATGAGCTCCTGCAGACGGGTGTTGTAGAGGTCGAGGTCGGTGTTGCCGTCGGCAGTCTCCTTGAGCACATAGAATCCTCTTGAGAGGGCCGAGGAGGCGCTGAAGCTGGTCTTGATGGACCGGCGGTAGCCTGTGGACTTGGACCAGACGGTGAAGACGAGGGTGTAGGTGCCGTCGGAGACAGCGGGATTGTAGGAGAGGTTCTTCTCGTAGCTGATGGTGTCGGCCCTGACGGTGTCTACATTGGTGGACGTGTAGTTGGGCGACGGATCGTAGTAGGACCAGGCGTAGGCCAGGTCGTCGTCGCTGAAGCTGGAGCGCACCACGGGGTTGATTTCAAGCTTGTCGCTGCTGAAGGACACTACCTCGTATTTCTCTTCCAGTCCGCTGAGCTCCAGATAGACTGAATGGTCGGAATAGGTGGAGTCGTCTTCTACGCAGGAAGCCAGGAAGCCGACGCAGAGAGCGAGCATCACCGTTGCTGAATAAATATATTTCTTCATATTCGTTGACAAATTAAAGTTAATACTTAGAACTGTCCCCAGTTGATGAGCATGCCGTTCTCCTCGCAGAGGTCGCCCAGTCCGGCGGCACGACGGCGGGCATTCTCCTCGTCGAGGGCTGTGCGCAGCTTACTCTTGAGGTAAGTCACGTAGCCGTAGTCGTTGATGAAGCTGTTGATGTAGTCGTCGTCCCACTTCTCGCCGGTGACATCGATCATGAACTGATGCTTCACTTTTCCGTATTCGCCGAAATACCAGTTCATGGCTGCTCCCCATGCATCGGGCTTGGTGAGCATGTCGGTGAAGGTGATTTCCTTGAACAGCTCGTTGGTATAGCCGCTGATGAAGTTCTCGTTGTCTTTCACCATGACTCTGAGCGCCACCATCGTGGACTTGAGCGAGGCGTCGCGGAGCATGATGATGGGCACGTCGATGGTGACGGCATGGGCGGGCACCACGAGGTAGCGCGACTTATAGCCGGGGTCGTCGAAGCTGACATAGTGCTTGCCGGGGACGGCATTCTCGCCATCGGGAGAGGGCACCTGGCGCAGCTCGAACTGACGGTCGTGGTCGGCGGGGAATCCCATGGTGTTGAGGGTCACCCAGACGGTGTCTTGCTTGATGTCTCCGTAGTAGACGAAGGAGTAGCTGATGAGCGAGTCGGAGTGGCTGTAATTATATTTGAAGTTCAAGCGTGCCTGCTGGCTGTCGTAGAGTGGCAGGTCTTCCTCGCAGGAGCAGAGTACTGACAACAGTACGAGTATACTTGACAAAAATACTATTTTCTTCATAATCATCCGTGTTTTTAGTTTTATGTTATGCATTCGGATCGTACTCTGTGTCGGGCAGCGGAACGATGTACTCGTCCTCTGTCATCTCGTCGGCATTCCACAGCATGGTGCTCATGCCGTTGCGCTTGTAGGTGTAGAACATGACACCCTCGGCGTAGAACTCGCGGCGGTACTCGTCGACAATGAGGCTGCGCACCTCGTCGAGGCTCTCGAAGTCGGTGGTGATGTTCACATTGTGAGAAGCCATGTAGTCTTTATACAGAGTGTTGGCCTCGGCCAGGTCGGTGGTGGTCTCCATCAGGATGAGGTAGATTTCCGAGAGGCGGATGAGGGGCATGCACTGCTTGTAGAGGGTGATGCCCACGGCAGCGGAAGTGCTGGTCTCGCTACGGGCATCGTAGTAGTACTTACGGATGTTGGGGCGCACGATACCCTGCATGTTGACGGCGTTGCGGTTCCAAAGCGTCAGGTAGCGGTTGTTGCTGGCTGTATACTGGTTGGCGAACAGCTGGCGCTCGAACATGGCCTGGGTGATGTAGTGCATGTTCTCGCCTGTCTGTGCGGTGGGATTGCCGCCCAGCACGCTCACGGAGTAGTTGACGAGGCTGACGTTGTGGAGGGCGAACAGGCACTCATTGGGCAGGGCGAAATACTCGTTGTCGAGGTCGTGGATGCCCGAGAGCGAGATGACGGGCTCGCCGTTGATCTTGGCATTGAGGACGCTCTTGGCCTCGGCATAGGCCTTGCTGTTCTGTCCGGTGTAGAGATAGAAGCGGGCCTTGAGGGCTTTCACAGCCCAGTAGTTGAGGCGGTAGCGGCGGTACATCATGAAGTCGTCGTCGAGGTCGGCGGGGTCGCTGCCCGAGCCGTTCAGCTGGTAGAAGGTGTACTTCAGCACGGGGTCGGACTGCTGGAGCAGGCTCTCGGCCTCGTTGAGGTCGCTCTCGAGGCGGCTCAAAAAGTCGTTGTAGTTGTAATAGGATGCCTGCTCGTGGATGCTGCTCTTATAGGAATAGGGCAGCGACACCTGGCGCGAGGGGTCCTTGGGCATCTGGCCGAAGAGGCGCAGCACGTCGAAATGGCAGAAGGCACGGATGGCCAGGGCCTCGCCCTGAATGACGTTGCGTGCATCCTTGCTGGTTATGTTCTGTCCGTCCTCCTCCATGTGGTTGAGGATGAAGTTGGCCTGGGCAATGGTGGTGTACAGGGTGGAATAGATGCTCTTGATGGCCGAGATGGAGTACGAGTTGTCGTACTGGTGGTGCATCAGGTAGTATTGCGTGGGGAGGTTGGTTGAACCGACCTCTGCCCAGAGGCATGCCAGGTCCTCGATGTCGGTCATGGTGAGTTTCTCGCCATAGGCATCGCGGCTGGCCATGGTGGTGTAGCAGCCTGCCAGTGCCTCTTTGAATCCGTCGTAGTTTTCGAAGAGATTCTTCTCGCGTGCCACGGTGTCAGACTTCACATCCAGCCAGTCGCTGCAACTCGACAGAAAGAGAGAGCATGATGCCAGGATAAGAAGACAGTAGAAAGCCTTGGCCGGCAGTTTCTTATATGATTGATTTGTTCTCATAATTCTCATATTTCTTGTTTTCGGTTTAGAATGTTAAAGTAATCGTACCCTGTACGTTGCGGGCATAGGGATAGCTGGTACCACGCTCGTACTTCACCGACGACCAGTAGAACAAATCGTTGGCGTTGATGGCAAAGACAATGCTCTCGAGCTTCGTCATGTTGCGCAGCCAGTTGGTGTTCCAGCGATACTGCAGACTGACCGACTGGAGCTCAAGCACCCGGTCGTTGAAGACGTAGCGCGAGGTGGCTTTCATGTCGCTCGTGAGGTCTTTGAAGTTGCGGAAGAAGGTGTTGTCGCCCGGCTGCATCCAGCGCGATGACAGCACACGTGCATCTACGTTCTTTTCGGCAATCTGCATGGGTGAGAGCTCTACACGGTCGCGAAGGGTCGAGTTGTAGAGTTTGCCGCCCCAGTGATAGGCAAACGAGACGTTGAGCGTGAAGTTCTTCCACATGATCATGTTGCGGAGGTTGCCGCGCCACAGGGGTTGCGACGAGCCCAGGTAGACCTTGTCGGAGGCATTCCAGTTGGCGGTCACGTCGCCGTCCTTGTTGATGAACACCTCTTTTCCGGTACTCGGGTCGATGCCTGCCGAGCGCACGGCGTAGATGGAGTTCATGGGACGGCCTACATAGAAGAGGTTGCTCACATCGACATTCTGCTCCAGGTACTGGCGGTTCTGCTCGATGATGGCATCAGAGAGCTTGCTGATCTCGTTCCAGTTGTAGACCAGCTGGCCGCCAATCATCCAGTTGAACTGCTTCTCGTAGTCGCGCACGAGGTAGGCGTTGAGCGAGGCCTCCACACCGTGGTTCTTCAGCTCACCGACGTTGGCGATGTAGCTGGCGAAACCAGAGCTCAGGGGGATATCCATCTCGGAGAGCAGGTTGCTGGTGGTCTTAGAGAACCAGTTGATCTCTCCGTTGATGCGGTTCTTCAGGATGCCGAACTCCAGGCCGAGGTTCACTTCCTTGGTCTTCTGCCAGGTGAGGTCGGGGTTGCCGATGCCCATCACGTTGGCTGCCGACCAGTTCAGGTAGCGGCCGTCGGCTGTATATCTATAAGAGGTGTAGACACTCTCGGTGGAGAAGTCCTGCGAACCGGTGACACCGTAGGAGGCCTTGACACGCAGGTTGTTGAAGAGAGTCTGGTCCTTCATGAACTTCTCGTTGTGGATGTTCCAACCAATACCTACGCTCCAGAAGGGTGCGAAACGCTTGTTGCTGCCGAACTTCGAGCTGCCGTCGATACGGTAGGAGAGGTCGACGTAGTAGCGGTTGTCGTAGGTGTAGTTGGCGTTGCCGGTGAAACCTACCAGGCGTACGGTGGTGCGGTCGCCGATGGGAGTGCCGTTCTGCATGTACTGCAGGGCATTGGGCATGAAGTTGAGGTTGTCGTTGGAGAAACCCTCGGCCACGAAGGTGAGGTTCTTGTATTTCTCCTCGGAGATGGAGTAGTCGGCACCCACATAGACCTGGTGCTTGTCGTTGAAGGTCTTGGTGTAGCTCATGGTGAGGTTGCCGCTGAGCAGGTCGCTGTCGCCGGTTCCATAGGTGTATCTGCCTCGGCGCATGAGTCCGCTGATGCTCTGGAACTCACTGTTGGTGAACATCGAGTGGCTGGCGGGATAGAACAGGTCTGAGCTGTTCTTGTGGGTGGTGACACCCATCTTGGCGCGCAGGCGCAGGCCTTCGGTGATGAGCCTTCCACCGAGAAGTTGTTGGTGAACTCGAAGTAGTCAGACTTGTTGATGGTGTTCAGCGAAGCGTCCCACAGCGGGTTACCTATTCCGGTGGATGTGTTGAGGCTGAAGAAGGTCTTCACCAGGTTGCCTTCCTCGTCGTACGGGTTGTCGTAGGGCTCCATATTGACATAGTTCTGGAACGAGCCGTATTTGCTCTCCTTGGCTTTGTTGGAGGTGACGCTGGTGTAGTTGCGGAAGATGAGGTTCTTTACCGAGTAGAGCAGGGTGATGTCGCCCGTCAGGGTGTTACGCTCAGAGCCTTTCATGGCACCGGCAATATTGTTGTATCCCACTGAGGCGCCCCAGCGGAACTCGCCCGAGCCGCCATCGAGCTGAATGTTGTAGCGCTGGCCCACGCCGTTGCGCAGGGGCTTGCTCATCCAGTCGATGTCTGTTCCCTCGAGAACAGCCTTATAGCGGTTATTGTAATATTCCTGATAGTTAATCTGGCTGGCAGGCGTTCTCTGGTCGTACAGGCCGATTCTGCGCTCCAGCTCCAGCTTCTCGGCCGCATTCAGCAGGTCGTAAGAGCTGAGGTCGGGAATCTCCAGGCTGATACCGGCCTTGGCGGTGACGCGCAGCTTGCCCTCCTTGGGAGTCTTGGTCACCACGACGATGACACCATTGGCGCCTCGCGAACCGTAGATGGCGGTGGCAGCGGCGTCCTTCAGGATGTTGATGCTCTCAATCTGCTCGTCGTTGTAGTCCATCAGCTTCTGCAGCGAAATCTCGAAGCCGTCGAGGATGATGAGCGGCGTGTTCACCGTCTGTGCGGCATTCGAGTTGAACTCCTCGACACTCATCGGGAGCGACGAGCTGCCGCGGATGTTCAGGTTGGGCAGCACGTTGGGGTTGCTACCGGCCACGTTGTTGATGGGGAAGTTGATGGAGGCGTCGATATTCTTCAGCGTCTGTATGAGGTTGGTACCGCGGTACAGGTCGAGTTGCTCTCTGTCGATGGTCGAGACGGCTCCCGTGTAGCTCTCTTTGGCCTTGCGGAAGATACCGGTGACAACGACCTCGCCCAGGGCCTTGGTGTCTGACTTCATGCGGATGACCATGTCTTTCTTCA
>CAMJLB010000101.1 GCA_946406555.1 uncultured Prevotellaceae bacterium | reverse complement strand
GAGCGATGATGAGGGTGGAGCGCTGAAAAGCTCTACGCTGGCGGGTCTCGTCCAGCCATGGCCGGTGGCATCGCCCACGGGAGGGCCGGTAAAGATGTAGATGCCGCCACGGTCGGGGTCGTTCTCATGACTGAAGAGATTCTCCTTGGCGGTGACGATGCTCAGGCAGGGCAGCTGCTTCAGGCCCTCGATAATCTTAGGGCGCAGCGTGGCGTCGCCGGTCATGTCGGGGTCCATCTCGTAGTCGGCCTTGGCTGTGCCGGAGATGGTGGTATAAGCCCCCCATGTAGAAGGGTAACCTGCCGGATTGTTTGACTGACTGAGCACCGAGCCGATGAAGATGTAGCTGGCCGTGGCTACGGGCGAGCACAGTGTATCTGCCTTCACCTCAGCCGCCCGCAGAAGCGTGGTCTTCGAAACAGAAAGCGGCCCTGTGTAGAGCTTGCTCTTGGCGTTTGGTTCACTGCCATCGGTGGTGTAGCGAATGGTGGCCTCGGCATCGTTAGCCTGAATGGCCACGGTCAGCGTGCCGCCATCGTAAAGGCCATGGGGCTGGCTGAAACGAGGCTGCGCCATGGCGTGCAATGCCATGGCGCAGACAAATGACAAAACAGATACTCTATGCATATTCTGTAATTCTATTTAAACAATAATGGTGCCATCTCCTTCAGACTGCGACGCCAGGTGAGAAACTCGTGGGCAGTGCCCTCGCTCACGTAGCCAACGGCGTTCAGACCAGCTGCCTTCAGAGCCTCGGTGCTCTGGCGTATGCCGTCGGGGCGCTCCTTCGAGCCACAGCTCTGGAAGATCAGCTTCACCTGCTTCGGGTCTTTGATATCCTTCGGCTCATACTGGCCTCCGCTGAGCAGTCCATAGTAGCCAAACACCTCTGGACGGCGCAGGGTGATGAGCTTGGTCTCGATGCCTCCCATCGAAAGTCCGGCCATGGCGCGGCTTTCTTTCTTGGCTATTGTCATGAAGTGCTGGTCGATATAGGGCACCAGCTCGTCGACGAGCACGGTCTCAAACTCCTTGGCAGTGAACTGTCCGATACCTCCAAAGCGCACATCGTTGGTCATGCCATAGGTCATCACGATGATGAAGGGCTTGGCCTTTCCCTCGGCCAGGAGGTTGTCCATAATCAGGTTGGCGTGGCCCTGGTTGCTCCATGCTGTCTCGTCTTCGCCCCAGCCATGCTGCAGGTAGAGCACGGGGAAGCGCTCCTTCTTGTTCTTGCCGTAGGTAGGGGGCAGATAGACGAAAGCGCGGCGCACCTGCTTGGTGCTCTCGCTCCAGAAGAGCACCTGGCTCACCTGACCGTGAGGCACGTTCTTCAGGGCATAGAAGTCCTGGTCCTTGGCCGGAATCTCGATACCACTCTCCCAGCGGGTGGAGCCATAATAGTTCTGCGCTCCGGGGTCGTTGACGGTGCCACCGTCTACGGTAAGGTGATAGTAGTGGAAGCCTTCGTCCATCGGTCCTTCGGTCTGGCCTACAAACGAGCCATCGTAGGTCTTCTTGAGCTTGGTACCGCCACGTCCGCCCAGGCCAAGGCTCACGGTGACGTCCTTCGCCTCGGGCAGGTCGATGCGGAAGCGCACATATCCCTGCGAGTTCACCTGCGGATAGTCCTGTCCGGGCTGGTTCTTGGCCGAGGGCACGAAGTCTTCCTTCACGCCGTCGAGTTCGGGGAAGGCCAGCTCGGGCTTGAAGGGTGCCTTCTGATTGGCCTGCTGCCCGCGGCGGCGGTCCTGCTGCTTGCGCTCAGGGCGCTTGGGCAGCTGCCATTTCGGAGCCTTCATGTCGCGAATATATTCGTAGGCCAGCTTCGGCTTGTACTCGGTGTCGAAGGGCAGCGGGTAGTTGTTCTGCCCCAGCCAGGAGTCTCGGTCGCCCAGGTTCCAGAAAGTGACGCAGTCGATGACGTCCTTATGCTTGCGGAACACGCCGAACACGCGGGCATACTGGTCGGCCAGGTACTGCTTCACCGAGTCGGTCACGGTCACGCCCTCGCGACTGAACTGCAGCTGACCGCCCATCTCTTCGTTCACACGGATGTCGAGTTCGGTCACATGAATATGCTTCACCACCTGCTTAAAGCGGCTGATAGCCTCGTCGAGTTGCTGCTCGGTGGGATAGTAGATGTTGTAGTGACCCTGCATGCCAATGCCATCGATGGGCACGCCGGCATCCTTCATCTTCTTCACCATATTATATATATACTCGCGTTTGTGGGCATCTACGGTACTATAGTCGTTGTAGAACAGCAGTGCGTTGGGGTCGGCCTCACGGGCGAACTGGAAAGCCTTGGCAATAAACTCGTCGCCACAGAGCTTATACATCGGGCTTTGACGATAGGGATCGGTGGCGTTGGGGTCGTCAGACATGGCCTCATTGACCACATCCCAGCAGTACACCACATCTTTATATCGGGTTACGATGGCCTGAATATGGTTTTTCATGCGCTGGTAGAACACCTCCTTGGTAGGATTGTCGCTCAGCATCCACTTTCCAATCTGTGAGTGCCACATCAGGCAGTGACCACGCAGCTTGATGCCGTTCGCCCGGGCAAAGTTGGCAATGCGGTCGGCGTTCTCCCAGTTGAACTGCCCTTCCTGCGGCTCAGTAGGTTCGGGTTTCATGTCGTTTTCGGCAGTCATCGAGTTGAACTCCTGCCTGACGAGAGCCTGCTGCTGAGCATTGGTCACGTTGCGCTGGTTTACGGCCACGCCTATCATGAAGTAATCTTTGTAGGCGTCTTTCAGTCCTTGTGCCCATGTGTCGGCCGCCGTTCCCACGACAAGAAAGGTGGCGAGGGCCAGTTTCGAAATCTGTTTCATATCATGCATTTTGTTAGTGAAATCGTTTTTGTGTGGCAAAGTTACACATAAAAGCCGAACGCCACCCCCTATGCATGTTTCGCTTTGTTTTGCATTTGTATCTATATTGCAATTTTCCTCGATTCAGGCTAAATAAGCCCCAGTTGTTGCAGTGCCTGCATGATGCCATCGTCGTCGACCGAGGCTGTGATGTGGTCGGCCGCCATCATCACATCGGGCAGTGCATTGCCCATGGCCACGCCGATGCCGGCCTCCCGGATCATGGTGAGGTCGTTGCCGCCATCGCCAAATGCCACGGTGCGGCTCTGTTCGAGTCCCAGATAGTTGGCCATGAGGTGCAGCGCATGCCCCTTGTCGGTGCCACGGGCGGTGATGTCGGTGAAGGCGGGATGCCACCGCCCCGAGACGCAGCCATTCAGCCGAGACATGAGTTCCCGTTCGTGGGCAAGGTCGAAGAAAGGGGAGAACTGCAGGATAGGCTCGCTGAGGGCCTTGTCGAGATTCATGCAGGCAGGGTCGAGGCCTTCCACTGCCAGTTGCTCCACAAAGATACAGTCGAAGTCGGGATGTGGATTGTATACAGCAAACTGGGTGGTGCTGGCCACCACCAACGAGTAGTCGTAGCGTCGCGAGTCGGCGAGCATCGTCTCTACGTCGGGTTGGGCAATGGCATTGCAACACACCACATGGTCGCCCACGAAACAGTAAGCGCCATTGGTGGTGATATATCCATCCACCAGATGCTCTATAGCCCCCACGTTGGTCAATATCTGTATGGGCCGCCCCGTGGCAATAAACACCTGGTGGCCGTTAGCTTTCGCCTGTGTAAGGGCTGCAATGGTAGAGGCAGGAATCTCGTGGCTCTCGAAGCTCACCAATGTCCCGTCGATATCAAAAAAAAGTGCATGTCTGTCTGTTTTCATCGCCTGATAATCTCCACCTGTCCGTCGTGCCTCAGCCGGATGATGCAGCTGGGCTGATGAGGTTTGTGCTCCTGCCGCCGGGCGAAACATACATAGTCGACGGCCTCCAGAATTCGCGGGTCGATGTCGCGATAGTTTTGTGCCGCCGGCTCGCCACTGATGTTGGCCGACGTAGACACGATGGCCTTCTGGAACCGGTAGCATAATTCCTTTGAGAACGGCTCCCGGGTGATGCGTATGCCTATCGACCCATCCTCGGCAATCAGGTTTGGCGCCAGATTCACCGCTCCGTCGAGAATCAGCGTCGTAGGCCGCTCGCTGGCGCAGTCTATCAGCTGCCAGGCCACGTCGGGCACGTTGCGCACATAGCGTTGCAGCCGTGCATCGCTGTCTACCAGGCAGATGAGCGCCTTTGAATCGTCGCGCTGTTTAATCTCATACACTCGCTTCACCGCCTCGGCATTGGTGGCATCGCATCCTATTCCCCATACGGTGTCGGTGGGATAGAGTATCACCCCACCCCGTCGCATGGTCTCTACCGCATTTCTTATATCTTCTTCCTGTTTCATTTTTTTTGTATTTTTTTCGGGATTCCGGTTTTCCGGGATTCCGGTTTTCCGCGATTCCGGTTTTTCGGGATTCCGGCATCCCGGGATTCCGGCATCCCGTTATCCCGGTATCCCTGCCCCCGAAATGCTGTCATTTTTCTTCAGTCGCCACAGGCATGGAGAACTCGCATCCGCAGTACAACTGATTATAAAACCCATACTCCCTGAGCAATTGGTTTCGGCGTTCCTGTAGTCCGTCTTTCCTCCAATTCTGTGCCCAGAACTCGGTGCCTTCCACGCTGTCCTGCGCCTTTCTGCCCGCCCGTTCTATCTGCTCCAGGCTCTTCCACCGACTCGAAGCCAGCGTGGTGGCAAAAAAACGCAGTCCCCGACGCTGTGCCTCGCGTGCCGTCGCCATGAGGCGCAGCGTGAAGCACTGCTCGCAGCGACGCCCGCGTTCCGGCTCATGTTCCAGTCCGCACACCAGCCCGCGCCAGTTGTCGTGGTCGTAGTCGCCATCCACCCATTCTATGCCCAGATTCGCAGCGTGGCGCTTGCTTTCCTCCTTGCGCGTCTCATATTCCTCGCGCGGATAGATGTTCGGGTTATAATAGAAGATGGTGGGGCGAATGCCATTGTTCAGCATCCACTCTACGATGGCCGACGAGCAGGGGGCGCAACAGGCATGCAGCAGCAGGCCTTCGCCCGACATCAGCCCTTCGGGCACCAATATGTGGCTCTTTTTCTGTTTCATTCCACCTTAATACTATATATATAATAACGTCATGGCTGCCGAAGTATTGCATAACTGCCCAAAATAAAAAATATGCCTCGCATGTTACAATAATTCGCAAGATAGTGCGTTTCATAAATACAAACAACAATGTTGAACCCCAAAATCAATAGCCTATGCAGATTTTTACACACGAAGAAACAACACCCAGTGAGAAAGTTTTGAACCTGATTCGCCAAATAGCCTACACCTATCGTGTAGCCAATCAGCAGGTATTCTGCCTGAATTAGCATTATGGCAACAATGGTATCGCCCTCACTGCTTGCGGCCGACTTCCTACATCTGGACCGCGAGATAGAAATGATCAACCGGAGCGAAGCCGACTGGCTTCATCTGGACGTGATGGATGGTGTGTTTGTGCCCAACATTTCGTTTGGCTTCCCCGTGCTCGAGGCGGTAGCCTCCTTATGCCAGAAGCCGCTCGACGTGCACTACATGATCGTGAAGCCCGAACGTTACATCAAGCAGACGGCCAAGCTGGGTGCCATGATGATGAACGTGCACCTTGAGGCTTGCGACCACCTGCACCGCACGGTGCAAGAGATTCACGATGCCGGCATGAAGGCTGGCGTGACGCTGAATCCCTCAACGCCCGTGGCCATGCTCGAAGACATTATCCACGACGTGGACATGGTGCTGCTGATGAGCGTGAACCCCGGCTTCGGTGGCCAGAAGTTTATCGAGAACACGCTGAAGAAAGTGAGCCAGCTGCGCCAGCTCATCACCACAAGCGGCAGTCATGCCCTGATCGAGGTTGATGGCGGCGTGCATGACAAGACGGCTCCTCGCCTGGTAGAAGCCGGTGTCGACGTGCTGGTGTCGGGCAGCTACGTATTCAAGAGCGCCACGCCCGAAGCCACCATTCACTCCCTACGCTCCCTGCAACACTAATTCTGCAGAGCAAGCTCTATCTTATACTCCTTGGCCATGCGCCGCATGTTCATCAGTGCGTAGCGCATGCGCCCAAGCGAGGTATTGATGCTTACGCCCGTAAGCTCGGCTATCTCCTTGAACGACAACTGCTGATAGTAGCGCATGTAGACCACCTCGCGCTGCGGGGCAGGCAGGGCGTTCATCATCTTTTTCACGTCGCGCAGCACCTGCTCGTTCACCATTTCTGTTTCCCGATAGGTGTCGAGCACCGATGCGCCCCGCAGGTTCTGCAGGTCGTTGTCTTCGGTAGGCTCCACGATATGCTCATTGCGCTGGGCGCGATACCAGTCCATAATCACATTATGGGCTATGCGGGTAATCCAGAACGAGAACTTACCCGAGTCGGTATACTGGCGATGCTGCAACTTGGTAATCACCTTGACAAATGTTTCTTGAAAGATGTCATCGGCTGTGTCGTGGTCGCGAACCACAAACATGATGTAGGTAAACAACTTTTCCTGCGTACGGTCTAATAACTCGTCGAACGCTTTATTGTCGCCATCTACGTAAAGCAGTGCCAACTCCTCGTCGGTCACACCTTCAAACTTCTTCATATTTCAGACTTTTTTGTTATGAAGTAAATTTCTCTCGATAGGCAATAAAGTTTTAAATTTTGAGTTATTAATTGAATTATCGGGTGCAAAAGTAGACAAAAAAAGTGTAACAGCCAAACTTTTCCTACATTTTTTTCTGCTATCGCTCGGTTTCGCCGTAACCGATGCGCTTATTCTGTATCTCCGTGGCCTTGCGCTCCGAGGCTTCAGATAGTTTCCCGTGTATGAACTGCTCCATCATCAGTCCGCCTATGGGCACGCCGTAGGTGGCTCCCCAGCCACCGTTCTCTACATATACGGCAATGGCAATCTTCGGATCGTCCATGGGTGCAAATCCCATGAACACCGAGTGGTCGTGGCCTTTGTTCTGTGCCGTACCGGTCTTGCCACAGGCCATGAAGTCGTAGTGGGCCAGCGCATGGCAGGTGCCTCCCAGTGCCGACGAGCGCATGCCCTGCACCACATAGTCGTAGGCCTCGCGACTGGCCATGGTGTAGTGGCGGCGGGTAAAGGTGGTATCGAGCGGTTCACCCTCTACCTTCTTCACCACGTGCGGCACCAGGAAGTAGCCCCTGTTGGCGATGGTGGCCCCCAGGTTGGCTATCTGCAGCGGGGTGAGAAGCACCTCGCCCTGGCCTATGGAGATAGAGATGATGGTAAGGCCGTTCCACGACCCTTTATAGGCTTTGTCGTAGAACTTGGCATTGGGTATCAGCCCGCGCTTCTCGCCAGGCAGGTCGAGTCCCAGCTTATAGCCGAAGCCCATCGACACCATGTAGTCGCGCCATGTGTCCATGGCCTTCTGCACGGTGCCATACTTCTGCTTGTTGCCTATCATGTGGTAGAGCCCCCAGCAGAAGAAACCGTTGCACGACGTGCTGAGCGCCGGCACCAGCGACAGTGGCGAGGCATGGCCATGACAGCCCACACGCAAACCTTTGAACACGAAGCCATGATAGCAGGGATAGGTGGTTTGGGGGCTGATGATGCCTTCGGTGAGGAAGGTCAGGCCTTGCGAGGTCTTGAAGGTAGAGCCCGGTGGATAGAGGCCCATGATGCTTCGGTTGAGCAGAGGCTTCCACGTGTCGCGGCTCAGCTCCAGATGGCTCTTCGAGCGCTTGCGCCCCACCATGAGCTTGGGGTCGTAGGTGGGCGAGCTCACCATGGCGAGCACCTCGCCGGTCTTTGGCTCTATGGCCACGATGGCTCCAATCTTTCCCTCCAAGAGCCGCTCGCCGAGAGCCTGCAGCTTATAGTCGATGCTCAGGGTGAGGTTCTTGCCCGGCACGGGTCTTCGGTCGAGAGCCCCGTTCATATAGCTGCCCTTGATGCGCCCATGGGCATCGCGTAGCAGTATCTGCACGCCCTTCACGCCGCGAAGCTGGTGCTCGTAACTGCGCTCCACGCCTTGCTTGCCAATATAGTCGCCCGGCTGGTAGTAGTCATCTTCCTCGATGTCGGCAGGCGACACCTCGGCAACGTCGCCCAGCACGTGGGCTGCGTAGGGGTACTGATACTGTCGTATGGTGCGCCGCTGCACGTAGAAGCCGGGAAAGCGGTACATCTTCTCCTGAAACACCGAGAAGTCTTTGTCGCTGAGCTGGTTCATGAAGATTTGCTGGGTGAAGCGCGAGTAGCCGGGGTTCTTCGTCTTGTCCTTGATGGTGGCCATGCGCTGGTCGAATTCCTCACGGCTGATGCCAAGAGTCTGGCAGAACTCGAGGGTGTCGAGATGGTCTTTGGCCTCGTTCATCACTACCATGATGTCGTAGGCCGGCTGGTTGTAGACGAGCAGCTGCCCATTGCGGTCGCGAATGACGCCGCGCGAAGGAAAATCCACTTTCTTCAGAAAGGCATTCGAGTCGGCACTTTTCTTATAGTCGTCGCTCGTGATCTGCAGCGAGAAGAGGCGCAGTATGTATACCGTCACGATCAGTATGGCCACCCCGCCAATTACGTATTTCCGGTTTTCAAGCGAATAGTCTTTCATCCCCTTGCCCTCCTTCACTCTATTTACGGGTGTTTTCCAGCGTCAGTATGAGCACGATGGTGAGCAGCGTGCTGCCACCGATGCACTCCAGCCAGTGCAGCCAGTTGAAAAAGCTGAAGGTCTCGAGCGTGAAAAACACAAGACAGAACAATAGCACCAGCAAGAATGTGTAGGTGACAAAATTGCCCCACCCCATGACTGCCGCCTTTACTGGCATGTGCTCATCGGCTTCGTGGGGCAGAAACAGTTCCAGTACGTATGGCTGCAGGGCACCGATGAGCGTGAGCGAGCCTGTGGCCACACCGGGGGTATTGGCAAACATGTCGATGGTAAGCCCCATGACAAAGCTCCACAGCAGGATAGCCCACTTGGGATAGCCCCTCCGAAAAGTGAGCACAAAATAGACATAGAGCAACGGCGTGGCACAATGAAACAGCTGTATGCGGTTCAGCACCAGCGCCTGTGCCAGACACAGCACCAGAAAAATCAATGTCCTTGTCAGTATATCGATTGCCACTTTTTTTCTTATTTAGATTATAAAGCCTCACCCCCAGCCCCTCTCCCAAGGAGAGGGGAGTATATACCTTCGAGCGCAAGAACAAGCAGCAGAGCTAACCACTCCCCTCTCCTGGGAGAGGGGCTGGGGGTGAGGCTCTTTCTCCACTTGGAGAGGGGTTGGGGGTGAGGCTCTTTTTTTACTTCACCGGCATGAGCTGGAGCGAGTCGAGGGCGGCCTCTTTCAGCCGCATGCGCTCGGCCATTCCCTTGTCTTTTATCACGCACACATCGCGAAGGCAGGCAAAGTCGGTAGAGAGATGTACCTGCAGACGATACGACAGTCCGTCGCGAGAATTGAAAATCTTCTCAATCCTTCCCACCGACACGCCATGAGGAAAGATCGACGAGTATCCGCTCGTCTCCACCCAGTCGCCCTTACGGAACTTGGCATGCCGGGGAATGTCTTCTACGTATGCCCTTGACGGGTCGCCTCCGGTCCATGTGAGATAGCCGAAGTAGTCGCGGCCACGTATGGAGCAGCTGATGCGCGAACGGTTGTTCAGCGCTGGCAGCACCACAGCATAGTGCTCGCCCGCCAGATAGACCACGCCCACCAGCCCATTGCCACAGGCCACGCCCATGTCGGGTTCCACGCCGTCGGCACGCCCCTTGTCGATGGTTATCAGGTTGTCGGGGCGGTCCACGCTGTTAGCCACCACCTTGGCTGGTATCAGTTCGAGCTGCCCGAGCGTGGCCAGTTCGGCACGCTCCACGGCAGTGGTGTCGTCGGTCAGATCGCGGTACTGCCTCCTCAGCTTGTCTATCTGCTGTTCCAGAAAGAGGTTGCGCTCAGTCAGCTCGGCGTTCACCCGCGTCAGCGAGAAATATTTCTCCACGTCGGCCTGCCACTCATACACCTTTCCTGTCACGGCATTGGCCGACGACACCCACACGCTGCCCTGATAGCTGTTGTACCGGAACAGCATCGCCACACTGACGGCCTCGAGCACGAGGAACAGGAACCAGTGGAAATGTCGGACTATGAATGCCCAGAGGTTTTGCACTATCGCATCAAGAACGAGAAGCGGTCTACATTCTTCAGTGCCACGCCGGCCCCTTTAGCCACCGAGTGGAGCGGGTCTTCGGGCACGTGGAAGGGAATGTTGATCTTGTCTTGCAGGCGTTTGTCGAGGCCTCGCAGCAGTGCGCCGCCCCCCGAGAGGTAGATGCCGTTCTTCACAATGTCGGCATAGAGTTCGGGCGGTGTGTTTTCCAGTGCCGAGAGCACGGCATTCTCTATCTTGGCTACGGTCTTGTCCAGGCAGTGGGCTATCTCCTGATAGCACACAGGCACCTCCATGGGCAGTGCAGTGATGCGGTTCGGCCCGTGCACGATATAGTCTTCGGGAGCCTCGTCGCCCAGGTCGGTGAGCGCGCTGCCCACATGAATCTTGATGCGCTCGGCCATGCGCTCGCTCACCTTCACGTTGTGCTGGCGGCTCATGTACTCCTGAATGTCGGCCGTGAGGTCGTCGCCGGCGGTGCGTATCGAGTTGTTGCTCACGATGCCTCCCAGCGAGATGACGGCAATCTCGGTAGAGCCGCCTCCGATGTCGACGATCATGTTGCCCTCGGGAGCCTCCACGTCGATGCCGATGCCTATGGCAGCAGCCATGGGCTCAAAAATAAGGTATACGTCGCGCCCGTCGGCATGCTCGGCCGAGTCGCGCACGGCGCGCAACTCCACCTCGGTAGAGCCGCTGGGCACGCCGATGACCATGCGCAGCGAGGGCGAGAACAGATGGCGGCCCGAGTGCACCATCCTGATCAGTCCGCGCATCATCTGCTCGCAGGCCGAGAAGTCGGCTATCACACCGTCGCGCAGCGGACGAATGGTGCGTATGTTGTCGTGCGTCTTTTCATACATCATCTT
>CAMJLB010000100.1 GCA_946406555.1 uncultured Prevotellaceae bacterium | reverse complement strand
CCCAGCGTGTGCATGGCGCTCCAGAAGCCATGGGCCAGGTGGAACCAGATGGCGCAGAACCATACCAGGTAGAGCACCACGAACACGGGGTTGGAGAAGGTCTCCTGAATCCAGCCGAAGCCGTCGGTGGGGCTCAGCTTCGTCTCCATGCCCACGATCTCGGCAAACATCATGTTGTACCAGAAGTCCTTCAGGTGCAACAGCAGGCCAAGCAGGATGATGATGCCCAGCACGAGCATGTTGCCCGAGGCCCACTTCTCGGCCACGTTGCTGCCGTTCACCGTCGTGGCCACCTCGTAGCGGTTCTCGCCACGGGCACGGCGGTTCTGCGCCGTCAGGATGAAGGCGAAGACGATGTGAATACAAGCCAGCGCAGCCAAGCCAAGGGTTGCCACGATGGCATACCAGTTGGCGCCCAGCATCTCGCAAATCATGTTGTATGCCTCGCCGGAGAACAGCGCTACAATGTTCATTGCACAGTGGAATGTCAAGAACAGAATGAGCGCTATGCCCGTGACAGACATAACAACTTTCCTACCAATTGATGAATTGATTAACCACATAAGTTGTTGAAATTAAATTAAATAAATATTGATTTTTTAGATTTATTGTCAGCACAACACCCATCCTCGCGGACGGAAAATTACTCTAAAGTAAGTACGCATACGCATGTTGAGACTGCAAAAATACACATAATTTATGAAATTGCAAACGTTTTCGAAAGAAAAATGCGGCAAAACGGCTTACTTTGTATAAAGTCTAAACAAGAATGGCTTTTTTTCCCGTTATTCAGCATTTATTGCGGAACTTTTTGTACCTTTGCCCACAAATTAACAGGTTTTTCAAAGATATGATACAGTTTTTCGACGTGATTGTGGTGGGCGGTGGCCATGCGGGCTGCGAGGCAGCCTGTGCCGCCGCACGACTGGGGGCCGAGACCTGCCTCGTGACGATGGACATGAACAAGATTGCCCAGATGTCGTGCAACCCCGCCGTGGGAGGCATCGCCAAGGGGCAGATGGTGCGCGAGATCGACGCCCTCGGCGGACAGATGGGCCTCGTCACCGATGCCACCACCCTGCAGTTCCGCATGCTCAACGTGGGCAAGGGGCCGGCGGTATGGAGCCCGCGTGCTCAGTGCGACCGTGGCCGCTTCATCTGGCAATGGCGACACCAGCTCGACCATACCGACCACCTCGCCATCTGGCAAGACCAAGTGGAAGAGCTGATAACGGAACTGGTGCCGGCCCCACAGGTACAGGCCCCACAGGTACAGGCCCCCCCTTCAGCCCCCGAGGGGGCTACTATAGGCCCTTCCCTCCATATTGCGCACAAAACTATAGAAGCCCCCTCGGGGGCCGTAGGGGGGGCCATGCCCTCGGGGGCCGTAGGGGGGGCCGTGCCCTCGGGGGCCGTAGGGGGGGCCAGTACGCCTCGTCGCACGATTGTCGGCGTGCGCACCATCTGGGGCTGCGAGTTGCGCGCCCGCTGTGTGGTCATCACCGCCGGCACCTTCCTCAACGGCCTGCTCCACATAGGCCGGTCGATGGTTCCCGGCGGTCGCATCGCCGAGCCGGCAGCACTGCGTCTCACCGAGAGCATCACCCGCCACGGCATTCGCTCTGCCCGCATGAAGACCGGCACTCCCGTGCGCATAGACAAGCGCTCCGTCCATTTCGAAGACATGAGACGCCAAGACGGCGACCGCCGACCCTACGGCTTCTCCTACCTCAACACTATAGAAGCCCCCTCGGGGGCCGTAGGGGGGGCTATCCCTGCTCCCCTCCCTTGCTGGGAATGCTACACCAACCCCGCCGTCCACGAGGCCCTGCGCTCCGGTCTCGCCGACTCCCCCCTCTACAACGGACAGATACAGAGCATAGGTCCCCGCTATTGCCCTTCTATAGAGACGAAGCTCGTCACCTTCCCCGACCGTGAGCAGCACCTGCTCTTCCTCGAGCCAGAAGGTGCCGACACAAACGAGATGTACCTCAACGGTTTCTCCTCGTCGCTGCCCATGGACGTACAGCTGTCAGCCCTGCGCCTTATTCCCGCTCTGCGCGACGTGCGCATCTACCGTCCCGGCTATGCCATAGAATACGATTTCTTCGACCCCACCCAGCTCCATCACTCGTTGGAATCGAAGGTTATCGATGGTCTTTTCTTCGCTGGTCAGGTCAATGGCACCACCGGCTACGAGGAGGCCGCCGGCCAGGGTCTCGTCGCCGGCATCAACGCCGCCCTAAAGGCAGGTGCCGATTCCATCGCGGCAACCCCCTTCACCCTCGCCCGCGACGAAGCCTACATCGGCGTGCTCATCGACGATCTCGTCACGAAGGGCGTCGACGAGCCCTACCGCATGTTCACCAGCCGCGCCGAGTACCGTATCCTCCTCCGCCAGGACGATGCCGATGCCCGCCTCACCGAGCGCGCCTATCACCTCGGCCTGGCCACCCGCGAGCGCTACGACCACTGGCTGCGAAAAAAGGAAAACATCGAAGGAATCGAGAATTTCTGTCACTCCTTCGCCATCAAGCCGCGCGACGTGAACGGTGCACTCGAAGCCCTCGGCACCACCCCACTCCAGTTCGGCGTGAAGCTCGAAGACTTGCTGGCTCGCCCGCAGCTGAACTTCGAAATCCTGCAAGACATCGTTCCCGAGCTGAAAGAGCAGATACATCGCATCAGCGACCGCCGCGAGGAGACAGTAGAGGCCGCAGAGATACGCATCAAATATAAAGGCTATATCGCCCGTGAGCGACAGGTGGCCGAAAAGATGCATCGTTTAGAAAACATCCGCATCGCCGGACATTTCGACTACAACGCCATTCAAAGCCTTTCCACCGAGGCACGACAGAAGCTCACCGCCATTCAGCCCGTCACGCTCGCACAGGCCAGCCGCATTCCTGGCGTCTCGCCCAGCGACATCAACGTGCTGCTGGTGATGCTCGGCCGATGACCATGCTACAAAGGAGGCTGAACTGGCTCTCAATCCAGCCTGAATTGAATCGCAATTCAGCCTGAATTAGCTTGCAATTCAGCCTGAATTGACACCCAAAACAGTCTGAATTGCAACGCCGCCAAGACCGGAAAGCAAGGGCACCAAGAACCAATGTTTCACGTGAAACAAACCAACATGTATAACAATTATAACTCATTGAAAATGAACAACAAAGTATTGCTCGACAATCTGCGCAATGTGCAAGATTTTCCAAGGAAGGGCATCAACTTCCGCGACGTGACCACCCTCTTCCAAAATTGCGAGTGCATGAAGATCATGCTTGACGAGATGTATGAACTCTACAAAGACAAAGGCATCACAAAAATCGTGGGTGTAGAAAGCCGTGGATTTGTGATGGCGGCGGCACTGGCTGGCAGACTGGGCTGCGGCTTGGTACTGGCGCGCAAGCCGGGCAAGTTGCCCGCTACGGTCATCAAAGAGAATTTCTCGAAGGAGTATGGCGTCGACACCATCGAGATGCACGTCGATTCCATCGACAAAGACGACGTAGTGCTCATTCACGACGACCTGCTCGCCACGGGCGGCACAGCCAGGGCAGCTTACAACCTCGTAGAGCACTTCCACCCGAAGAATATTTACATAAACTTCATTATTGAGATAAGAGACGAGGGACTTCATGGACGCGACCTCTTTGAGGGAATACCCTTAACCACGCTTATGGTGGTCTAAAAAGAGATTTCGGGTTTTCTGGATTTCGGGCTCCCGAATTTCCGAGATTCCGAAATGCCGGAATCCCGAAATCTCGGAATCCCGAAAACCCGAAAACCCGAAAACCCGAAATCCCGGAATCTCGGAAGCCCGCCATTTCGGAATCCCGGCATTTCGGAATCTCGGAAATTCGGGAGCCCGGGAATCCCGCAACCCCGTCCCAAAAACGGCCCCATGTTTCACGTGAAACAAAAACCTACAAAAGCCCTTTAAACAAAGGCATTCCAAAAAATGACAAAAGAGGAAAACGATGCAAGACTGGCGCGACTAAAGGCGATCGTGGCAGCAATGCCCGACAAGCCCGGCAGCTACCAGTACTACGACGAGAAAGGTACCATCATCTACGTAGGCAAGGCCAAAAACCTGAAGGCTCGCGTCAGCAGTTATTTCCATGCAGAAGTAGACCGCTTTAAGACGAAGGTGCTCGTGAGCAAGATACATAACATAAGCTACACGGTGGTGAACACCGAAGAAGATGCCCTGCTGCTCGAGAACCAACTCATAAAGCAATATAATCCACGCTACAACGTGCTGCTGAAAGACGGAAAAACCTACCCCAGCATCTGCGTGACCAATGAATACCTGCCACGAATCTTCAAAACACGCACCATCAACAAAAAATGGGGGCAGTATTTCGGCCCTTATTCGCATATAGGCTCGATGAATGCGGTACTCGACCTCATCAAAGACCTCTACCGCCCCCGCACCTGCCGACAACCCCTCAGCAAAGAAGGAATCGAAGAGGGACGATACAAGGTCTGCCTAGACTATCACATACACCGTTGCGGGGGACCCTGCGCCAACAAACAGACGTGGGACGACTATCAGCATAACATTGCCCAGGCTCGCGAGATTCTGAAGGGCAACACCCGTCAGCTGCTGCGAGAGATGCGCGACGAAATGGGCCGTCTGGCCGAAGAACTGCGTTTCGAGGAAGCAGAGGAAATAAAGAAAAAATACGTCGCTCTCGACGGCTTCGTGAGCCGAAGTGAGGTGGTGTCGCACACCATCAACGATGTCGATGTGTTCACCATCACCAACGACGAAACGGTGGCTTTCATCAACTATCTGCATGTGAAAAACGGCAGTATCAACCAGTCTTTTACCTTCGAATACAAGAAGCGGCTCGCCGAGAGCGAACAGGAGCTGTTGCAGCTCGGCATCGTAGAGATGCGGGAGCGTTTCAAGAGCACGGCAAAAGAGATTGTGGTTGCCGTAGACCCGGGCATGGAGCTGGCAGGAGTGACCTTCACCGTGCCCCAACGAGGCGACAAAAAGACGCTGCTCGACCTCTCTGAAATGAACGGGCGACAGTACAAATTCGACCGACTGAAACAGGCAGAAAAGCTCAATCCGGAACAGAAACAGGTGCGCCTGATGAAGGAGCTGCAAGACAAGCTGGGGCTGCCCAAGAAGCCCTACCAGATAGAGTGCTTCGACAACTCAAACATCTCAGGCACCGATGCCGTGGCGGCCTGTGTGGTATTTAAGTCGATGAAGCCATCGAAGCAAGACTACAAACGCTACAACATCAAGACCGTAGTAGGCCCCGACGACTATGCCTCGATGAAGGAGGTGGTGCACCGCCGCTACAGCCGTCTGGTAGAGGAAGAGCAGCCCCTGCCCGACCTCATCGTGGCCGACGGCGGACGGGGTCAGATGGAGGTGATTCGCGAGGTGATTCAGGACGAGCTGCACCTCGACATACCCATCGCCGGACTGGCCAAGAACGACCGCCACCGTACCAACGAACTGCTCTACGGCTTCCCCCCGCGCTCGGTGCAACTGAAGACCGACTCCGAGCTCTTCCACGTGCTCACCCGGCTGCAGGACGAGGTGCACCGCTTCGCCATCACCTTCCACCGCGAGAAACGCTCGAAACACGCCCTGCACTCGGAACTAGACGAGATAAAAGGCATAGGACCCAAGGCAAAAGATGCCCTATTGGCCTCGCTGAAGAGCGTAAAGCGCATAAAAGATGCTGATATAGAAGCACTTACAGCTATAGTAGGACCGGCAAAGGCAAAAATTCTGCACGATTATTTCAGAAAAGATTTGGAATAGTCGAAAAAAAGGGCTAACTTTGCAGAATTATGAGAATTGTAATACAACGTGTAACACAGGCCTCCGTCACGATAGAAGCCCCCTCGGGGGCCGTAGGGGAGGCCAGCACAGCAGGGGCCGTCCGTTCCATCGGCCCAGGCTTTGTCATCCTCCTCGGCGTATGCGACGACGACACGCAAGACGATGCCGACTGGCTGGTGAAGAAGGTGGTGGCACTGAGGGTCTTCGACGACGAAGAGGGGGTGATGAACCGCTCGGTGATGGACACCGGCGGCGAATGTCTGGTGGTGAGCCAGTTCACGTTATTCGCCTCGTATAAGAAAGGCAACAGGCCGTCGTGGTTCAGGGCGGCACGCCATGAGGTTTCGGTGCCGCTCTACGAGTATTTCTGCCGAAGGCTGAGCGAGGCTATGCAGAAACCGGTAAAAACGGGAGAATTTGGCGCTATGATGCAGGTAGCGCTCGTCAACGACGGGCCAGTGACTATTTGCATGGACACGAAAAACAAGGAATAATTGCTGCGATAAAATAGCAGCACACAAAAACAGGCGGCAAAATAGCAGCACAGAAGAACAGGCGGCAAAATTGCAGCACAGAAGAACAAGCGATAGAATTGCGGCACAGAAGGAAAAGAGAGATGAAAAAATACCTGAAAGAAATAGACACGGCAGGGCTCATATTGATGCTCTTAGGCGTGGTGATGTACCGATTCATGGGCATGCAGGAGGGCTTCATCGCATGCGGCATAGGCATCGTACTATGGTTGGCAGTGGTGGTATATAAAGCCTTCCGCTGGCAGGAGTTCCAAAAAGACAACAAACAGAACATCGTGATGATGCTCATCATCATCGCCCTGCTCTTAGGATCAATGCTCTTGGCACGATGACGATACAGGAAGCACAGACAGCGGTAGACCGGTGGATAAAAGAATATGGCGTGCGCTATTTCTCGGAACTCACCAACATGGCCGTGCTCACCGAGGAGGTGGGCGAGCTGGCACGCATCATCGCCCGTCGCTACGGCGAGCAGTCGTGGAAAAAGGGAGACCCTCGGGCAGCAGACAACGGTCGCCAGGCACTGGGCGACGAGATGGCCGACGTGCTATGGGTGCTGCTCTGCCTGGCCAACCAGACAGGAGTAAACCTTACAGAAGAACTGCAAAAAAATCTGGAAAAGAAAACCTTACGCGACAGCGAAAGGCATAAGAACAACGAGAAACTGAATACAGAATAAAGGCTTCTAAAATAGCAAAAACGCCTGAAATTTTCGTCAATTGTGCGGCCTGCCAGGCCGCCTCCACCACAAGAAATAAAAGAAAACATAATAAAAACAACATGGCAGAACATCATCATCATCACGAGCATGAGCACCATCACGCTCAACCAGAAAGCAGAATAAACGAGGCACTGAAGAAGTATAACCTCGACGTGAACGACGAAGAGGTGAAGGAGGCAGTAAGGAAAATCATTGCCGAAAAGGTACATGAAAACGACACCGCAGAGGTGAAGAAATTCCTCCTGGGAAGCGTAGAGCTGACCACACTGAAGACCACCGACTCGGAAACCTCGGTGATGGCTTTCACCGAAAAGGTAAACCAGTTTGAAGAGAAGTACCCCACCCTGCCCCACGTGGCCACCATCTGCGTCTATCCGCGCTTCGCCCGCACCGTGGCCGAGACGCTCGAGGTGGAGGGTGTCGAGGTGGCCTGCGTCAGCGGTTCGTTCCCCTCGAGCCAGAGTATCATCGAGGTGAAGACCATCGAGACGCAACTCGCCATCAAGGACGGTGCCACGGAGATAGACATCGTGATGCCCGTGGGCGCAATGCTCGAGGGCGACTACGAGACGGTGGTCGACGAGATTCAGCAGCAGAAGGAAGCCTGCGGAGAACACGACATGAAGGTGATCCTGGAGACCGGAATGCTCAAAACGGCCAAGAACATCAAGACGGCCTCGCTGCTGGCTATGTATGCCGGTGCCGACTACATCAAGACATCGACGGGCAAGGAGCAGTCGGTGGCAACACCCGAGGCCGCTTACGTGATGTGCAAGGCCATCAAGGAATATTACGATGAAACGGGCATTCAGATAGGCTTCAAGCCCGCCGGAGGGCTGAACACGGTGATGGACGCCCTCATCTACTACACCATCGTCAAGGAGATACTTGGCGCACAATGGCTCACGAACAAATGGCTGCGCTTAGGCACCAGTCGCCTGGCCAACCTGCTGCTAAGCGAGGTGGTGGGAGAAGAGGTGAAGTTCTTCTGAAAAAAACGGGAACTGGGCTACAGCCCACGGCCCACGGCTCACGGCCCCCCCTTCAGCCCCCGAGGGGGCTACTATAGAAAAGCAATCTGCAAAACTATAGTAGCCCCCTCGGGGGCTGAAGGGGGGGCCGTGGGCCGGTACCTCGGTTTTTTGGGGGGGCCGTGAGCCGTATCTTCTATTTCGTCCTTTCTATCACGAAATCGATGTAGGCAGTGAGTGCTTTGTGGAGGGTGTCATTTTCTACATTCCCATCGATATATTGAAGGCATTTTTCATGGAAATCACGCATACGGCGCTCAGCATAGTCGATGCCGCCCGCCTGCTTGG
The DNA here is from genome assembly GCA_946406555.1 of uncultured Prevotellaceae bacterium. Classification (GTDB taxonomy): domain Bacteria; phylum Bacteroidota; class Bacteroidia; order Bacteroidales; family Bacteroidaceae; genus Prevotella. The sequence continues at coordinate 2,691 of CAMJLB010000100.1, read as the reverse complement.
CATACTCCACAAGAACGGCGATTTCATCGGCATTCACCCCACCCTGCTTCACCTTGCGGGCCAACGTCATCATCGAGTCCATGTGGTGGGCGTTCAGCGCATAGATGACGGGCAGGGTGAGCTTGCCCTCGGCCATGTCGTTGCCCGTGGGCTTGCCTATCTCGGTGGAGTCGTAGTAGTCGAAGATGTCATCACGTATCTGAAACATAATGCCCAGATCCTGACCAAACTGTCCGGCCAGCCGCACCTGCTCCTCGGTGGCACCGGCCGAAAGGGCACCGATGGCGGCACAGGCCTCGAAGAGGGCGGCTGTCTTGTTCTTGATGATCTGGTAGTAGACGGCTTCGCTGATGTCCTGGTTCTGAATGTTCGACAGCTGAAGAATCTCGCCTGCGGCGAGCGTGCGCCCCAGCTCGGCCAGGTACTCCACGATGCGCTGGTTGCCCGTCTTCGAGACATGCAGCAGAGCCGTAGAGAGGATATAGTCGCCCACGAGCACCGCCACCTTATTGTCGTAGCTTGCATTGACGCTGGCCTGACCACGCCGCTCCTTGCTCTCGTCTACCACGTCGTCGTGAACGAGCGAGGCCGTATGCAGCAGCTCCAGACCCACGGCGGCATGCTGCGTCACCATCGACACCTGGCCGTAGTTCTTCGCCATGAGCAGGATGAGCATCGGCCGCATGCGCTTGCCACCACGCTGACGAATGTGCTGCAGAGCACTGCCTAAGAGGCCATGCTCATGAGTGAGCGACTGGTTGAAAAGGTCGATGAAATCGAGCAAATCGCGCTCAATAGGGGTTTTTATCAGCTTCAGATAATCCATAACTTCGTGAAATTTGATACAAAATTAGTGAAAAGTTCGTGATATTCGCAACTTTTTTAGTAATTTTACACGAAAAATAAATAAAAGACGATATGAACAAGCTATTCCTACTTGATGCCTACGCGCTCATCTACCGCAGCTACTATGCATTTATCAAGAATCCACGTATCAACTCGAAGGGGCTGAACACCTCGGCCATCATCGGCTTTGTAAACACACTGCAGGAGGTGCTCGAGAAAGAGCAGCCCACGCACATTGGCGTGGCCTTCGACCCCCACGGCCCTACCTTCCGCAGCGATGCCTTCACGGAATATAAGGCGCAGCGCGAAAAGACACCAGAGGACATCAGCCGTGCGGTGCCCATCATCAAGGAGCTGCTCGCGGCGTGGAACATACCGGTGCTGCAGGTCGATGGCTTCGAGGCCGACGACGTGATAGGCACGGTGGCAACATGGGCAGGAAGCCGCGATGAAATCGCGACCCACAATGACAGCTGTCAGGTAAGCAGCGGTATCACCGCTGCCCCCGCTGCCCCCATTTCCCCCACCGCTCCCATTTCCCCCGCTGCTCCCGCTGCCCCCACCGAAGTCTTCATGCTCACCCCCGACAAGGACTATGGCCAGCTGGTGTCGGAGCGGGTGAAGATCTACCGCCCGCGCCACGGCGGGGGCTACGAGGTGATGGGACCTAAGGAGGTATGCGAGAAATACGGCATCGCCGATACCGCCCAGGTCATCGACCTGCTGGCACTGATGGGCGACTCGGCCGACAACTTCCCTGGCTGTCCCGGCGTAGGCGAGAAGACCGCCGTGAAACTCATCAACGAGTTCGGCAGCGTGGAGCAGCTGCTGCAGCGCACCGACGAACTGAAAGGGGCACTGAAGAAAAAAGTGGAGGACCATACGGCCGACATTCGCATGAGCTACTTCCTCGCCACCATCAAAACCGACGTGCCCATCTCCCTCACCCTCGATGACCTGAAGGTGCAACAGCCCGACGAGGAAAAACTCTCGAAACTCTTCGAGGAACTGGAGTTTAAAACGCTCGCCAACCGCATTCTTAAAAAAACTGAAAAGAAACAAAAAACCGCTAATACTCAACTCTCTCTATTTGACGAAATTCCGACCGACGGGCAAGAAAATTCAAAATTTTCGAGTTTTGAGACCATTAAAACCACTGCTCACAGCTATCAACTCGTTGATACTGAGGAAGAAATGCTCAGAATTTTTTCGATTTTCAAGACAAATGAAATTCTCAGTCTAGACACGGAGACCACTTCGACGAACGCAATCGAGGCCGAACTGGTGGGTTTGAGCTTCGCCGTGAAGGAACATGAGGCATTTTATGTGCCCATTCCGGCCAATCGTGAAGAAGCCTTAAAAATACTCAATATTTTCAAACCTCTCTACGAAGACCCCCAAATTTTGAAGGTCGGGCAGAACATTAAATATGATTTGGAAGTTTTAAGAAACTATAACATTCACCTTGCCGGGCCCTGTTGGGACACGATGATAGCCCATTACCTCATTCAGCCAGAGCTGCGACACAACATGGACGCCATGGCCGAACACTACCTGCACTACCAGACGGTGCACATCGACGAGCTCATCGGTCCGCGCGGCAAGCAGCAACGGTCCATGCGCGACCTCTCCCCTACCCTCGTCTACGAATATGCCTGCGAGGATGCCGACATCACCCTGCAGCTGAAGAACCGGCTCGAGCCGGAGCTGAAACGTCTGGAATGCGAAAAGCTGTTCTACGAGATAGAGATGCCGCTGATGCCCGTGCTGGCCGAGATGGAGATGGCCGGGAAAAGCTGTTCTACGAGATAGAGATGCCGCTGATGCCCGTGCTGGCCGAGATGG
>CAMJLB010000099.1 GCA_946406555.1 uncultured Prevotellaceae bacterium | reverse complement strand
AGGCAAAATTGGCAGGTGCGCCACCCAGTTTCTTACCTTCGGGAAGTACATCCCACAGGACTTCGCCGAGTCCTACTACAAATCTCTTTTGTTCCATAATAACAGTTTATGCGGTTTTTAGTTGTTTGATATAGGTAAACAGATAGACCACGCCCACGGCCATCACCAGCACGGCGCCAATCTGCCCCATGGCATCGCTGGCAAAGCCCATCAGCAGCGGGAAGATAGTGCCGCCGAAGAGGCCCATAATCATCAGGCCCGACACCTCGTTCTGCTTCTCGGGCATGGCATTGAGTGCCTGGGCGAAGCACATCGAGAACACGTTGCTGTTGCCATAGCCCACAAGGGCGATGCCAGCGTAGAGCATCATCTGCGACTGGCCGAAGCACATCAGCAGCATCGAGGCAGCCATCATCACCACCGAGATGATGAAGAAGGTGCGCGTCTGCAGCACACGGAGGAAATAGGACCCCGTGAGACAGCCGATGGTACGGAAGATGAAGTAGAGCGAAGTGGCAAAGCCGGCCTCGTCGAGCGTCATGCCCACACGCTCTATGAGCAGTTTGGGAGCGGTGGTGTTGGTGCCCACGTCGATACCCACGTGGCACATAATGCCGAGGAACGACAGCAGCACCACGGGCACGCCCAGCAGGCGGAAGCAGTTGGCAAACTGCGTGCCGATGGCTGGCAGCTTCTCCGTAGCCTGCTGCTCGCCCTTGATGGGCGTAGACCACAGCAGCAGGGTAGCCACGACGCTCACCACGAAGTAGATGGCGAAGAGCACGCGCCAGTCGAGTCCGAAGGTGGGGATGACGGCCTTGTAGCCCCAGCCGGCGATGAGCGGAGCCATAAACGAGGCGATGGCCTTGATGAACTGTCCGAAGGTGAGCTGCGAGGCAAGGTTCTCGCCTCCGCTGACGAGGGCCATCAGCGGGTTGAGCGACGTTTGCATCAGCGTGTTGCCGATGCCGAGCAGCGAGAAGGCCACGAGCATCAGCGGGAAGTTGTTGCCGAAGACGGGCAGCACCAGTGCCAGGGCGGTGACCGCCAGCGAGAGGAGCACCGTGTTCTTCTTGCCGATCTTGTTCATCAGCACGCTTGTGGGCACGCTGAAGATGAGGAACCAGAAGAACACCAGCGAGGGCAGCACATTGGCCATCGTGTCGCTCAGTCCCTGTTCTTCCTTCACATAGTTGGAGGCAGTGCCCACCAGGTCGACGAAGCCCATGCAGAAGAAGCAGAGCATCAGCGACAGAATTGCATATTTACTATTTTGCTTTGACATGTTTCTTAATACTTAAATCCCGACGTTTTATTTAATTCTTAACACTCAAGTCATAGATAGTAGCCTTTCCGCCCTTCACCTTTATTATATTATAGGGTTCCGAGGGGAACACGAGGTTGGTCATGGCCATGCGCCCTTCGCCGTCGAAGGCCTCTATGCTGCACCGGTCAATGAAGATGCGCAGCTGCTTGATGGCACCATAGGTGGGGGCCACGGTGGTGCAGGGGAATGCCTCGCTGAAGGCCACTTCGCCGCTCTTTGTGCGATTCATCGAGAAGGTCTGGGCCTTGGCGTCATAGTTCATCACCACCTGTTCGCCCTTCTGGTTCTGCAGGGTCAGCTCCATCGTGCCTTTCACGTCGACCAGAATTTCGCAGGCCTCCGTGGGCTGCTTCACCTTCCCCGCGCGCAGGGCGAGCAGTTCCTTCGATGGCGTGCTGGTGAGTATGGTCTCGCCGCTGACCGCAGCCAGGCCCAGGTCGCGTGGCAGGCCGTTGGCTGAGCGGAACTGCTTCGTGGGCACCACGCCGGCATACTGCCAGTTGCTCATCCAGGGCAGGGCCACGATGCGGCCCTCTGGGGCATTGTGGAAGGTCACCGTGGCATAGTGGTCCTTGCCATAGTCCATCCACTTCGTCTCCGAAGGAGAATCCTCGCAGGTGAACTTATGTCCGTCGAACTGTCCCACGAAATACTGTGTGGCCGAACCGCCGAAGGGACCGCCGGGGTTGATATTGAGCAGCAGCACCCACTTGCCGCCAATCTCCAGCAGGTCTGGGCACTCCCAAACGCCGTCATGGTTGCCATATTCGCGGCCGAAGGAACTCTCATACTTCCACTCCTTCAGGTTCTTCGAACTGTAGAACTGCACTTCCTGCCCTACGGCCAGCGGCACTATCCAGCTCTTTGTGGACTCATGCCACATCACCTTGGGATCGCGGAAGTCGGGGGCGTTCTGCGTGATGACGGGGTTGCCGGCGTACTTCGTGAAGCTCTTGCCTCCGTCGGTAGAGTAGGCGATGCTTTGCGTCTGTGCACTGCCTGCCGACGTGTACATGGCAACAATGGCATCCCGGCCGAATCCGGTCGTGTTGTCCTTGTCTATCACTGCGCTGCCCGAGAAGATGGCTCCCAGCCAGTCTGCCTCGATGGCCAGCGGCTGAGTCTCCCAGTGTATGAGGTCGCGCGAGGTGGAGTGCCCCCACGTCATGTTCTCCCACTGCGAACCGTAGGGGTTGAACTGGAAGTAGAGGTGCCACACCCCGTCTTTATAGAACATGCCGTTAGGATCATTCATCCAGCCGTAGAGCGGCGTGTGGTGATAGAGCGGGCGGAAACGCTCGCGGTTCTGGGTGTCGAAGGTGTCGCTGAACTTCAGTTCTTTCCAGCACACGAAGTCCTTCAGCGCGCCGGTGGTGCGCTTGTCGCCGTGGAAGATGATGTCGAGCAGCTGGCCTTCGCCTATCTCCAGGGGCACCAGGTAGTCCACCTTATCTACGGCCAGCCTCACGTTGAGCCGTTTGAGCAGCTCGTTGCGCTTGTCAAGCACGGCGATGTTGGCAATCTCCTCTTTCTCCTGCACTGGCAGCAGCACCAGCTTCTTGCCCTGCTCCAGCCGCAGCATGGCGTGCGTGTCGCTCAGAATCATCTGCGCCTTCGCCGAGGCTACAGACAACAGCATGAGCATCATGACAAAAATTTTTCTCATTTTTTCTGGTCTTTAGTTATTGTTTTAACGGTTTGTTTGCCGCAAAATTATGTTTTTCCCTCGTAAATAGGTATAAATAATGATGCAAGCACTAACAAAAATCGTTCATTGCCGCATTTTTCGCAGCAATGAACGATTTTTGTTGTCTTTCCCGTTTTTTTGTTCTACGTTTTATTTGTACATTTCATCGGGAATTTCCGCCTTTTTTTGCTATTTCACGACAACCTTTTTGCCTTGTCTGACATAGATTCCTTTGTGGCGATGCTGGCTTGCTGATTTCCGTCCTAGCAGGTCGGTAGCGTTCTGGCTGTTGGCATCGGTTACTCTTGGGGTGCTGATGGCCGTCTCAACGTTGTCGGCAAACTGCACGTCGGCATAGATCTTGATGCCAGGCACACGCTCGCTGAAGGCATCGTAGGGGTCTTTCAGCACCACACCGTGCAGATTTATAGAGGTGGCTTCGCCAGAGAGCTTCTGTGCCAGAAGGGCGAAGTCGTCGTAGTCTACGCGGAACCAGTCGCCATTGGTGTTCTGGCAGTCGCCGCGCATGAGCGAGCCGGTCACCTTGATGTCGCCGCGCAGCGACCCGTCGGCGATGTCTTTCAGGGCTTTCCCGTCTACCATGGGCATTGGCTCAACCACGATATTGTCTACAAAGACCTCTTGCGGAGTGCTCACGTCGCCTGTCTGGGCAGTGATGGCAAACACGCCGGGGAAGTCGTTCATGCCATCGTTGGTCGAGAAGTCGAGCACCACCTTCTGCCATTGTCCTTCGGCTCCATACCATGCTGCCACCTTCTGCCAGTAATTGTCGGCACCGTTGGTGGGATCCGACAGTTCCACCATGACGTTGTCGTTTTGCGCTTTTCTGATCATGAGCGAGAAGCGGCGGTTGCCTTTTAGGTCGAGCTGGTTGCCCGTCTCAGCGTTCATCCAGTCGCGGAAGGGCAGTGCCAGATGCTTCTGCCCGAAGTCGTTGCCTGTCATGGTGAACTTGAGGCATCGCGCCGACTGGTTAATGCCGTCACGCTCGGGGTTGTCGACCACCGAGGGGAGGCCGCGGTCCCACCAACCGCCAAACTCATTGCGCGAGGTGATGGATTCGTCTTCTCCGTCCCAAAGGACAGTCTGGGCGAAACTTGCTGTTGAGAGAAACAGCATACCGAGTAAAGATACTTTTCTCATAAGCTTTTCTGTGTTTTTTTTAATCTCGCCCAAATGCCATGTGCGGCACTTGGGCGAGCGGGTGAAAACTAACTACTAACTAATAACAAACTGTAACTATTCTTATTGCTGGCTTACTTGCACATCGCCGACGGTGATGCTTCCACCGTAGTTGTTGATGCTCCAGCAGTTCTTCTGTATGCCGTAGATGCGCTGTGTGTAGGCACATACGTCATTGACATACATTACGAGCACGGAGTTGTCGGTGTAGATGTCGATGTGGTAGACGTTGTCCTGTGGCCGCTCGAACCAGTAGCCGTCGATACCCTCTATGAAGCCCTTTCCGGGAATCTTCTCCTCCTTGCCCTCGTCGTTGGTGTTGAGGCGATAGCCCTCCTGCTCGAAGTTCACCTTGCGGTGGTTCTCGTCTTCAGGGTTGAGCACCATGGTGTAGTAGAAGTCGGGGTTGGTGCCACGCACGAAGGATATGCCGAACTTGTCCCAGTTGTTGCTGGTGGTCACGGTGAAGGAGAGGTGGTTGCAGGTGCCCAGTCGGGGGAAGAGCACGTAGGCATCGTCGCCGTTGAGCTTGCCGTCGGCGTAGCCTTGGCTGGCCATCACCTTCGTCTCTTGTTTCTGGGCGTATTTTGCGGCCATGGCTGGCACTGCGCCCAGGGTGAGCGTGCCGTCGGCATGCTGCAGCAGCTTGTGGCAGACAAGTGCGCCGCTCCAGTTGGGCTCGTTGCCGTCGCCGGCCCCCACGCTGATGTTCTTCTCGTGTATGTCGGCACCCGAGCGGGTGGGACACCAGCCCCAGATGTATCGGTCGGTGCCGTTGGAGGCAGTCTTCCCGGCATAGAAGGCGCGGCTGTCGAGCACCCCCTCATGGCCGTCGGCCGGCCAACGCGGACCGTCGTTGAAGCATGCCTTCAGGTCTTCCCACGAGGTGGCCATCATATACTTTACCTTGCGGCTCCAGCTACGCTGCAGGCTTTCGCTGTATACGAGATACCAGTACTGCCCCATCTTGAAGACATCAGGGCACTCAAGCATGCGGTCCCATATCATCTTGAAGTGTCCCACGTGTTCCCAGACCTTCATATCGGCCGACTTGAACTCGGCAAACACGGGGTCGCCGCCCGAGGAGGGATAGGTGGCGATGACCATGCGGTAGAGACCGTCGTCGGCCATGAAGATCTGCGGGTCGCGGAAATCGTTGGCCGAGTATCCATAGTCGGTGCCCTTGAGCGTCCATGCGATGTCCTTCGTCCAGGTCTTGAAGTCGGCCGAGGTGGCACGCATCACCACCTCGCGGTTGGCGCAGTTGCCGTTGTGGCCTGTGTAGTAGATGTAGTAGAGGCCGTCTTTCTCGTTGTAGGCGGCACAGCCGGTGCCGAGGGCGGCATCCTGTGCATAGTCGTTGGTGGCGGTGGGCAGCACCTCGCCCATCGACGCATAGTTGCAGCCGTCGGTGGTGGCTACGCCCCAGATGGGGTGGAAGCGGTGCGAGGGGTTGTTGTCGTACTCCTGCAGATAGAGCACCTTGAAGTTGCCGGCTTTCTGGTCGTAGAAGGGCATGGGGTCGCCGCAGCGGCCAATGGCAGGATTATAGTAGGTGCCAAAGGCGTGCTCGTCGGTGGGTGTGAACTGCGATGTCGTTCCGCTCCAGTCCTTGGGAGCGTCGCCGTCGAATTGCTCGTCGCTGCATGCCGTCAGCGCAGAGGCCGACAGCATGATAGCGAACATGGAAAATATCATTGTTTTCATATTTTTTTCTTTTTTTTCCGAGATTATGTTTTTCCGGGATTCCGTTATCCCAGGAAATATTTTTTTATTTTCCCGAGAGATACTTGAAGGCATTGCCAGTCATGATGCCCACATTGTCGTGATAGTAAGGCACGTAGCTGGCCGGTGAGTACCAGTCGTAGCAGCCAGAGCCGAAGCAGATGATGCCTCCCTTGCCAAAGGTTCCGTCGTATGCCGGTGCCTCCCATACTACCACGGCATTGTCACCGCCATGTCCCAGGGCGCGGCAGCCGGTCTGCTGCTCCCAGTCGGCAAAGTCGCTGAAGCCCCAGCTGCCCCATTGCGACACACAGTTTGAGATTTGGTAGCCGGCATCGGTGGTGATGATTTTCTCATTGCCACCTACGAGTCCCTGCCACAGGGGGTGCGAAGCATCGTTGGGCAGGAAGCTCCATTCGCCTCCGGCGCTGATGATGTCTCCACCCTCGTCGCTGCCTCCCCAGCAGTTGTTGGCGCAGCGCTGGTCTTTCACAGCTCCGAGCGATGCGGCGTAGTTCACGGCAGCACGGCCCAGGATGAAGGCACCTCCGTTCTTGTAGTAGTCTTGCAGCTTGTTGCGGTAGGCCATGGCAGCCGATGTGGCACCGCTCTCAAAGTCGCTGAGCGTCTCTGATGGCTGGTGCTGCCAGTGCCAGAAGATGACTTCGCACTTCGATAGGTCGATGTTGGCCATGTCGCCCCAGGCCACGAACATCGACTGCTCTACGTTTGCCAGCATCCACCTGCAAGCCTCGAGTTCCTCGCCTTCCAGCTCTTCCATCTTGGTGGCCTTGCTGCTGCCCAAGAAGATAGCCTTGGGGGCACCAATAGTCTGCAGCGTCACGGTATAGGTGGCAGTGGCGGTATTGTCGGTCACGGTGTAGGTGACGGGGTTGGTGAAGTCGGTGACCACGCCGCCCATGGGCGAGATGGTGGCATCTTCGGTGAGGGTGATGGTGGGCACGATCTTCGTCACGTCGACCGAGGAGGGTAGCGAGGCGGTGATGGTGTGGTCGGCCTCGTTGATGGTGGCCTTATAGGTGCCGTTGATGATGAATGAGGTGATGCGTGCCTCGTCGTTCTTGACGTTTACCACCCAGTCGAGAAACAGGTCGCCGTTGGTGACGTGCAGGGTCTGTGCAGTCGAGAAGTCTACCGTGCTGCCCACGGCCATGTTGGCCTTCGCCCCGTCGGAAATAGCCATTTTGGTAATCTTCATCTGCTGCTTGCCGGTGAAGTCGACGGGCACTTTCACTTTGATGGTGCGCTTCGAAAGGTCGATTACGCCTTTGTAGGTGTCGTTCAGTTCAAACTCGCTGACCATGCAGTCGCCCGAGAGGGCGAGGTCGCTCACATTGTCGCCCGAGCAGGCCATCAGTGCGAAGACCGAACACAGGAGCGCGAATGCTGAATAAATATTTTCTTCATAACTTACGGTTTTGTGAGTGTTGTAAATTAATCTTCAATTATCTGTCTGTTACTCTCCCCAGTTGATGTTCTGCACATAGTGTCCGTTGGAAGAAGAGATCTGCTCATGCGGGATGGGAAGATACTCGTCGTGGTCGGCCCGGAACTGGGCATCGCCGAGGAAGCTCACTCGCTCCTTTTCCTTGGTGACGTAGTTGGTGATGACCCTCTGAGCATCGCCCCAGCGCACGAGGTCGAAGAAGCGCTCGCTCTCCATGGCCAGTTCGAGGCGTCGCTCGGTCTTCACAATCTGCAGTGCCTGCTCCTTGTCGTAGCTGCCAGTGTAGTTCTTGCAGTAGATGTGCACTCCATAGCGGCTTTCGTAGTCGGCAATCATCTGCGTGCTCTGTGCGGCACGTGTGCGCACCTGGTTCACTAAGCTGATGGCCTCGGTGGTATTGCCCAGCTGTGCCTGTGCCTCGGCGCGCATGAGCAGCACGTCGGCATAGCGGAACACGATGCGGTTCATGGGGCTGGCCCAGTAGCTGCCGTGTATGAGGTAGGTGCCGATGAGGGCGGGGTCTACGTTTTGCTTCAGCGTGACGTAGTAGCCATAGATGCCGCCCGAGCGGCTCCAGGCCGACGATTTGTCCATGATGAAGTCTTTGTTGAACATATAGGGCAGACCGGTGATGCCCACGGTGAGGAACAGTCGCGGGTCGGCATTGTCGGCACCCATGTCGTAGTTGGCATCGTTGCAGTTGGCCATGGGCAGGCCGTCGCCGCCGGTCTTGAAGGCATTCACCAGGTTCTGCGAGGGTTTGTAGAAGTCGCAGCCGCCGTCGGTCACGTCGGGAATGTTGGGCACGATGAGGCCATAGCTCCAGTTCAGGTTGCCGTAGGTGGAGCCGTCGTTGATGGAGTACTGTATGGCCCATATCGATTCCACGCCGTTCTCATATTCCTTCTCGGGGCGGAAGTTGTTGTGGAAGTCGGGTTCCAGTGCGTAGCCACCGGCATTGTAGATGTCAGGGTCGGTATACTCCACCACCTTCTTCAGGTCGTCTTCGCTTACCGATGTCACCCTGTTCGAGGCTGCATCGTCCTGATGGTAGGCTTTGTATAGATATGCTTTAGCCAGGAAGGCAGCTGCGGCAGCCTTGGTGGGGCGGCCCTTGTCGGCCTGCTTCTCGGGCAGGGTGTTGTAGGCCTCTGTCAGGTCGTTGATGATGACCTGCCAGCCCTCGTCGTTGGTATACTCGCGGTTGGAGAGCGTGTTGTACTGCTCTTCCGACATATTTGGGTCGGTGACGAAGGGAATGTTCTTGTAGAGACGCTTCAGCAGGAAGTGGCCGTAGGCGCGCAGGAACTTCATCTCGGCCATGCGCTGAGCCTTGAGGGAATAGCTGTTGTCGCACTTCTCGATGACGGCAATGGCCGAGTTGACACGCGAGAGTGCATTGTATAGGCGCACCCACATGTCGTTGATGTTCCAGTTGGTGGTGAGCACGCCTTTTTCCACTTCCAGCTGGTGGAACACGTCTCCGTCGTTGGTCGACGAGCCACCCTTGTAGGCATCGTCGCTGCGCACGTCGAAGTTCCACATCGAGAACGACGAGTTGATGTCTTCGGCGGTGGTGAAGATGGCATAGGCCGAGATGACCAGGTTGTCGACTTTGTCGGGGTTGGTCACCTCGATGTCGGAAAGCGTCCCCTGCGGCTTCTGTTCGTCAAGGAAGTCGCTGCAGGAAGTGAGAGAAGCGCTGATGGCGCAGCTTACGAGACCCACGCAGAATGCCTTATATATTATTGTTTTCATTGTTTGATGTCGTATTTAGAATGATACATTGATACCGAAAGTCAGATTCAGAGGAATAGGATAGCCGAAGAGGGCATTCTCAGGGTCAACGCCGGTGAACTTGCTGCTCTTGATGGTGAGCAGGTTTTGTGCCGAGAGGTAGGTGCGTATTTTCGACATATGGAGCTTCTCGGTGATGTTTTTCGGCAGGTTGTAGCCCAGCTGGATGGTGCGCAGCTTGAGGTAGGAGCCGTTTTCGACGTAGTAGGTAGAGAAGCGCTTCTCGTTGTTGTTGTCGTAGAGCGAGAGCGCGGGAATGTTCGAGCCGCTGTTGGCGGGTGTCCAGGCATCGAGCACGCGGTCGCCCTTGTTCAGGTAGGCCACGTTGACGCCGGCCCATAGGTCGGTCTGCACCTTATAGCCGCCGTTGGTGTCGTCGCCCGGTTTTACCGAGGTGAGCACGTCGACACCTTGCACGCCCTGCCAGAACATGGTGAAGTCGAAGTCCTTGTACTGTAGGTAGATGTTCAGACCGTATGTGAAGTCGGGCGTGGGGTCGTAGATCCACTCCTGGTCGGCCTCGTTGATGATGCCGTTGCCGTCGAGGTCCTTATAGCGCATGCGGCCCACGGCAGCACCATCCTGACGGGCGTGGTTGTCGACCTCTTCCTGGCTCTTGAAGATTCCGTCGTAGACGTAGCCCACGTAGGAGTTGATGGGGTGGCCCACCACGCTCTTTACGCCGCTGCCGCCGAAGGTGCCCCTCGATGCGATGGTCTCGGGCAGCTTGGTTACCTTATTGCGGTTGGTGCTCAGGTTGGCGGCGATGTCGTAGCTGAAGTCGCCTGCCGAGCCACGGTAGCCCAGGTTCAGCTCGATACCCTTGTTTTCTACCTCGCCGGCATTGATCCATTTCGAGCTGCCTTCGCCCATGATGCCTATGCCGGGCATGTAGACTAGGATGTCCTTGGTCTTCTTGTAGTACCACTCGAAGGAGCCGTAGAGTGCGTTGTGCAGGAAGCCGAAGTCGAGGCCAATGTTGGTCTGGGTGGTCGTTTCCCACTTGATGTCATCGTTGCCCAGCTGGTCGCGCTTGAAGCCCGAGTTGAGCGTCTGTCCGCCGTTGGTGCCCTGAATGTCGTAGCTGGTGCCATAGCTCTGTCCGCCGAAGCCGGCCTCGCCATAGTTGGCTTTGTAGATGGTGTAGCGGGCGATGTTGGAAATCTCCTGGTTACCGGTCTGTCCCCACGAGGCGCGCAGCTTCAGGTTGTCGAGCCATCCCTTGGTGGTCTCCATGAACTTCTCTTCCGAGATGCGCCAGCCGGCACTCACCGAGGGGAAGGTACCATATTTGTTGTTTTTGCCGAAGCGGCTCGACCCGTCGCGGCGCACGGTGACGCTGGCCAGGTAGCGGTCGTTGAAGGTATAGTTCAGCTTGCCGAAGAACGACACCAGCGAGAAGCCGTCGCCCGAGCCGAAGGCCTGTTGGCGGCCGCTGCCTGCATCGGGCCACATATAGTCGGTGGTGAGCACGGCATAGTCGTAGCGCTTGCCCGAGAAATACTCGTTGTCCTGTCGGTTCAGCTCCATGCCCAGCAGCACGTCGGCGCGGTGCTTGCCTATTTCCAGATTGTAGGTGGCGATGGCGTTCCACATCCACTTCATCCAGTGTTCCTGCTTGGCTTCCGCTGCGTTGTCGCTGTTGGCCACGTTGCCATTCGTTATGGGGTAGGTGAAGAAGCGCTGCTTCTTCTGCGAGTAGTCAATGCCGAAGGTGGTCTTCAGCGTGAGGTTCTTGACGGGCTGCAGGCTCAGGTAGACGTCGCCGAAGGTGCGCCAGTAGGTGTAGCGGTTGTCCTTGTTGCGCTCGAGCACCTCCACGGGGTTCTCGCGGTCGGAGTAGCTGCCGGTGAGGTTGGCAAATTCGCCCTTGGTGTTATAGATTGGGAACGAAGGGTTATACTGTAGCACATTGCCCAGGAATCCGCCGGGAGCCGTCACTTCCGAGGTGCGGTTCAGCGTGAAGTGCTCGCCGATGGTAAGCACGTCGCCAAACAGCTTGTAGTCGGCATTCATACGGGCCGAGAAGCGCTCAAAGTCGGTCTCCTTGATCACGCCCAGGTTCTTGTAGTAGCCCAGCGAGAGATAGCTGGAGCCTCGCTCCGAGCCGTTGCTCACGCTCACGTTGTAGTTCTGCACCACGCCGGTGCGTGTGGTCTCGTCGAACCAGTCGGTGTCCGAGGCGGGAATGGTGTTGGCATCGTCCAGGTACTTCTGCATGGTCACGCCGTAGAGCTGCGGCACGCCGGCCTGGTCGTAGCCCCAGTCGAAGCGGTAGCCTAGCGAGTTGTTGTTGGGGTTCACGCCGTCGTTGACGTTGGCCTGCCAGAAGGCGCGGCCCCACTCCTCGGCGTTGAGCACCTTCATGCGGTGGGCATACATCGAGGC
>CAMJLB010000098.1 GCA_946406555.1 uncultured Prevotellaceae bacterium | reverse complement strand
TTAGATTAAAATCTAACGTTTAATACTCATCCTCGTTGAACAGGAAGTCTTCCTTTGTGGGGTAGTCGGGCCAGATGTCTTCGATGCTTTCGTAGACATCGCCTTCGTCTTCTATTTCCTGCAGGTTCTCGAGCACTTCGAGCGGAGCGCCCGAGCGGATGGCATAGTCTATGAGTTCCTCCTTGGTAGCTGGCCAGGGAGCGTCTTCCAGTTTCGATGCAAGTTCAAGTGTCCAATACATAATATTATAGATTTACAATTCGTTTGTACTCTTTTTATTATTTGGCCGCAAAAGTAGTAAAATATTTTTTAACTGCAAGCGTTTTGCCATATAATTTCGCTCACGTTATTGTTAAAATTTATTTTCTTTGCCAAAATGAACAGATAATCGCTCAAACGGTTGACGTACTGCTGCATCTCGGGTCCCACTTTGGCTACTTCTGCCAGTGCTGCTATGCGTCGTTCGGCCCTGCGGCACACGGTGCGTGCCACATGGCACTGGGCGGCGGCCAAGCATCCCCCTGGCAGCACGAACCCCTGCCGCTCGGGCAGCAAGGCCATGATGGCGTCTACCTGCTGTTCCAGAAACTCCGTCTCGCCCTCGGCGAGGTGTGCCGAAGGGTAGAGCGGCGTCTGGCTCTGGTCGGTGGCCAGGTGGGTGCACACGTTGAAGAGGTTGTTCTGCACGCGGACGATTGTGTTGCGGTCGTCGCCCTCGGGCAGCATGGCCGCCAGCAGCCCTAAGTGGGCGCTCAGCTCGTCGACGGTGCCGTAGGCCTCGAGCCGCGCGTCGGTCTTTTTTATTCTCACTCCGCCCACGAGGCTGGTCATGCCTTTGTCGCCCGTGCGGGTGTATACTTTGGTTATTTTCATGACGGTGATATCGTTAGATTTAGAAGTTTATCTTGTAAAGCTGCTTGTCTCTTGTCTTGTCGAAGAGCACGATGCCGCAGAAGTACAGGTCGAAGCATACGCCCGTCTCGGGGTTTGCCGCCAGGCGCTGCCATGCCTCGCGGTGGTTGTCGATTCTATCCACAATGACCACCGACTGGCTGTTGCACCGTGGCAGCACGCTTGTCGCCTCTTGGGGGGAAGCCACTATGGCCAGCTCTATCACGTCGGCCTGCCCGGCGATGCTGGCCTTCCGTGCCCCGGCCCTCAGGTAGGGCAGGTATCGTGCCGACTGCACGACGGAGGGCTGCCTGTAGTTGGCCACGCGGAAGCACAGCCTCCCTATTTTGCGCGTAAGCCATTTGTCGTGCAGCTCCTTGAATTGCCCATAGGCATAATAAGGCCATCGCTCGGCCACCACATATCGTGCGAAGCGATAGTCGGTGGGCGACTGTATGCCAAAGCCGCGAGTGGCGAAAATGCGGCTCAGCCAGACAAGCGAATACCATAGTTTCTGCATAACTGGTGCAAAGATACGAAATAATTCAGTATGAATTGCCTATAATTCAGTATTTTTATTTACCTTTGCAGCCAAAATCAAAAAAAACGTCATGACAGAGAGAAGAGTAAGGGTGCGTTTTGCGCCCAGTCCCACGGGACCCTTGCATATTGGTGGCGTGCGTACCGCCTTGTATAACTACCTGTTTGCCCGTCAGCATGGCGGCGACCTTGTGTTCCGTATTGAGGACACCGACACTACTCGTTTCGTGCCCGAAGCCGAGGCCTACATCATCGAGGCATTCCGCTGGCTGGGCATCCAGTTCGACGAGGGCGTTTCGTTTGGCGGCCAGTATGGCCCTTATCGCCAGAGCGAGCGCCGCGACATCTATAAGAAATATGTGAAGCAGCTGCTCGACAATGGCAAGGCCTATATCGCCTTCGACACGCCAGAGGAGCTGAATGCCAAGCGCGAGGAGATAAAGAACTTCCAGTACGACAACAAGACGCGCATGCAGATGCGCAATTCGCTGACCCTGCCGAAGGAAGAGGTAGACCGCCTGATAGCCGAAGGCCATCAGTATGTGGTGCGCATCAAGATCGATGCCGGTCAGGAGGTGCTTGTCGACGACATGATTCGCGGCGAGGTGCGCGTGAAGAGCGACATTCTCGACGACAAGGTGCTCTATAAGAGTGCCGACGAGCTGCCCACCTATCATCTGGCCAACATCGTCGACGACCACCTGATGGAGATCAGCCACGTCATCCGTGGCGAGGAGTGGCTGCCCTCGGCTCCGCTCCACGTGCTGCTCTATAAGGCCTTTGGCTGGGAAGACACCATGCCTCGCTTTGCCCACCTGCCCCTGCTGCTGAAGCCCGACGGGCAGGGCAAACTGTCGAAGCGCGATGGCGACCGGCTGGGCTTCCCCGTGTTCCCGCTCGACTGGCACGGCACCGACAAGGAGGGCAACCCCGTGTTCTGCTCCGGCTATCGCGAGCAAGGCTATTTCCCCGAGGCGGTGGTCAACTTCCTGGCCCTGCTGGGTTGGAACCCCGGTGGCGAGCAAGAGCTGTTCTCGCTCGACGAGCTGGTGCCCTTGTTCGACATTTCAAAATGCTCAAAGGCCGGAGCCAAGTTCGCCTATGAGAAGGGCATCTGGTTCAACCATGAGTATATACTGAAGAAGAGCGCCGAAGAGATAGCCCGGCTGTGGGAGCCGGAATGCCGTGAGCATGGCGTGGCCGACAGCTTCGAGCGCATCTGTCAGGTGGTGGCGATGATGAAAGACCGCGTGTCGTTTGTCAAGGAACTGTGGCCGCTGTGTTCGTTCTTCTTCGAGGCTCCCACTGCCTACGACGAGAAGACGGCCAAGAAGCGCTGGAAGGCCGACTCGGCCGAGACGCTCGCTGCCCTGTGCGACGTACTGCAGGGGCTCGACGATTTCTCGCTCGAGAACCAGGAGCGCGTGGTGCACGCCTGGATAGAAGAGAAGGGGCTGAAGCTGGGCAACGTGATGAACGCCTGGCGACTGGCACTCGTGGGCGAGGGCAAGGGTCCCGGCATGTTTGACATCTCGGCCTTCCTGGGCAAGGAAGAGACCATCAGCAGGACGAAGCGGGCGATTGAGGTGCTAAAATAGAATGATGTATAATATAGTCATCTACCTCTACCTGCTGGGCGTGGCCATAGCGAGCCGCTTCAGCGACAAGGTGCGCAAGATGTGGCGTGGCGAGCGCGAGGCTTTCGGCGTGCTGCGCGACAAGGTGGAGCCCAGTGCCCGCTATGTGTGGTTCCATGCTGCCTCGCTGGGCGAGTTCGAGCAGGGGCGCCCACTGATGGAAGAACTGCGCCGCCGGCATCCCGAGCTGAAGATTCTGCTCACCTTCTTCTCGCCCTCGGGCTATGAGGTGCGCAAGAACTATGAGGGGGCCGACATCGTGTGCTACCTGCCGCTCGACACCATCGGCAATGCCCGCCGCTTCCTGAGGCTTGTCAGGCCCGAGATGGCTTTCTTCATCAAATACGAGTTCTGGTACAACTATCTGCATATCCTAAAGCGTCGCGGAGTGCCCGTCTACAGCGTGTCGAGCATCTTCCGCGAGGGGCAGGTGTTCTTCCGCTGGTATGGGCGGCAGTATGGCCGCGTGCTGAAGTGTTTCACCCATTTCTATGTGCAGAACGAGCAGAGCCGCGACCTCCTGGCAAGCATCGGGCTGACCAACGTCACCATTACCGGCGACACACGTTTCGACCGCGTGCTGCAGATAAAGGAAAGCGCAGCCCCCGTGGCCGAGGCGGTGGCACGGCTGTTTGATAGTGGGGCGAAAGTCTTTGTGGCAGGCTCTTCCTGGCCACCCGACGAGGAAATCTTCATCAGATATTTCAATGAGCATCCCGACTGGAAGCTGATCATTGCCCCTCACGTCATCGGCGAAGACCATCTGCAGCAGATAGAAAAGCTGCTGAAGGGGAGAAAGGTGGCCCGATACACCACCCTCTCGACGGCCTCCGGCCAGGAGGCAGCCGAGGGAGTTTCCGCACTCATCGTCGACTGCTTTGGCCTGCTCTCCAGCATCTATCAATATGCCACCGTGGCCTATGTGGGCGGCGGCTTCGGCGTAGGCATACACAATGTGCTCGAGGCAGCCGTATGGGGCGTGCCGGTATTGTTCGGCCCCAACAACGAGCGGTTCATGGAGGCGCAGCAGCTAAAGGCTTCCGGCGGCGGCTTCGACCTCCGGAACTACGAGGACTTCGCAGGGCTGATGAGTCGCTTTGCCGACGGCGACTTCCTGCGCGCTGCCGGGGCAAAGGCCGGCTCCTACGTGAAAGGAAAAGCCGGGGCCACACGACAAATATTGAGCGACGTGGGGCTGTGAAATTATTATACCTTATCGCCGCTGAGATTTCAAAATTTTCGGTCACGAAATCTTTTGTCCGTAATTTTTGAAATTTGGAGACACTTGTCAATTTGTTGAAAACCAGACACTTGACATTTTCTTCCTTTCCAGCCTACTGCAACCGATACTGAATTGGGTGGCAATTCAGCCTGAGTTGCGACGCAATCCAGCGTAGATTGCTCTTCAATTTGTTCCAAATAGCGACGTAAAACAGGCTGAACAGCGGCAAGAATGGGGCAGGAGACCACTATGAGCGAGCGTGAAACATCGGAAAGCCGATGTTTCACGCTCTATTTCGCGATTTTCATTTGTCTTGAAAATCGAATAATATCGGGCAATTTCTTTAGCCTTTCGTGTAGCCCGCTACACTCCCTCTTCAACTTTTTTTCCGGTTTTTCTTGTTTTGTAAGGCTGTTTTGCGGTATGTTCCCAAAAAATGTGTAACTTTGCACCCCCATACGAACAGAATTGCAAAAGAGACAATGGAAGCCAAGGATATAAACAAAAAGATTGAAGCCTACAGCCCAGGCGGGCAGCCACAGGAGACCGACAACGAACTGGTGCGCCGCATCGCCGAGCAGAAATATGAGTTCGGCTTCACTACCGATGTGCACACAGAGATTATCGAAAAAGGCCTGAACGAAGAGGTGGTGAGGCTTATTTCGCAGAAGAAAGGCGAACCGTCGTGGATGCTCGACTTCCGGCTGAAAGCCTTCCGCTATTGGCAGTCGCAGACGGAGCCGCGCTGGGGCCATGTGCACGTGCCGCCCATCGACTATCAGGCGATTTCGTATTATGCCGACCCGATGGCCAGGAAGCCGCAGGGCGACGGCAAGATCGACCCCGAGCTGGAGAAGACCTTCGACAAGCTGGGCATACCATTGGAAGAGCGTCTGGCGCTGAGCGGCAATACTGCCGTCGATGCCATCATGGACTCGGTGAGCGTGAAGACCACCTTCAAGAAGGAGCTGGCCGAGCGTGGCGTCATCTTCTGCTCCATAGGCGAGGCCATCAAGGAGCATGGCGAGCTGGTGCGGAAGTACCTGGGCACCGTGGTTCCCTATAAGGACAATTTCTTTGCCGCGCTCAACTCGGCCGTCTTCAGCGACGGCTCGTTTGTGTATATTCCCAAAGGCGTGCGCTGCCCCATGGAGCTGAGCAGCTACTTCCGCATCAACGCCCGCAATACGGGACAGTTCGAGCGAACGCTCATCGTGGCCGACGACGACTCCTACGTGTCGTATCTGGAAGGCTGCACCGCCCCGATGCGCGACGAGAACCAGCTGCATGCGGCCATCGTGGAGATTGTCGTCATGGACCGCGCCGAGGTGAAATACAGCACCGTGCAGAACTGGTATCCCGGCGACGAGCAGGGGCGGGGAGGCGTGCTGAACCTCGTGACCAAGCGGGGCGACCTGCGCGGCGCCGGCTCGAAGCTCTCCTGGACGCAGGTAGAAACGGGCAGTGCCATCACCTGGAAATACCCATCGTGCATCTTGCGAGGCGACGACAGCGTGGCCGAATTCTATTCCGTTGCCGTGACCAACAACTACCAAGAGGCCGATACGGGCACAAAGATGATTCACCTGGGGCGCAACACGCGGAGCACCATCATCTCGAAAGGCATCTCGGCCGGACACTCGCAGAACTCGTATCGCGGTCTGGTGCGTGCCGCTGCCACTGCTGAGAACGCCCGTAACTACAGCAGCTGCGACTCGCTGCTGCTTGGCAGCGACTGTGGCGCACACACCTTCCCGTATATGGATGTGAAGAATCCCACGGCCATCTTCGAGCACGAGGCCACCACCAGCAAGATATCGGAAGACCAGCTGTTCTACTGCAACCAGCGCGGCATTCCCACCGAGCAAGCCGTGGGCCTCATCGTAAATGGCTATGCCAAAGACGTGCTGAACAAGCTCCCCATGGAGTTTGCCGTTGAGGCCCGCAAGCTGCTGAGCGTCTCGCTTGAAGGCACCGTAGGATAGTGGTGGAGAAAAAAATTATGACAGTTTAGTAATTGTCTTTATAGATCACCTTGTTGGCACCGCTTGTTATCTTCAGTGCCTCAGGGTGTTCTTTTATGAAAGAGTCGATGTGGCGCACGCGCTTTTCCTCGAGAATCTCGTCCATGGCAATCAGGATGCCCGTCTCTTCCACGTCGCCAAAGCCATAGTTGATGGCCGTGCCAAAGAGCTTCATCGTGGGCGACAGGCTCATGTACGCATTGACCAGCGGCGGTATGTTGTAGCCCAGGCGCCTTATTTCGCGGTTCAGTATTTTGTAGTCGTCGCGAAAGCTGTCTTCGCAGAAGAGCTTTGCCAGTTCTGCCTCGTCGGTTTCTATTTTCAGCGGTTTCATCGGTATCACCAGCTTCTCTTTGTCGTCGAAGTGCTTCTTCAGGAAGTAGAGTATCATGTCGCGCCCCTCGCGTATGTAGCTGGGATACATGGTCATTTTCCCAAAGAAGTATCTCACGTTGGGCATGATCACCGTGAGCGCCCCCAGGCCGTCCCACAGGTTGTCGAGGGCAAAGAGACTCTTGGCTCCCATCTTCGAGCTTTGGTATGGCAGCGACACAAACGAGCGGCCCAGCTCGATGGTGTAAGGCATATATTCGCGCAGGAACTTCTCGGAGAAGTGAAACATGTGGCTTGTGGCCAGCCGTGGCTGCCCCTGGCTGTCGAATTCCCAGTTGGTGCCCTCCAGATAGCGGTAGCCGCCAATGATTTCCTCGGCCTCCGGATTCCACACGATGAGCTGCTTGTAGCAGTTCTCGCAAGTGTCGAACTCGTCGATGTCGCACTCCTTTCCAGTGCCGCCGCCGGCCTCGCGGAACGCTATCTCGCGCAATCGCCCTATCTCGCGCATCACGTTGGGCGCGTTGTGGGCTGTTACAATATAGATTTCGTTGTGGCTCTTGTTGGTCATGCGCAACTGCAGCTCGGGTGTAAGCTCGCGCTTGAGCACCTCTTTGGCGATGGGGGGGATGATGGGCTGTTCCATGTGTTTTGTCGTTATAGCTTATAGGGGGAGTGCATACACCTGGTCTTGTACGAATTGTGCCCATTCCATCGGTGTTTTCTTTTTGTCGAAGGTTTGCCAGGGAATGGGTTTTCCTATGGTTACGTGGAAGGTGTTTCCCGTGTTCTTATACATCTCGTCGACCAGGAAGAGCATGGCTATGTTCACCTTTTTCACATACCGGTCGCTCAGGTTCGATAGCCTGTAGAAGAAGTCGCTGTTGCGCCCTCCGAAGTGTATGGGCACTATGTCGCGATGCGTCTCTACGCTTTTCACCACAAACGTCTTCTTCCACTGCAGGTCGCGAATCACGCCATTGTGGCGGCGCGAGCACAGCCCGGCCGGAAACATGAGCAGATGGTAGTCGCCCCGGAAGCCCTCCTCCACGATCTGGGGGAACGAGCGGCTCTTCTTCGTCGTCGTGTTGATGGGTATGCAGAGCGGAGCCAGTCCCGGCAGGTTCATGAGCAGGTCGTTGACCAGATAGCGGAAACGGTCGTCGTAGTGTTTGCCCAGTATCGCCCCCAGGGCCACGCCGTCGATGCCGCCCATAGGGTGGTTCGATACAAAGGTGTAGCGTCGCCCGTCGTCTTTCGGCGGCAGGTTTTCCATGCCGTTCACCTCTATTTTCGTGTTCAGGTGGCGCATGGTGGCCTCCAGCCAGGGTGTGCCCTTCAGGTCGCGCGCTTCCCATAGGAAGCCGTTCACCTGGTCTTCATGGGCAATGCGCTTCAGCCAGTTCACGGCGAAGCCTGGCACCCAGCGTGCCTTGCTGCCCATCTTCCCCTTCAGGATTTTCTCAATGTCGACGGTCTTCTCGGTTATCGTATTCATTTCTCTTTGCTTTCTCTATACAGCTTTCGTTTGCAAAAGTACGACAAATCTTTCAAACAAGCGACAGTTTCGCACAAAAATGTGCTAAATTGTGCAAAAATAGACGCTGCGCATGCCTTTCCGGGCAGTGTGCCGACTTGCTACAAGGGGCGGCTAATGAGTTAATAAAATAAAATTTCTTTATTATATATAATGTATAAGAAAACTTTTTGCTTACTTTTGCACCCCAAAGAACAAAACAGCAGAAATTATGCAAAAGAATTTGGTAATTGTGGAGTCGCCTGCCAAGGCAAAGACGATAGAGAAGTTTCTTGGCCAGGACTACAAGGTGATGTCGAGCTACGGCCACATTCGCGACCTGAAGAAGAAGGAGCTGAGCATCGACGTTGACACGCTGGAACCGGAATATGAGATTCCAGAAGAGAAGAAAAAGCTGGTGAGCGAGCTCAAGGCCCAGGCCAAGAAGGCCGAGCAGGTGTGGCTTGCAAGCGATGAAGACCGCGAGGGAGAAGCCATTTCGTGGCACCTTTGCGAGGTGCTGGGCCTCGACGAGGCCAAGACGAAGCGCATCGTGTTTCACGAGATCACCAAGCCAGCCATTCTGAAGGCCATAGAGACGCCCCGCCATCTCGACATGAACCTGGTGAACGCCCAGCAGGCCCGCCGCGTGCTCGACCGCCTGGTGGGCTTCAGGCTCTCGCCGGTGCTGTGGCGCAAGGTGAAGCCCGCCCTCTCGGCCGGTCGCGTGCAGAGCGTGGCCGTAAGGCTCATCGTGGAGCGCGAGCGCGAGCTGCAGGCCTTCAAGAGCGAGACCTACTACAGCGTGAGCGGCGTGTTTGCCATACAGAACGCCGACGGGTCGGCCTCCGAGGTGAAAGCCACCCTCTCGCAGCGCTTCAAGACCGAGGCCGAGGCACGGCAGTTCCTCGAGCAGTGCAAAGAGGCCACCTTCACCGTCGAGAGCATCGCCAGCAAGCCCACCAGGCGCGTGCCCGCACCGCCCTTCACCACGTCGACCCTCCAGCAGGAGGCTGCCAGGAAGCTGGGCTTCACCGTGAGCCAGACCATGATGGTGGCCCAGCACCTGTACGAGAACGGTCGCATCACCTACATGCGTACCGACTCGGTGAACCTCTCGGGCCTCTGCATCGATGCCGCCAAGGAAGCCATCACGGGCCTCTATGGCGAAGAATACTCGAAGGTGCGGCAGTATCACACCTCGTCGAAGGGCGCACAGGAAGCCCACGAGGCCATACGCCCCACCTACATGGAGCAGGCTACCATAGAGGGCACCCAGCAGGAGAAGCGGCTCTACGACCTGATATGGAAGCGCACCGCCGCCTGCCAGATGGCCGATGCCGAGATAGAGCGCACCACGGTGGAGATAGCCATCGGCAGCCCCGCCGGCGCGCAGGGCAGCCCGTCGGCGGCCGCCGACGGCCAGTGGAAGTTCATTGCCCAGGGCGAGGTGGTGAAGTTCGACGGCTTCCTCAAGGTCTACCGCGAGTCGGCCGACGACGAAGACGAGGGCCACGACGACTTCTCCCACGTGTTGCCCCCGCTGAAGGAAGGCGACGAGCTCATGCGCCGCGAGATACTCGCCACCGAGCGCTACAGCCAGGGGCCGCAGCGCTACACCGAGGCATCGCTGGTGCACAAGCTCGAAGAGCTGGGCATCGGCCGGCCGTCGACCTACGCCCCCACCATCTCGACCATTCAGCAGCGCGAATATGTGGTGAAGGGCGACAAGAAGGGAGAGGAGCGGCACTACGCCGTCATCACGCTCAAGGGCAAGCTCATCAGCGACAAGATGCGCGTAGAGGTGGCCGGAAGCGAGAAGGGGAAGCTCATACCCACCGACATCGGCATCGTGGTCAACGACTTCCTGATTCAGAACTTCCCCGCCATCATGGACTACAACTTCACCGCCAAGGTAGAGCAGGACTTCGACCGGATTGCCGAGGGCAAGGAGTCGTGGAGCAAGATGATGAGGAACTTCTACAAAGACTTCGAGCCCACGGTAGAGAAGACCATCAACGCCCGCTCGGAGCACAAAGCCGGCGAGCGCCAGCTGGGCAACGACCCCCGCACGGGCAAGCCGGTGTTCGTGAAGATAGGCCGCTTCGGCCCTGTGGTGCAGATAGGCAGCGCCGACGACAAGGACAAGCCGCAGTTCGCCCATCTGCCCAAGGAGCTGAGCATGGAGAGCATGACCCTGCAGCAGGCCCTCGACCTCTTCAAGCTGCCGCGCATGCTGGGCGAGTACGAAGGCGAACCCGTGACCGTGGGGGCAGGGCGCTTCGGGCCCTACGTGCTCCATGCCGGGAAATACACCTCGCTGCCAAAGGGCTGCGACCCCATGACCATCAGCATCGTGGAGGCTGCAAAGCTCATCGACGAGAAAAGGAAGCAGGACCTGCAGAAGCACCTGAAGACTTTCGAGGAAGACGAGAAGCTGGAGGTGAAGAACGGTCGCTACGGGCCCTATCTGGTCTACGACGGCGTGAACTACCGCATGCCGAAGTCGATGCACGACAAGGCCAGGCAGCTCAGCTACGAAGAGTGCATGGCCATCATCAACAAGACGAAGGACAAGGAAGCATGACCGAATGAAAAGAATCATCCTCATAGGCTACATGGGCGCCGGCAAGACCACGGTGGGCAAGGCCCTCGCCAAGGAGCTGGGGCTGGCGTTCTACGATTTAGACTGGTATATAGAAAGCCGCCGCCGCAAGACGGTGGCCCAGCTCTTTGCCGAGGTGGGCGAAGAGGGGTTCAGGACGATTGAGCACAACATGCTCCACGAGGTGGCCGAGTTCGAAGACGTCGTCGTGAGCTGCGGCGGCGGCACGCCATGCTTCTTCGACAACATAGACTACATGAACCGCCAGGGGCAGGTGGTCTACCTGCGCTGCCACCCCGACGTGCTGGTGGAGCACCTGGCCATGAGCAAGAACGAGCGCCCCCTGCTCAAGGGGAAGACGCCCGACGAGCTGCGACGCTTCATTGCCGCCCAGCTGCAGCGCCGCGAACCCTTCTACAGCAAGGCACGCTACACCTTCGACGTGAGCCTGATGGACAATTACGAGAAAATCAAAGTCACCGTAGAACAGCTGAGACACATGCTGGACGTGTAGAGGGTGAAACACATACCACGAGAAACGGCCAAAGGGTTTGACATCCCTTTGGCCGTTTCGCATTTATCTACACAACAAGCAAACTTCTCGGGCATACCAACATCCACACCACGGAGATATATGCTGATGTTGTGATGGATAAGAAAGCAGATGCCGTGAACCTGATGAACGGACTGTTCGGTTAAGGTAAAAAATTTAAGTTTCCCACCCCTTTTTCCGCCTACGGATGAAGCGGATTACACGAATGTTGATGCCATTACACTGATTCTATCATTGAACACGAAGACACAAAGACACAAAGGGCTACGCATACGAGGCTTCATCTTC
>CAMJLB010000097.1 GCA_946406555.1 uncultured Prevotellaceae bacterium | reverse complement strand
TCGAGATAGATAAACACCTGCAGTTCGTCGCCGATGTGCATCTGCGGAGTGACATAGCGCTTCGGCAGAAGCACTTCGCCTTCGTCGCCACCGTCGAGGTAGAGCCCGAAGTCGACACGTTTCACTATTTTCAATGTATTGTAATCGCCAAGTTTAAGCATGAGGGTTGAGCGTTGAGGGTTGAGGGTTGAGTGATGAGGGGGCTACGAGCAAGCCATCGCGCATGTGGATGGTCCGGTCGGTAAGGGTGGCCAGCTCCTCGTCGTGGGTCACGATGACGAAGGTCTGACCGAAGCGGTCGCGCAGGTCGAAGAAGAGCTTGTGCAGCTCCTGTTTGTTCTTCGTGTCGAGCGAGCCGCTGGGTTCGTCGGCAAGCACCACCTCGGGATTGTTCACCAATGCGCGGGCCACGGCCACGCGCTGCTTCTCGCCGCCCGACAGTTCCGACGGCTTGTGGTGGCTACGGTCGCTCAGGCCCATGAACTGCAGCAGCTCTTCGGCCCGTTCCTTCGCCTCCTTGTGGGAACGGCCGGCGATGAAGGCGGGAATCATGATATTCTCGATGGCCGAGAATTCGGGCAACAGCTGGTGGAACTGGAACACGAAGCCCAAGTGGCGGTTGCGGAAGTCGCTCATCTGCCGCTGGCCGAGCGTAGTCGTGTCGATGGAGTTGATGAGCACACGTCCCGTGTCGGGGCGGTCGAGCGTGCCAATAATCTGGAGCAGCGTGGTCTTGCCCGCGCCGCTGGGGCCTACGATGCTCACCATCTCGCCCTTCTCTATGCGCAGGTCGATGCCTTTTAGCACCTGCAGGGTCCCAAAGCTCTTCGTTATGTTCTGTACTTCTATCATTGTTGTGGTTCTTTTTTCTCGTATGGTTCTTTATGCCTCGGCCGCGACCGGTGAAACCACTGCAGCAGCGTGTCGTAGATGCTGTCTTCCTCATGGTGCTGGGCCTCGGTGAAGCTCATGGCGTCTTCCTTGGAATTGCCATACTGATCGGGGAAGATGATCATGAGGTTGGCACCCGAGAAATATTTCGTGAGCTCGTCGGGCAGCCTGTCGAGGGCATTCTTATAGCTGATGGTTCCCTTCCGGGCCGTCACCACGACAAACAGATGGTCGCGGCCGATGCCCTGCGCCAGTTGCGGCAGCTCGTTCCAGTGGCCCATGGCGGCATACTCGCTCCTGACGCTGGGGTGCTGCTGGTTGATGTATTCGTTGATAAAGACGAGCGACTCACTGCGGCCATGAAAGAGTATGCGGCAGTCGAGCTGCTCGGCAAAACGGCACAGCCGCTCCAGCCACCGATGGAAGCCCGGCTCGAACTCGGCCCTCGAGGGCACGGCCACCTGAATGAGGCGCAGCGTGGCCAGCGGCTGCTCGAAGCGTGCCAGCACGATCTGGCGGTTCAGCCCGTTGTAGAGGCTCTGTATGAACTCACCCCAGAACTTAGGCGTCACCTCGGTATGCACGTGCATGCCCATCACAATCTCGGAACAGCCGAACTCGCGGAAGGCATGCTTGATGCCGTTGGCAATATTGGTGGCCAGACGCACCTGCGTCTGCATCATCACCTCGGAGGCACTGGCCTGCTGTTGCAGGCGCTCGAGCAGGCGCTGGCCATGCTCCTGCAGCGAGGCGCTGTCCTGACCGTCGTAGACCACGTTGAGAGCCACGAGGCCCCGCCTGAGGCGCTCGTTGCGCATCAGCAACGCCAGCTCTACAAGGTTGGGGGCTATATCGGGATATTTCACGCACACCAAGATCTTCTCGTCGTCGCCAGCCGCCTCCTGCACCTCAGGGCGGGCTTTCTCGCGGAAGACGAGCTGCTTGGCGGCCTTCTCGGTCATCAGCGTCGAGATGATGCACGTCACCAGAATCATCATCACCACGCCATTGAGCATCTGGTCGTCGACCAGATACCGACCGGGGGCCGTCTCCAAGCCCATACCCACCATGACCATGGCAATGGCACCGGCGGCATGGGCAGAGGTGAGGCCGAACATCATGTGGCCTTCGGCCTTCGGCAAACGAAAGAGCAGACTCGAGAGATAGGCTGCCAAAGCCTTGCCAAAAGTGCCGATAAAGGCAATGAGGAAGACGATCCACAACACGTCGGTACCCCTGGCCAGCGAGCGAAGATTGATGAGCATGCCCACGCCAATGAGGAAATAAGGAATGAACAAGGCATTGCCAATGAACTCGATACGGTTCATCAGTGGCGACACATGCGGTATATACCTATTTAATATCAGTCCGGAGAAGAAGGCGCCAAAGATGCCCTCCAGGCCAATGAGGGCCGAGAGGGCCGCACTGAGGAACATGACGGCCATCACGAAGATGTACTGCATCACGGCATCGCTATATCGGCGCAGGAAATAACGGGTGAGACGGGGGATGACAAGAATGCTGCCCACGCAGAAGAGGGCAAACTTCAAGACGAACAGCAGCCAGAACAGCACGCCGCTATCCTCGCTGAACGTGCCCGACAAGCCTGCGAGCATGACGAGCGCAAGGAAGAGCGAGATCATGCTGCTGCCCACGCTGAGCATCACGCTGCCATTGCGCTGCAGGCCATAACGCCCGATGATGGGATAGGCTATCAGCGTGTTCGACGCCATGATGCACCCCAGCAGGAACGAGGCCTTGCCACTATAGTGGAGCACCGTAACAGACATGATATAGGTGAGCACCAAAGGCACGAAGCAGGTGAGCAGGCCAAAGACCACGAACTGGCGCGAGTTCTTCTTCACGCTCTCCAAGTCCATCTCCAAGCCGGCGAGAAACATGATGTAGAAAAGCCCCACCCTACCGAAAATCTCGAAGGAGTCGTCGCGTTCGAGCACGCCAAAGCCATCGGGGCCTATCATTACGCCGGCGAGCACCATGCCGATGATGTGAGGTATGCGCAGCTTGCTCATGATGATGGGAGCAAACAACACGATGAGCAGCACCACAAAAAAAATCATCGTGGCATCGGCTATAGGCAAATATGCTGAAAAGAACGTCATTTCGGGTGCAAATATACAAAAATATGCTGAATTAGCATGCACTACTTAAAAAACTTTTGTAACTTTGCGCCATATTTCCCCCATAAGACATAAACAAACATCATTTTTACATTATGAAATATTCTGAGAAGGAGACTCCCATAAAAAAGGAGATTGTAGACCAGCTCATCGCCCAGCTGGGCATCAGCGATTTTGCCAAGGCCACGATACGCGAAGTGAAACAGGTGGCCGCGCAGGCCGAACAGCAAAGCGGCGTGGAGTTCATTAAAATGGAGATGGGCATACCCGGACTGCCTGCCGCCCAGGTGGGCGTAGCCGCCCAGGTAAAGGCATTGCACGACGGCATAGCCCACAGCTACCCCGACATTCAGGGTCTGCCGGAACTGAAGCAGCAGGCCTCGCGATTTGTAAAGGCATTTATCGGCATAGACATACAGCCGATGGGGTGCGTGCCCGTGTGCGGCTCCATGCAGGGGACTATGGCCTCGTTTCTGACCTGCTCGCAGGCCGACAAGAAAAAAGGGAAAGTGCTCTTCATCGACCCCGGCTTCCCCGTGCAGAAGATGCAGCTACAGGTGATAGGCGTGGCCTACGAGACCTTCGACGTATACGACTACCGAGGCGAGAAGCTGGGTCCCAAGCTCGAGAGCTATCTTGCGCAGGGAGACGTCTGCGCCATCGTGTACAGCAACCCCAACAACCCCGCCTGGATCTGCCTGTCGGAGCAGGAGCTGCAGACGATAGGCAGCCTGGCTACGCGCTACGACACCATCGTGATGGAAGACCTGGCATACTTTGCCATGGACTTCCGGCAAGACCTCAGCGTGCCGTTCCAGCCTCCCTACCAGCCTTCGGTGGCCCGCTATACCGACAACTACATGCTGCTGATAAGTGGTTCGAAGGCTTTCAGCTATGCCGGCGAGCGTATCGGCGTGACGTGCATCAGCGACAAGCTGTTCCACCGCCACTATCCCGACCTGGCGCAGCGCTACGAGGGGCTGCCCTTCGGCCTCGTCTTCAGCACGCGCATGCTCTATGCTCTCAGCAGTGGCACCAGCCACTCGGCACAGTACGCCCTGGCAGCTATGATGCGGGCTGCATGCGACGGCGAATACCGGTTCCGCGACGAGGTGAAGGTCTATGGCGACCGTGCCCACAAGCTGAAAGAGATATTCTGCCGCCACGGCTTCCACATCGTCTACGACCGCGACCTTGACCAACCCATTGCCGACGGCTTCTACTTCACCATCGGCTATCCCGGCATGACAAGCGGCGAGCTGGCAAAAGAGCTTATGTACTACGGCGTGTCGGCCATCTGCCTCATCACCACCGGCAGCCATCAGGAAGGTCTGCGCGTGTGCACCTCTTTCATAGAGGAGCACCAGTACCAACTGCTCGAAGAGCGCATGGAGATATTCGAGGCCAACAACCAGCGGTAGAGCAAAGAAAAGGAATCAGTTCGATTCCACATAGGCAGCACGCTCGTCGCCCCTTAGAATCTGATTGTCGGGGCGTGGCAGTGCTGCCTTTGTGATGTTGTCGACAATGCCATCAGGGCAGCCAGGCAACTTCCGCCACCGTGCAGAATAATAATCGACGACACATTCGGCAGCCAGGCTGTCGTTGGCCAAAGTGTAGGTGCGCACCATGGCTATGGCCTGCAGTGAGCTGTCGACCGGTTGCGACAAGTCGAGCAGATAGATACCCACCCGTAGCGGCTGACTCATCTGAAGCATGAGGCAACAAGGCTTCTGGCCGGCGCCATCGTGCAGCGTGGCATCATAGTCGTTCAGATGCGTAAGCTCTGTAGTGCCCTCGAGCGTATTGGCCACCACCGCCTTCATTCCCGCAGCATGAAAATCGAGCAGGTCGAGACGGTTGTTATGGCTGAGTATGGGCAGCAGCGTGTCGGGCATCTCGGAGAACAGTTGCCTGAGCGTAGACGTCTGCGCCATAAGGCTGCTGCAACACATAAGAACAGCTATGACTGCTGTTGAGAAGCGGATATTCAGCATCGTTACCATTTTCATATTCCGTGACAGTTATTTCTGATTGATATTACTATTGGCCAGTTGCATCATCATGACGGCTGCCAACGCCGCCGTCTCCGTGCGCAACCGGCTACTCCCCAGGTCTACCGACACAAAGCCCGCCGCCACCGCCTGCCGCACCTCCTCGATAGAGAAGTCGCCCTCGGGGCCAATGAGCACAGTGGCATCGGGGCCAAGAGGAGAAGGCTGGCACAGCTGACTGAAGAGATTGGCACGCGGCACCTCGTCGTAGCAATGGGCAATGTAGCGACGCCCCTGTGCATGAGTGGCGATGAACTGGGCAAAGGGCATCATCTCGTTGATGACCGGCTTCCAGGCCTTCCTGCTCTGCTTCATGGCAGCCACGGCGATGCGTTCCAGCCGCTGCGTCTTCACCACACGGCGTTCGGAGAACCGGCAGTCGAGCAGCGACAATTCGTCGAAGCCTATCTCCGTCGCCTTTTCCAACATCCACTCCACCCGGTCCATCATCTTTGTGGGAGCCATGGCCAGATGCAGCCTGCCGGGCCACTGTGGCTGTTGCGGAAGCACCGCCTTGATGCTGTAGCAGCAACGATGCGAGGCCGCCAAGGTGATCTCGGCCTGGTAGAAGCTGCCCACACCGTCCATAAGCACTACCTCATCGCCTGGCTGCAGACGAAGCACCCGCACGGCATGGCTGGCCTCTTCGTCGGGAAGAGAAGAGGTCTGTGCCGCATTCGGCACATAAAAATATCGTGTTTCTTTCATCTATCTGTCGTTTTCGTTTCTTCGTTTTATCTCATCGCGCACCTTCGACGCCAGCTCATAGTTTTCGTCGTCGATGGCCTTTTGCAGTAGCCGGTTAAGCCGTTCCATATCCATCGTATTGATAGGAATGGCCAGTTGGCCACTTTCTTCCTCGAAAGGCAGGCTCTGATGCAGAAAGAGGCTCTGCTCCATATATAAAGGATAGCCCGCCACGATATTCAGCCAAACGGCATCGCCGAAACGAAGCCTTGCGCTGCGCTTGAAGGAAGAATCGGACAATACCACCTGATACTGACCATTGTGCAGCCCATAGACCATCATTTGATAATGATCGTCGAGCATCTTCACCAGTGCCTCGGGCAACAGGTTCTCGCATTGCTGACGGGCATGCAGGCGCAAGAGAATCTGGCGGGTGACCTGCTCGTCGCAAACCACCGACAAGGCACGCTGGCGCGAAAGGTCGGTAAGCAATATTACCGACAGCTCGTCGCTGCCCATGATGGACCGGATGGTCTCGAAGCGTAACTGAACGCGTAACAACTTATTCAATGTCCTATTACTGTTGATTTTTTCAAGTTTTCTTTAGGATGGAATATCAAGGCAAAGCTGATGGCCACCACCAAGGCGAAGGCTGCAAAGACGAACCAGCAAGCCTGCCAGTCGCCCAGCAGATAGCCATCTTGCCAGGAACAGAATCGATTGACGACGGCACCGGCGGCCAGCGTGCCGACGGTAGCTCCTACACCGTTGTTCATCATCATAAATATGCCTTGGGCCGAGGCCTTGACCGACGAATCGCACTCCTGATAGACAAAGATGCTGCCAGAAACATTGAAGAAATCGAAGGCTACCCCAGAGACCACACAGGAGAGTATGAACATGATGACCCCAGGCATGGCAGGATTACCCAGTCCAAAGAAGGCAAAACGAAACACCCAGGCAAGCATCGATATGAGCATGACGACCTTGATGCTGAAATGCTTCAGAAAGAAAGGAATCGTGAGAATGCAGAGGGCCTCGCTGACCTGGGAGACCGACGTGAGCAGCGTGGCATTGTTGGCTGCGAACGTGTCGACATAGACAGGATTGCCCTTGAAACTGGTAATGAAAGGGCCGGCATAGCCATTCGTCACCTGCAGGCACATGCCCAACAGGGCAGAGAAGATGAAGAATTGTGCCATCTTGCGAGTCTTGAAGAGCTTGAAGCCATTCAGCCCCAGGCTTTCTGCCAGCGAGGCGCTGCCATGGCCAGCCTCGTGACGGCACTGGGGCAAAGCGATGAAGCAGAAAGCGCAAAGCAACAGGCTGAGAACGCCCGAGACAAGGAACTGCATGTGGGTGTACTGAAACTTATACGCATTCTCTGCCAACGTGAACGACAAGCCGCCTCCGTCGCCCCATACGGCACAGTTGACAAACCACATGGTGGCAATGAAGCCCACGGTGCCAAACATGCGGATAGCGGGAAAATCTTGCACGGTATCGTACCCATGGTCCTTCAGCAGCTTGAAGGCGGTGGTGTTCGACAGTGCCAGCGTAGGCATGAAAAAAGCGACGCTGAGCGTGTAGCAGAAGACGAAGCTGGACTTGTCGGGCAGTTCGGCACCAAAGCCATCCTGCGCACCCTGCCACCAGCAACCCAGCATGAAACCACCGGCAAGAAAATGGCAGATGCCAAGCAAGCGCTGCGGCTGAACATAGCGGTCGGCAATAATCCCCATCAGCGTGGGCATGAAGATGCTCACTATGCCCTGAATGGCATAGAACCATGCTATCTCACTGCCCAGGCCGGCTACGCCCAGATAGTTGCCCATGCAGGTGAGATAAGCTCCCCAAACGGCGAACTCAAGATAGTTCATCACCACCAATCGCATTTTCATATACATAACAGGCTCGTCATTTTTCAGGTTTTGGCCAACACTATTCTATCAGCTTACCGTTGCAGTAGGCCCGCAAATGGCCATCGGCATCATTTTTCAACTGTACGGGTTCCTTCATCCACTCGCAATGGGGCAACTCTTCCGTCAGCGGGTAGTAACGGCTTACCACTCCCGCCACTATCTCTACCACGTGCAGAGTCAGACGGTGCTGCGGCGTCGACACCAGAGGCGAGGCTATCCTTCTTAATTTTGGGTTGTTCATCTACGTGCTGTCTGTGGAATCTTATCAGTTGCAGGTTGTTGAGAAAAAGCAGTTTCATGGTGGTAGAAGGCTGATTGCCACCACCCAGATAGAAGAATCCAGCTATCCGCTTTGCGGTTTTGCCTTCTCTTCCGTCGAGTCGCGTCTGTATCAGTCCGGAATAGGTGAAGCTATGCTGCACGGTGATCATCGTGTCTGGATATTCGGCCACGAGATAGACGACGGCATCCTTCATCCCATCCTGAAACACAAAGTCGGCCATGAACTGCAAGAGCAGGTTGTCGCCCGGCAGGAAGGTAGAGTCGGCCTCTATCACGAAGTCCATCCTGTTATATGGCGGCAGCACGGTAAGCATGACCTGATTCTGATCGCGCCAGATGTTTGCCGTGTCGCCAGAAGTATTGAGGCTGGCATATTTTCCTATTTCGCCCTCAGTGGCCCCTAAGGCCAGCGCTTTTTCGTCGAGTCTGTTCTTTACCCGTTCATAGACCTTGGCAAAGCGGTCGGCACGGATATAATAGTAGACCAGCGACGAGTCGAACTGTGCCCTGTCGACTCCATGCTTCTTCAGCACGGCATCGAGATACACTTCCTCCTCGATGCCACTATTCTTGGTGTTCAAGGCCATGGCACGGGCCAGATGGTAGTCTACGAGTATATCCTCCATCTGGCCGGGCTGTATATACTGCTCGGGCGTGCCGGGCCTGCAGGCACTCAGCAGGAGAAGCCATGCAGCACCTATTGCATATATGAAGACCCTATATCTACTCACGCTTCAAGCTTATTTCACTTATCTCCTTACGATAGAAGAGCAGCAACAGAACCACTCCTACAGAAATCGACGAGTCGGCAAAGTTGAATACCGGGCTGAAGAAGATGAACTCATCGCCACCCCAGTACGGAACCCAATCGGGCCAAGTGGTCACGATCAGCGGGAAGTAGAACATGTCGACGACCTTACCCATAAGGAAAGGAGCATAGCCCTCACCCATCGGCACAAGGCGCGCCACGTCGTAGACGGTAGAAGCTTCGAAGCAAAGGCCATAGAACATACAGTCGATAAGATTGCCCATGGCTCCTGCCAAGATCATGG
Organism: uncultured Prevotellaceae bacterium; assembly: GCA_946406555.1. GTDB lineage: Bacteria > Bacteroidota > Bacteroidia > Bacteroidales > Bacteroidaceae > Prevotella. The sequence goes on along the minus strand of CAMJLB010000097.1, from coordinate 2,823 downwards.
CCAGGCAGACAATATATCCCGTGCTGGTGTGCTTCCTGACCTGCAGCCACAGGTAATAGGCGAGCAAGCCGATGGCTCCCACGCGGAAGAGCGAGAGAAGCAGCTTGGACCCCAACTGCATGCCGTAGGCCATGCCATTGTTTTCGATAAATGCGATATAGAACCAGTCGAAAACATGCAGGCTCTCATGAAGATGCATGTGGGTCTTCACCCAGAACTTAATGGCCTGGTCTACGAGAAGTATGGCGACAACCAATATTGTCGCCATCTTCCCATTCGTGAGTATTTTCTTTATTTTCAAAATATTACTTGCGCTTTTTCTCCATTACTTTCGACTCCACGCTAAGCGTGGCATGAGGCACTGCCTTCAGACGCTCCTTGGGAATCAGCTTACCGGTAATACGGTCTATGCCATAGGTCTTATTCTCTATGCGCACCAAGGCCGCCTTCAATCCCTGAATAAACTTTTGCTGACGGGCAGCAAACTGTATGAGATCTTCTTTCGACTGTGTGGCACTGCCCTCTTCCAGCGCTTTGTAGGTGGGCGAAGTGTCGTCGACATCGTTAGAGTCCTTATTCATCAGCGCACTCATCATCTGGTCGTAGTCGCGCTTGGCCAGCGTGAGCTTTTCATTGATAATCTCCCGGAATTCCTCGAGTTCCTCGTCGGAGTAGCGTGTTTTTTCACTCATAATTATTAGGATTTAGTTATTTTGATGTTTAGTTTAAAGTCGTCGAACTCTATTTGCTGTCCGTCGTTCTGCTCCAGGCTGATGCTGTTAGCCAGCACCTGCCGTGCGATATAGTCGCCAAAGTGCTGCACCGCCTTCGTTGCCGCCTCGTTGGGCTCAATGCTCACGGTGATGCGGTCCGTTATCTCCAGTCCGCTTTTCTTGCGCAGGTTCTGTATGCGGTTCACCAGCTCTCGTGCCATGCCTTCGTTGCGCAGCTCTTCGGTCAGCGTGATGTCGAGGGCCACGGTCAGATTGCCCTCATTGCCCATGAGCCAACCGGGAATGTCTTCACTGATAATCTCCACATCGGTAGCCTCGACGGTGAGGTCTTGCCCTTCCACACTGATGGCGATAGCCCCCTGCTGCTCCAACAGGGCAATCTGTTCTTGCGAGAGGCCATCGACGGCCGCTGCCACGCCCTTCATCAGCTTGCCGAACTTCTTGCCCATGGTGCGGAAGTTACACTTCACCTTCTTGACCAGAATGCCCTGGCCCTCAACGAATTTCACTTCCTTTACATTCACCTCCTGCAAGAATATCTGTTTGACGCTTTCGATTGCCCGACGCTGTTCATCGTCGATGGGTGGAATCATGAGCGTCTGCAAGGGCTGCTTCACCTTGATGCCCTCCTTGCGGCGCAATGCCAGCACAATGGTCGTGATACGCTGAGCCACGTCCATCCGCTCTTCGAGGTCTTTGTTCACCAAGCTCTCGTCGGCCTTCGGGAAGAGTTCCAGATGCACGGAGTCTTTCTCGCCACCGAGGTCGCGATACAGTCGGTCGGCAAAGAAAGGCGCAAATGGGGCCAGCAGCTTCGTGACGGTCATCAGGCACTCGTAGAGCGTCTGGTAGGCAGCCAGTTTGTCTTCATCCATCTCTTTGCCCCAGAAGCGCTTCTTGTTCAGACGCACATACCAGTTCGACAGGTCTTCGTCTACAAACTTATCGATGAGACGTCCGGCCCGGGTGGGGTCGAAATTGTTCAGTTCTGCCTCTACGCCCTTCACCAAGGTGTTCAGGCATGAGAGTATCCAGCGGTCGAACTCGGGCCGCTTCTCTACGGGTACCTGCTTGGCTTCAGGGTCGAAGGCATCGACATTGGCATACATCGCAAACAGCGAATAGGTATTGTATAGGGTGCCGAAGAACTTCCGGCTCACCTCAGCCACGCCCTCGGGGTCGAACTTCAGGTTATCCCACGGCTCGGAGTTGGTCATCATATAGAAGCGCACGGCATCGGAGCCATACTTTTCGATCATCTCGAAGGGATTGACCACATTGCCCACGTGTTTCGACATCTTATTGCCCTTGGCATCGAGCACCAAGCCCGTAGAGATGACGTTTTTGAAGGCCACCGAGTCGAAGATCATGGTTGCGATGGCATGCAGGGTGAAGAACCAACCGCGCGTCTGGTCGACGCCCTCGTTGATGAAGTCGGCGGGGAAAGCCTTGTTCTGGTCGATGAGTTCGCGGTTTTCAAACGGATAGTGCACCTGTGCGTATGGCATTGAGCCGGAATCGAACCATACGTCGATAAGGTCGGCCTCGCGCTTCATCGGCTTGCCCGTGGGGCTCACCAGTCTGATGTAATCTACATAGGGGCGATGCAGGTCTATACGGTCGTAGTTTTCTCTCGACATATCACCGGGCACGAAACCTTTCTCCTTCAAAGGATTGGCCTCCATCACTCCTGCCGCCACAGCCTTCTCTATCTCGTTGTAGAGCTCTTCCACCGAGCCTATGCATATCTCCTCGCCCTCTTCGCTTCGCCAGATGGGCAGCGGGGTGCCCCAGAAGCGCGAGCGCGAGAGGTTCCAGTCGTTCAGGTTGTCGAGCCAGTTGCCAAAACGGCCACTGCCCGTCGACTCGGGATGCCAGCCTATCGTGCGGTTCAGCTCGCTCATCCTTTCCTTCATCGACGAGCTCTTAATGAACCAAGAGTCAAGAGGATAGTACAGCACCGGCTTGTCGGTACGCCAGCAGTGCGGGTAGTTGTGCACGTGCTTCTCTATCTTGAACACCTTGCCTTCGGCTTTCAGGTCCATGCAGATGCTGATGTCGAGCGTCTCGTCCTTGTCGGTGAGCTTCT
>CAMJLB010000096.1 GCA_946406555.1 uncultured Prevotellaceae bacterium | reverse complement strand
AAAACAGCCTGAATTACACTGCAAAACAGCCTGAATTACACTGCAAAACAGCCTGTATCATGGTGCAGTCGCGCGGTGTCGGGGCTGGTGCCTCTACGGTGGAGCGGGGGCGAATGTAGGGGCAGGCCCCGTGCCAGCCCGCTTGCCCGAAAGGGCAAATTCTTGCGATGATGCCGTAGAAAAAATCCGACCTGTGCGTTTGAGGCGGCATTTTCAACCGCACAGCACGAAAAAATCCGCGAAAAATACGCCGTGGCCGGCGTGTGGGCTGGCACGGGGCCTGCCCCTACATTCGCCCTGCCCCTACATAGGATATCTGGCCCAACTTTGCAGATTTCAACCTTACATCTCGAAAAAAGTCAAAACATCTGCTCCGTCTGCTTCATTTATAAAACTCGTTGGTAGTCAGACGGTTGGCAGTGTAATAGATAGGGAGCAGATGCCGACATCTGCTCCTCCATCTGCTCCCCATCTGCTCCCCGTTAACTACTTGATAGTCAGCGAGTGTTGCAGATATGCAGATATTTGGCAAAAAACAAAAAAGTTGGGAAGATGCAGTCATCTCGACTGGGTCTTCCCATGCAAAACTTATATAATAATACACGTATGACAGCATGATTGCCCCCTACGGGCATCTATGGCTATATATGTGGCACCCCTATGGCCTTGCGCCACGATGGGTAGCCTTCTTTCCTTCGTCTTGTTGTTGCGTTCCGGCCCTCCTAAGCCCTGAGGAAGGTCTGCTTTTGCTTTCGACTCGGCAGGTATTCTGGCTCTCCCCGGTCTGCCCTGCCTTCCCGGAGGCTCGCTAAGAAAGGAGCCGGTCCAGTGGCGTCATACGGGCACACCCAAAAAAGAGGATTACAGCTGCAGGCTCAGCTCCGGTCTCTAACCGGATTCCCTTGCATCACACGGCATCGGCCGCAGTGATTTCCGAAATCGGTGGCAAAGTTACAAACAATTTTTCGTCTGTCAAAGTATTTTTTGGAAAAATTAACTCCTATTACATGCCCTCACTCTAAGATTTTTCATAAATTTGCAGGCAGAATCCTGATCTGCCGAAGGGTCGGGAGCATTATTGAATAGAAATGACCGATATAATACTGTCAAGTTTCCTAAGCCTGTTTGCACTCTTTGGCAAAGAGGAACAAGTAGACGAGGCACGGGCACGCAGCATGCTCGTGAACTATCTGCGACACCAGTTTGGCATAAGGAACATTGATGCCTACTTGGATTTTTACAGTGATATGCGCATGGCCTACGAGATGACCGACGACCTGAACCTGCAGGATACCGTCACCTCGATATGTTCGTCGCTCCATGGCAACATACGTGCCAGCGAGGAGGCCTTGCTGCTGCTGCGACTGATGGAGTTCTGCGGCAGCAAGGAGGGGCAGGTGCACGGCATGTTCCGGATTATAGCCGAGAAGTTTGCCGTGCCCGAGAGCCAGTTTCAGGATTTCTCCGACTTCATCAACAACCGCGAGACCAATCATGTGATGCTGTTGCAGCCGGAGGGCTACAGTGGCATGCTCAAGACGCTGCTCGACCCGCAGACGGGGCTGCTCGTCTTCACCTATAATGGCGACGACACGGTGCTGCTGAACGACGTGCCCGTGCTGAAGGGCACCTATCAGGTGTGGCTGCAAAGCAGTGTGCTGAAGGGCAAGAACGGGCATCCGCTGTACTATTCTACCATCGTGGAGGCCCACAACCGGAAGAACGGCCTGACGGCCGACAAGGCACAGACCGTGGAGTTCTGCGGGCGCGACATCAACTTCCGCTTCCCCAACAGCGACAATGGCATGCACGACCTGAGCTTCACGCTGCACAGCGGCGAGCTGCTGGCCATCATGGGCGGCTCGGGCACGGGAAAGTCGACGTTGCTCTCGATACTGAACGGCACGCTGGTGCCGCAGCAGGGCACCATCACCATCAACGGCCACGACATCAAGGAGCCGAAGGCCAAGGACCTGATAGGCTTCGTGCCGCAAGACGACCTGCTGATAGAGGAACTCACGGTATACCAGAACCTGTGGTTCACGGCCAAGCTGTGCTTCGAGGGCATGGCCGATGCCGAGATAGACCGCCGCGTGCTGAAGACGCTCAAGGATCTGGGCCTCGACGCTGCCAAGGACCTGAAGGTGGGGTCGGCCATCAACAAATATATTTCGGGCGGACAGCGCAAGCGGCTGAACATCGCCCTGGAGCTGATACGTGAGCCGGCGGTGCTCTTCCTCGACGAACCCACGTCGGGACTCTCGTCGGCCGACACGGAGAAGGTAATCAACCTGCTGAAGGAGCAGACCTTCAAGGGCAAGCTCATCGTGGTGAACATTCACCAGCCGTCGAGCGACGTGTATAAACTCTTCGACCGCCTGTGGCTGCTCGACAAGGGCGGCTACCCGGTGTTCGACGGAAACCCCATCGATGCCATCACCTACTTCAAGACGGCGGCCAACTATGCCGATGCCGAGACGAGCGCCTGTCCCACGTGCGGAAACGTGAACCCGGAGGTGGTGCTCAACATCATCGACGAGAAGGCGCTGAACAACAGCGGCGAACTCTCGGACGAGCGGAAGACCAGCCCGCAGGAGTGGCACGAGCTCTACCTGAAGAACCGCCAGCCGCTGCCACAGCCCGAGGTGGGCACCGTGCCGCCCTCCGACCAGAAAAAGCCGGGGGTGCTGAAGCAGTTTGCCATCTTCCTGCAGCGAAACATAAAGACCAAGGTCACCAACACGCAGTACCTGCTCATCACGTTGCTCGAGGCGCCGGTGCTGGCCATGGTGTGTGCCATGCTCACCCGCTATGCGCCGCCAGAGGGCTACAGCGTGATGAACAACAAGAACCTGGTGAGCTATTTCTTCATGTCGGTGATCGTGGCTACCTTCCTCGGCATGAGCGGCAGCGCAGAAGAGATTATCAAAGACCGCGCCCTGCTCAAGCGGGAGAGCTTCCTGAACCTCTCGTATGGCAGCTACATATCGTCGAAGATCGTGTATATGGCGGGGGTGTCGCTCCTGCAGACCCTCCTCTTCATCGCCGTGGGCAATATGATCATGGGCCTGCACGGCCTCTTCGGCGTGTGGTGGCTCATCTTGTTTGTCACCGCCTTCCTGTCGAACCTGGTGGGGCTGCTGCTCTCGCAGTGCCTCAACTCGGTGGTGGCCATCTACATCAGCATACCCATGCTGCTCATTCCGCAGATTCTGCTCTGCGGTCTGGTGGTGAGCTTCTCCGACCTTACGCCGAAGAGCACCACGGGCAATGTGCCCATCGTGGGCGACCTGATTCCTTCGCGATGGGCATACGAGGCTCTGGCCGTGACCTCGTTTACCGACAACGAGTACAAGAAAAACTTCTTTATGTTCGACAAGCAGAAGTATGAGAACCAGTACTATAACATGGGCTACCTCTACGAGCTGCAGTCGCAGCTGGAGACCCTGCACGACGAGCAGCTGAAGGGAAAGCCCGTAGACCCCAAGCACCTGGAGGTGATACACATCAACCTGCCGCAGCTGGCCGACTATTGCGGGCTGGAGCCCTATCAGGGTGGCGACGACTACGACTCGCTGTACCAGTACCTGAAGAAAGCCGAGAAAATCCTGGCCAAGCGGGGCAACGAGGCCACGCTGCAGGGCGACAAGAAGATGGCGGCCATGGTGAGGCAGTATGGCAAGGACTACATGGTGGAGCTGAAACAAAACCACTTCAACCTGAAGCTGGAAGACTTCGTGATAGGCGCCGACCAGCAGCACATGGTCGAGGTGGTAGATGGCCACATCGTGCCGCGTGTGGGCATCGTCTACCTTACGCCGTCTAGCACCATGGGGCGTGCCCCGTTCTACAGCAGCGAGAAGGTGCTGGGGCAGTGGCATGTGAAGACGCTGTGGTTCAACATGGCGATGATGATGCTCATGTGCATGGTGGTGGCACTGCTGCTCTACTGCGACTGCCCGGGGCGGTATATAAGGAAAAACAATCAGTGAGATAAAAAACATCTAACTTAATCAATAACAAAAAATCATCAAGAAAAATGAAGAAATTAACATTTCTCGCCGTAGCTTTTGCAGCTACCATCTTCGCAGCCTGCGGAGGCCAAAAGGGTGCACAGAACACCACCGATGAAAACACGACCGAGAAGAGCTTCGAGCAGGAGCAGGTAGAGGCCAGCATCAAGATGCACCTCGACAGCCTGGCTGCCTCGGTAGGCCAGCTGAAGCAGATGCCCTTCCTGAAGAAGGATGCCGAAGGATTCGAACTCACCGACCAGGAGAAGCAGGTGAAGCCCGACTACCTGCTCGACCCTGCCGTGGCCGAGAACGCCACCACGCTGTCAGAGAAGTATCGTGTCCTGAGCGCACTCACGGTAGACAAGAAGGTGGCCGAGGTTTACGACATGCCCACCGACGACTATACAAAGGCTATTGCCAAGCTGGCTGCCGACATCAACGACCCTTCGTTCAAGGCCATCGACGATGCCTCGAACATCTTCGAGACCTCGCAGACGCTCTATGACGCCATGAACGAGAACGGCCGCATCAACTACTTCTGGCAGCTGGTGGCCACTTCGCTCGTTGAGCAGCTCTATGTGGTGTCGCAGAACACCGAGAAGTTCATCACTGCTTTCGACGACGAGTCGGCTGCCAACGTCACCTTCCGCATCGTGCTGCTCACCGATGCCGTGGAGCGTCTGGCCAAGTACGACCCCGAGTTTGAACCCGTGGCTGAGGCTGTGAAGCCGCTGATGGTGCTCAATGCCATCTCGGTAGACGAGCTGAAGAGCCAGATAGCCGAGGCCAAGGAGGAAATCGTGGCTGCACGCAACAAGCTCATGAAGTAGAAAGACAGGGGAAAAAACTGCATAAAAAAATAGCGAATAGTAAGACGATGATTACTATTCGCTATTTTTTTACTTGTTCATAAACGACAGGCGCTGCGCCTGCTCGGCAATCATCTTGGCCATGATCTCGTTGTTGGGGTTTGCGCCGTTTACCATGTCGAAGACCGTCTTCACCCCCAGCCAGCCGCCTCCGGCCTTCAGTATATAGACGACACAGAGGTTTTGCAGGCCTATTGTTTCGGCCAGGATGTCGATGTCGGTGCTGCCCAGTTGGTATAATGCCAGCTGGTAGGCATCTTCGTAGTTCTGCTGCATCATGCGTTCCACATCGCCCAGCGTCTGCATCTTCATCGTCTTCAGCACTTTCAGGTATGGCATGAGAGGCGCCGGGTGCAGTTCAGCCTGGGTGATGGCCGCAATCTGCTGGTTCAGCTTGTCGAAGGGGCGCAGGTCGAGATAGCTGCGGAAGGTGTCGCCGTCTAGCAGCACCTCTTCCAGCTGGTGGCTTTGCACCAGTCTTTGCACGCGCCGCCTGTAGTTGGCTATCGAGGTGCGTATGCGGCTGAACTCCATGTCGGCCAGTTCGAGCATTCCGGCCAGGCGTCCCAGGTCGCGATGGTATTCGTTGGGCGTCTCGATGTCGGTCTTGTAGCCAATGTCGTGCTGTATGGCCGACCACACATGCTGCAGGGCAGTGCGCATTTGCAGCTCAAAGTACAGTTCGTTCAGCTCGGGGTGGCTTGGGTCGCAGAAGAGGGTGGGCGGTATGCGGCAGATGTAGTGCAGCGAGTTGTAGCCGAAGCTTGTCACCTGGTGCATCTTGCGCTTGTCTACAGAGTTGGCCCAGTCTATCTCGAAGAGCGTCTCGGCCATAGAGGCGATGCGGTCTACGTCTTCGTTGTAGAAGGCAATGATACGAGCACCGAAGATGTCGGTGATGTCGGAAAGTTTCTGGTACTTCGAGCCTTTTCGCCTAAGCTTTCCAGCCAGCGATGCTTCTTCTTTCAGCCGCGACTCCATGAAGTTCAGTGTGATGCCGCACTGCGCCATCATGTCGGACAGTTGCCTCACCGCCACCTCTTGCAGTATTCGGTACACGGGCAACCGTTCCCTGTATTCGTCAAGGATCAGTTGCCCGTGTAAGTCGAGCCCGTAGTACTCTTCCATGCCAGGGAGTTTAGCGTATTTCAAAGAGATTGAAGAATCCCGTCATCATGAACACCTTCTTTATCTCGTCGTTGATGTTCTCGATGATGATTTTTCCACCCTTGGCCGAAGCCTCTTTGCGCAGTGTGAGGAACAGGCGCAGTCCGCTCGAACTGATGTATTCCAGTTCTTTGCAGTCGAGCACTATTTCTTTGTCGGCATTTTCCAGCAGCGGTGCAATGTCTTGCTGTGCCTTTACGGCGGCCGGTGTGTCCAGCCTTCCGATGAACGCGGCCACGTAGCCACCGTTCTGTTCGCTAATGTTAATGGTACTCATTGTTCTTTTTCGAAATATGATTGTTTTTAAAGTTTCTTTCTCAGCGTAAGTACGTTCTTCTGTCCTTTGTATTCATACTCTACAGAGTCCATGAGCTGTCGCACCAGGAAGATGCCCAGCCCTCCGATAGGCCGCTCTTCGGCCGAGAGCGTCGTGTCGGCATCCTTGGTTTGCGTGGGGTCGAAAGCCATTCCGCTGTCGCTGATGACAAACGTGAGCCATTCGTCGTTGGCTTCGGTGTATATGTTCACTTCGCCTGTCTGCCCCTCGGGGTAGGCATAGCACATCACATTGACCACTGCCTCTTCGATGGCCAGGTTCAGGCTCATGGCCAGCGACATGTCGAGCCCGAGTTCTTCGGCAATGCTGTCTATAAACTCGTTCAGTTGTGGCACTGTCTCTATGTCGTTGGGAAGTGTCAGCGAGCGATGCAGAGATGCATTCTGTGGTTCATCGTAGTTCATGTTTTTGCAACTAATGTCAAATTACGATGCAAAGATACACATTTTTTGTTGGTTTCTAATGTTTTTTCCCCTTTTTTTCAACAAAGAATAGTGAGTTGCGCAATTTTTGTTGCACAATCGCAGGCAGGGACTCATGAAATGCGCCCGTTATTTGTTGCAAATATAAAGAGAGAGCATGGTTACCGTTGCTACCTTGTATGCCGGAACTCGCTGGGCGACATGCCCAGATGCTTGCGCACGTATGACCCGAAGTGGCTCATGTTGGCAAACCCTAATTTTGCTGAAATTTCCTTGATGCTTAGGTTCGAGTTGCGAAGATAGAACCTTATGTCTTCCGTAGTATATTGTATAATCCATTCAGAGGCTGTCTTGTCGCTGTATTTCAGGCAGAGCATTGTGAGGTATTTGGGCGTGATGGCCAGTTCGCTGGCGTAGTGCCCTATGGGCTGTCGCTTCACTTGGTTGCCCGAGATCATGCCGAGGAATCGGTTGAAGAGAATCTTGCCCTGCGACAGCTTCACCTCTTCGTTCAGCCCATGGGCATCTCGCAGCACGAAGCATAGCTCTAAGAGCATGGCCCTGGTGAGAGCCTGCATGATTTCGTAGGGTGGCGACTTGTGGTTGCGTATTTTCGAGTCGATGAGCGCATAGTAGAAATTGAATTCGCTTACGTTCACTTCCGAGAGCTTGGCCATGCTGAGCCTTCGGGCATACGCCATGTGATGCCATTCTTCTATCTTGTCGTGCAGCAGTCCGTGGATGATATGGTCTGAGAGCAATATGGCCTTGCAGGAAAAGCTGGCAGAGGGGGCACAGTCGGTAATCGATACCGATGCCGGGCAGAGAAGCACGTCGTCTTGGTGAATGGTCATCTGGCTGGCTTCTATGCTGATGGTCGCAGAGCCAGAATTGCATAGCACAATCAAATTCGTCATGGACTCCAACGGAAATAAATCTGCCAGATTCCGTACATTGTCGGTCAGCTTCACGTCGTTTTCATTATAGTCAACCACGAGGTTGCCGAAATCAATGTATCTTCTTTTGTCGTATGGTGTTACCTTTGCCATATATTTATTTTTTCGATTACAAATATCAGCATTTTTTTTTAGAATTCAGTGTATAATTACGATTATTTGCTGTTCATATTTTCATTTTTTCTTTTATTAGCTATATAATCTACGATTTTGAACACCAGTGGTATATAAAAAAATTTTACATTTTTTCAGAAATGTTACAAAAACTCGCTGCTTTCCCGGTGGCGTGGCTTTTTCCTTTGTTATGATGCCCTTTTGCTTAATTAGGTGTTCCCCTATAAAAAATAGGGGATTCCTACTTGGCGTTTTCGGCAGAAATTACTATTTTTGCACCGTATAATAAATATTAAGGTGAAAAAGTATATGAGAAAACTGATGACATTATCCATGGGCGCCTTGCTGCTGCTGAGCAGCTGTGGCAGCTATACGGCCACGGGTGCCTATGTGGGTGGCACCTTCGGCAATGTGCTGGGCTCCGCCATTGGTGGCATCTCGGGTGGCTACCATGGCCACCATGTAGGGTCGCTTATCGGCACACTGGGGGGCGTGGTGGCCGGTGCCGCCGTGGGGGCTGCCGTAGACAATGCCCGGCAACGGCGCGCCGAGGGGGTGGACAGCCGTGCCCGTCAGCACGTTCAGGGGGCAGACGAGAGACCGGTGCGCGACGACAGCGGATTCGACCCCTCCATGCGTGGCGACGACCGCGTGGATTTCTTCGATGTCCCGTCGTCGGTGGTCCCGATAGAGATTCGCAACCCGTCTGTTGCCGACGGTTCCCGCGACGGCGTGCTTGTGCGGGGCGAGGAGTGCACCGTGGTCTTCGACATTATGAACACGTCGGCACAGCCCGTCTACGACATCTGCCCGCTGGTGAGCGAGACTACCGGCAACAAGCATGTGCATGTATCGCCCAACCTGCGTATAGAGAGCATCATGCCCTATCAAGGCATGCGCTACACGGCCACGGTGAAGGCCGACAAGAAACTGAAGGACGGGGAGGTGGTGCTACGCATCAGTGTGGCCGTGGGCAATGAGGAACTGGCTGGCCAGGCGCGAGAATTCTCGGTTCCTACAAAGAAAAGGTTGTGAGGTCTCCCTCGCCACTCATTCGAAATGTGCTTTTATCCGTTGGAGAAACGATTTCTGTGCAGTGCTGTGCATGTGGCGCTGCACTTTTTTGTGGTCTATCTCCAGCTTGCCCTGCCAGATGGGCTTTATTGGTTCGGCCGGCTTCGACGTGCCGATCATGAGCGACGGGATATGTATGTGGTGTTGCGAGGGGCGCAGTGGTATGGTGATGTCGTCGTCCTGCTCCACGAGGACGGTGGCGATGCCCTGCGAGATCATGCCCAGTTCGCGGGCGGCGGCCCACGAGAGGTCGATGATGCGCCCCCTGATGAAAGGGCCGCGGTCGTTGACCCTTACCACCACCGAGCGCCCGTTCTCCACATGCGTCACCTTCAGCAGCGTGCCGAAGGGCAGCGTGCGGTGGGCACAGGTGAGCGAGTCGTGGTGCAGCGGCTCGCCGCTGGCCGTGCGGGTTCCCGTGGCCCGCTTAGGATAGAACGAGGCTTTGCCCTGCTGCGTCTGGCCGAAGACAAGCCCCGACGAAACAAGACAAAGGATAAGCGACAGGCCGATGCTCAGTTCCCAGACTCTCTTAAACATGTGGAATCTAATGAAGTTATTTAAGTCCCCCCCCCCTTCCTACCGCGGATTAAGCCGATTTCAAATCCATGAAATCCGCTTAATCCGTGGTAGAAAAGAAGGATGGACATTTTTAATTATATATAATGTGTCGTAGTCTCAGGCGGCCACTTCTTACACCACTCCCTGTGCGAGCATGGCCTTGGCCACCTTCATGAATCCGGCCACGTTGGCACCCTTCACGTAGTTGATGTAGCCCGAAGGCTCCTTGCCATACTTCACGCACTGCTGGTGTATGCCGGCCATGATCTGGTGCAGGCGCTGGTCTACCTCTTCGGCAGTCCACGACATGCGCATGGAGTTCTGCGTCATTTCCAGTCCCGATGTGGCCACGCCGCCGGCATTGACGGCCTTGCCCGGGGCAAACAGCTGTCCGGCGGCTATAAACTTGTTCACGGCCTCGGCCGTACAGCCCATGTTCGACACCTCGGCCACGCAAAGCGGCTTCTGTGCCAGAATGCGGTCGGCATCGTCGCCGTTCAGCTCGTTCTGCGTGGCGCAGGGCAGGTAGATGTCGGCCTTCTGCTCCCAAGGCTTCTTGCCCTCGAAGAACTGTGCCCCGTCGAACTCCTCGGCGTAAGGCGCGCAGATGTCGTTGCCGCTGGCCCGCAGCTCCAGCAGATAGTCTATCTTCTCGGCGTCGAGGCCGGCCGGGTCGTAGATGTAGCCGTCGGGACCGCTGATGGTAATGACCTTTGCCCCCAGCTCGGTGGCTTTCTTGGCAGCACCCCAGGCCACGTTGCCGAAGCCGGAGAGCGCCACCGTCTTACCCTTGATGTCGAGACCGTGGGTGGTGAGCATGTGGTTCACGAAGTACAGGGCACCGAAGCCCGTGGCCTCCGGACGCAGGATGGAGCCGCCCCACTCGATGCCCTTGCCCGTGAGCGTGGCACCGTGGAACTGCGACGTGAGCTTCTTGTACATGCCGAAGAGATAGCCTATCTCGCGGCCTCCCACGCCGATGTCGCCTGCCGGCACGTCCATGTCGGGACCTATCACCTTGTAGAGTTCCATCATGAACGCCTGACAGAAGCGCATGATCTCGGCATCGCTCTTGCCGCGCGGGGCGAAGTCGCTGCCGCCCTTGCCGCCGCCCATGGGCAGGGTGGTAAGGGCGTTCTTGAAGGTCTGCTCGAAGCCCAGGAACTTCAGTATCGAAAGGTTTACCGAGGGGTGGAAGCGCAGGCCGCCCTTGTAGGGGCCTATGGCGCTGTTGAACTGTACGCGGTAGCCTATATTCACCTGTATCTCGCCCTTGTCGTCGACCCAGGGCACGCGGAACGTGGTGATGCGCTCCGGCTCGACGATGCGCTCTACGATCTTGGCCTTCTCAAACTCGGGGTGCTGGTTGTACACATCTTTTATAGACTCCAGCACTTCTCTCACGGCCTGCAGATACTCCAATTCGCCTGGGTGTTTGCGCTCCAGGGCTTGCATGATTTTCTCAACTTCCATAGTCTTAGGGTTTTAAAGTTAGTCGTTTGTCGTTATTAAGACACCGCAAAAATAGGGAAAAAAACGGTAACGACCAAGGAAAAAGAGGAAATTTTTCTGTATGAACTTGCAATTTTGTGGTTTGTTAAGACTTTTCACAGGCCACTGTTCTGGTGCAGCCTCTCCATGTTTCCGTCCCACAGCGCTCGCAGGTCGTCTATCTCGTCTTCCGGGGCATAGTCTACCACGCAGAGGCACAGCTCGCCCGTGAGTTCGCTTCGCCCGATGCGCATTTCCCAGAAAGCATCCGGGTCATCTTCCTCTGTCCATTTGAAGCGTATGTGGCTGTTACGCTCGCGTTCTACTATGCGTGCCCTCAGCGTGTGGTGGTCGGTCCAGGGCTGCCCCCAAGTAAAGGAGATTACTCCGTCTTCTTCGAATACCTCGTCGGCTATCCAGCGGCCCAGGCCATGATCGGTGCTGATGAGACCCCATACAATGTCGGGCTTGCGTGCCGAAAGAGGGTACTCAATGTCTAATCGTTGCTTTTTCATTAGGTCTTAGTCTCTGTTTCTTGTAATTCTTCTCTCTATTACGCCTGCAAAAGTACGAATTTTTTGCGAAAGCGAAAGAATTTTCCCGAAAAATTTTGCCGAATAAAAAAAAGTTGTTACCTTTGCACCCGCAAAATCAGCGATGATGGCGGGATAGCTCAGCTGGTTAGAGCGCATGATTCATAATCATGAGGTCGCCGGTTCAATCCCGGCTCCCGCTACCAAGAAAAAGTCTAAAAATCAAGCAGTTACGAAATAATCGCAACTGCTTTTTCTTTTTAAAAACCTATTCCGGGAAAGTAAGTAACGATTAAAAAATAAGTTGGGATGAAATTGCATATCAAACCACCTTGAC
>CAMJLB010000095.1 GCA_946406555.1 uncultured Prevotellaceae bacterium | reverse complement strand
GCTGCACCAGATGGGCCTGAAGCTGGGCATACACATCATGCGCGGCGTGCCGAAGGCCGTGGTGGGCAGCAGCTACAGGCTCAAGGGCAGCGAGCAGACCCCCTGGAGCGAGGTCTACAACGGCACCACCTCGCCCTGCACTTGGCTGAAGGACAACCTGCTAGTGCGGAACAATGAGGCCGGACAACTATATTATAATAGTATCATGGACCTCTATGCCGAATGGGGCGTAGACTTCCTGAAGATCGACGACCTCTCGCGCCCCTTCTATACTGACGAGATTCACATGATACGCCGTGCCATCGACCAGACGGGACGCCCCATCGTGCTCTCGCTCTCGCCCGGCAAGACGCAGTACCAGTATGCACAGGAGTGCCTGGACAACGCCAACATGTGGCGCATGATGGACGACCTCTGGGACACCTGGAGCGCCGTCGATGCCGTGTTCAATGAGGCACATGCATGGGAGACCGTGACACGCCCCGGCAACTATGCCGACTGCGACATGCTGCCGCTGGGGCAGATTGCCATGACCATCGGCGACCCGGGCTACACCGCCGCCGATGCCGGCCGCTGGACACGGCTCTCGCAAAACGAGCAGCTCACGATGATGACCCTATGGGGCATCTGCCACTCGCCGCTGTTCTTCGGCGGCGAGATGACCCGCAACGATGACTTCACGCTCTCGCTGCTCAACAACGAGGAGTATCACCAGATGCACAAGCATGGCACCGATGCCCACCAGGTGGTCAACGACGAAGACCTGGGCCACGTGGCTTGGACTTCGACCGACCCAGCCACCGGCAACCGATACCTGGCGCTCTTCCAGCGCGACAACACGCGATGGGTGGTGGGGGCCAAGGCGCTCTACCGCTCGGAGACCGTGGCCTATACCACCGACGGACATGCCGTCGACGTGGACATTGCCTGGCCCGAGGGAGAAAAGACGCTCGTGCTCGTCGTCGACGACGATGGCGACAACTACAACTACGACCATGCCGACTGGATCAACCCCACGCTCATATTGCGCGACGGAACCGAGGTGGAACTCACCGGGAAATACAAGACGCGCGACTACACCAAGAGCTACTTCAACCGGGTGTATGAAAACAAGAACGTTGACCATGGCGGCAAGATGAAGGTGATGGGCGTGAGCTACGAACGGGGCTTCTCTACCGATGCCAATGCCGCGCTGTTCTTCCAGATACCGGAAGACATGGACGTGGTGCGCTTCCGCGCCATGGCCGCTGCCGACGACTCGGGCATCAACCAGCCCAACGCCACCACCAGCCTGCGCTTCATGGTGTTCGACCAGAACCCCCTCACCGACGAGCAAGACGACTATGCCGCACGCTCGGGGCTCATCTCGCGCAACGGCACACGATCGAAGCAGCTCGAGGCCGACATCACCGGCGCACGACAGCTGAAAATCGTGGTGGGCAACTATGGTGACGGCTTTGCCTACGACCGTGCCGACCTGGTGAACCCCGTGCTCGTCGATGCCGAGGGCAACGAGACGTCGCTCACCAAGCTCAACCACACATCTTATAATTCGGAGTGGGGCTCGCTGCACGTCAATCAGAATGTGGAGGGCGGCAAGCTGCGGGTAGACGGCCAGACCTACGACACGGGGTTGGGCATGAACGCTCAGTGCACCCTGGTCTACGACCTGCCCGAAGGCCATCACTACACCACCTTCCGCGCCCTGTGCGGCTACGACAGCAGCTGCGATGCCGACAATCCCTCGGCCACCGGCACCACCATGGAGTTCATCGTCTATGCCGTGGGGGCTGCCAGCAACTTTGACTTCCCTCTCACGCTGCTGGGCTATCAGGCCGACGAGGCCGTGCCTCTCTACGACATCTGGGCCAGACAGTCGCTCGGCACCGTCAAGGGCAGCATCAGCATGGCCGTGCCCAGCCATGGCGTGAAGCTCCTCCGCCTGGGAGACAACCAGCCTTCAGCCATACCCGGCACCCTGAACGCCACCGACGGCAGGCATGCCACCGACTCCGGCTACTACGACCTGCAGGGCAGGAAGGTCCTCTCGCCAGCCAAAGGGCTGTACCTGCGAAACGGCAGAAAGGTGGTGGTGGAGTAGTAACAATAACTGAACTTTCCCACCCTTCATAACGACCACGGATGAAGCGGATTTCACGGATTTTATAATTGAACACGAAGACACGAAGGCACGAAGATGAAGCCTCGTATGCGTAGCCCTTTGTGTCTTCGTGTTCAATTATAAAACTATTTTTGTTCATCTACTTAGTGAAAAGTAAATAGTCATTATTTCTTCTCATTCTTGGAACAGATTTATTCTCATTGTTCCTCATTTCTTTCGTAAACAAAACCGCCCAACCAGACTCTGGATTATCAAAAATTGACGAAAATCAATAGAAAACTAACAAAAAGATAGTTTTTAGTAAAAAAAACTGATAAAATGTTTGTTGTTTCGAAATTTTACTATAACTTTGCACCCCGAAAAGAAACAACAACCAACATTAAACAACTCAATAAGTAATTCTTAAAGGAAAAAAGATTATGAATGCAGCACAAGTTGTAGAAGATCTCAAAAGGAGATTTCCCAATGAGCCTGAATACATCCAGGCAGTGAGTCAGGTTCTTCCCACCATCGAAGAAGAGTATAACAAGCACCCCGAGTTTGAGAAGTACAACCTCATAGAGCGTCTGTGCATTCCCGATCGCGTACTGGAATTCCGCGTCACTTGGGTCGACGATAAAGGCAACGTGCAGACGAATATGGGCTACCGCATTCAGCACAACAACGCCATTGGCCCCTACAAAGGCGGCCTGCGCTATCACAAGAGCGTGAACCTGGGCATCCTGAAGTTCCTCGCTTTCGAGCAGACGTTCAAGAACTCGCTCACCACACTGCCCATGGGCGGTGCCAAGGGTGGCAGCGACTTCTCGCCCCGTGGCAAGAGCGATGCCGAGGTGATGCGCTTCTGCCAGGCATTTATGAACGAGCTTTACCGTGTGATTGGCCCCGACGAGGACGTGCCCGCTGGTGACATCGGCGTAGGTGGCCGCGAGGTAGGCTATCTCTTCGGACAGTACAAGAAGCTCACCCACCAGTTCCAGGGCGTGCTCACGGGCAAGGGCATCCCCTTCGGAGGTTCGCTCATCCGTCCTGAGGCCACGGGCTACGGCACCGTCTATTTCCTCACCTCTATGCTGGCCACGCGCGGCATCGAGCTGAAGGGAAAGAAGGTGCTCATCTCGGGTGCCGGCAACGTGGCTCAGTATGCTGCCGAGAAGTGCCTCCAGCTGGGAGCCATTCCTATGACCATGAGCGACAGCGACGGCTACATCTATGATCCCGAGGGCATCGACCGTGAGAAGCTCGACTTCATCATGGAGCTGAAGAACGTGGAGCGCGGCCGCATCAAGGAGTATGTGGAGGAATATCCCAACGCCGTCTATCACGAGGGCGAGCGTCCCTGGCACGAGAAGGCCGACATCGCACTGCCCTGCGCCACGCAGAACGAGATCAACGGCGAGCAGGCACAGGCCCTGGTCGACAATGGCGTGATTGCCGTGGCTGAGGGAGCCAACATGCCTTCGCTGCCCGAGGCCATCAAGATTTTCCAGGATGCCAAGATTCTCTATGCTCCCGGCAAGGCCAGCAATGCTGGCGGCGTGAGCGTGAGCGGACTGGAGATGAGCCAGAACTCGGAGCGCCTGAGCTGGACTGCCAAGGAAGTAGACGACTACCTGAAGCGCATCATGAACGACATTCACGAGAACTGCGTGAAGTACGGCACACAGCCCGATGGATACATCAACTACGTGAAGGGTGCCAACGTGGCCGGATTCATGAAGGTGGCCAAGGCCATGATGGCACAGGGCATCGTGTAAAGTGAAGAGTGAATAGTGAAGAGTAAAGAGTGAAGAATTTCCTACCGGGATCCCAACTTCGGCGGTAGGAAATTCTTCACTTTTCACTTTTCACTCTTCACTAAAACAGCCTCTCACCTTAATCTGAGTTCATCGCCTATGCGCAGTTCATAGTCTGGCGGCAGGTGGTTCATCTTGTAAAGCGACTTCAGGCGTATGCCATATTTCTGGGCAATGAAATACAGCGACTCCCCTTGCCTCACGTAGTGGCGGCGGTCCTTATACTCTTCGGGAGCCTTTTTCTGCTTTTTCTTCAGCCATATCACCTCGCCCTCTTCCAATGGATCGTCCTTGTCGCGTTCGTTGTAAGAGGCTATCTTCTTATACGACACCCCGATCTCCTCGCCTATCAGGCGGAACGTGTCGCCGCGACGGGCGATGACGAAATAGTTCTTGTTGTACATCTTGATGGGGTGCAGGGGCTGGCCGCCTATGCCGTGGTCACGGGTGTGGTTGGCTATATATTTGTCGTATTCTTTCGTATTGTCGTATTCATACAGCTTGTAGCACTGTATAATCTCTATCAGCCTCGTGGCATAGGTGCTGCTCGTGGCGTAGCCCGCGGCTTTCAGACCACGCGCCCAACCCTTATAGTCGGTGAGCTTCAGCCTGAACAGGTCTCTGTATCGCTGACCGCTGGCCAGAAAGCGCGAATGGTCTTCAAACGAGTCGAAGGCCGAGGGATAGGCCCTGAAACAGTCGTTCTTGTTGTCGTCGTCGTGGTATACCGATGCACCGCTCCAGCCATGACACTTGATGCCGAAATGGTTGTTGCCCTTGCGCGCCAGCTCGCTCTGGCCGGCACCGCTCTCCAGGATGCCCTGGGCCAGCGTGATGCTGGCTGGTACCTTCCAGCGCCTCATCTGCTCGATGGCCACATCTTTATATTGATCGATATACTGCTGGTAGCGATGGTTCCACACTACCTGAGAATGACACCCGATGGAGGCAGATAGCAGCAAAAAGAACAGTACACTCTTTTTCATCATATTTTCTTTTTAATATGCAAAAGTAACGATTTCTCGCGATATAATGACATTTTTTCCGTAAAATCCATTGTCGTTTGAAATATTTTGCCTATCTTTGGCAATGAAATCAATAAACCTTCAAAAAATATGGCAAACAAGAGATCACTCAAACACGGCATTAACCTAATATGCGAGGAGCTTTTCATTGAATGTGTGGCAGCATCGTTATATGGCAACGAGAAACATCCTGAAAACACCGAGGCACTGCTCGAGTCGGTCATGAAGATGCAGGCCGACTTCATCAGCCGCGTGTCGCACCCGGAGCCGGGCATGAAGGCAAAAAGCTACTATAAAGACTTGCGCACCAAGTTTACAGCACAGGTGGGAGAACTCGTAGACCAGATTAACAATCTATAGAGACTCATGTTGAAACAATTCTGCTGTTGGTTGCTCTACAAACGCATGGGGTGGACACTGAACGTTGACCAGCCACACCCACGAAAATACATCATCTGCCTGGCACCCCATACCAGCAACTGGGACTTCATCATCGGACAATTATATAACACGGCTGAAGGAATGCATTCCAACTTCCTGATGAAGAAAGAATGGTTCTTCTGGCCCTTGGGACCCATCTTCCGAAGGCTGGGGGGCATCCCCGTCTACAGGCAGAAACACATTCGTATGACCGATGCCATGATCGAGACGGCGAGAAAGGCCGACGACTTCAGGCTGTGCATCACGCCCGAAGGCACCCGCAAGCGCACCGCCGATTGGAAGAAAGGCTTCTACTACATAGCACAGGGAGCAGGAATACCCATTCTGCTCTACGCTATTGACTATGAGCGCAAACTCATTCAGTGCACGAAGACCATCTATCCCTCGGGCGACCTGGAAGCCGACATGCGGCAGATAAAACTATACTTCAAAGACTTCAAAGGCAAAAAGCCTGACCTTTTCACCATAGGAGATGTTTAGACGCATTGCCATCATCGCTGCCATCTGCCTGGCATACAGGCTTGCTTTCGCACAAACCCATTGGGGTGGCATCGACCATTCGGGCGAGCCGTGGGTGAAAAACGTGTCGCTACCCTACGACGTGGAGAGGGGCCTCAACGGGAGGCACATCGCCCTCTGGGCTTCGCATGGCAGGTTCTACGACCGCGAGAAAGGCTGTTGGCGCTGGCAGCGCCCCCCTCTTTTTGGCACCAACGAGGATCTCTTCACGCAGACCATCGTGGTGCCCTATCTCATTCCCATGCTCGAAAATGCCGGGGCTGTGGTCTTCACACCACGGGAGCGCGACTGGCAGCCGCAAGAGGTCATCGTCGACAACGACCAGATAAACTCGCTGGCAAGCTATCATGAGCATAACTACCGACACGCATGGATGAACGCCCCACAGCCGGGCTTTGCACTGCACGAAGGCAACTACCACGATGGCGAGAACCCCTTCGTGGCCGGCTCGGCCAGAATGATTGAAACGACGAAGAGCAAAAACCGGCTGGCTACCGTAAGCTATCAGCCCACCTTCCCCGAGGCGGGCCGCTATGCCGTCTACGTGAGCTACCAGACGGTGCCGGCAAGCATAGACGATGCTCACTACACCGTTTGGCATCGCGGACAGAAAACCGAGTTCAGGGTGAACCAGCAGATGGGGGGCTCCACATGGGTCTACCTCGGCACCTTCGACTTCGATGTCGGCAGCAGCCCTGCCAACAGCGTGGTGCTCAGCAACCAGAGCAGGCTCTCGGGCATGGTCACTACCGATGCCGTCCGCTTTGGCGGCGGAATGGGCAATATAGAGCGGGGGGGCACCACAAGTGGCATGCCACGATGCCTGGAAGGGGCACGATACTATGCTCAATGGGCTGGCATGCCCTACAAGGTGTACTCGTCGAAAAACGGAACCAACGACTATGGCGACGACATCAACGCACGCTCGCTGATGCTCAACGAGCTGTGTGGAGGGTCGGCCTTTGCGCCAGACAGCAGCGGGCGAAGGGTGCCCATAGAGCTCGCCCTGGCCGTGCACAGCGATGCCGGATACAACAAACCGGCGGGGCAGGGCGTCTATGGCACGCTCACCATCTGCACCACACAGCATGGCGACTCGCTGCTTGCCGCTGGCACTTCGCGGCAGATGTCGCAAGAACTGGCCAGCAGACTGCTGAACAATACCACGCGCGACCTGCAGCTGTTATATGGCACGTGGGCTGCCCGCCAGATATACGACCGAAACTACTCCGAGACGCGACTGCCAGTAGTGCCTTCGGCCATTCTGGAAACCATGTCGCACCAAAGCTTCGCCGACATGCGCTTCGGCCAAGACCCAAACTTCCGCTTCTCGCTGGCGCGTTCGGTCTACAAGACGCTGCTGCGCTACATTGGCGACATGCATGGCAAAGCCACCACCATCACACCGCTCACGCCACACGACTTCCGGGTGGAACTGACGGAAAACAAGAAAGGGGAGGCGCGCATCAGCTGGACGCCTGCCATCGACCCCATAGAGCCTTCGGCCACCGCCACGGCCTATATCCTCTATACGGCTGAAGACGGTGGCGGATTCGACAACGGAATGCTCGTCAAAGGCACGTCGGTGGCTGTGCGCCTGCGACCCGGCACCCTCTATCATTTCAGGGTGGCGGCCGTCAACGAGGGAGGGCAGAGCTTCCCCACGGCAGCGCTGTCGGCATGCTTTAGGTCGGTAAAGGCACCCACCATCCTGGTGGTCGACGGTTTCAGCCGCGTCTCTTCTCCGGCCATCAGCGGGCAGGGATTCCGGCTCGCCGAGGACATGGGCGTCAGCTATGGGCGCACGTGTGGATGGCTGGGGCGCCAAGCGGTGTTCAACGAAAGCCGCATAGGCATAGAAGACTCCACCGGACTGGGATTCACCCTCGAGGAGATGGCCGGACGGTTCTTTGCCGGCAACGATGGCTGGCAGGCCCCTACACATGCACAGGCCATCAGCAGGGCTTCGGCCTGCAACATTGCCAGCTGCTCGGCAGAGGCCATCGACCGCATGAAAATCTATCAGTTCTCGCTCATCGACCTGGTGCTGGGACTGCAAAGGAACGATGGACGAAGCCTCGTGCCCTATAAATCGTTTACGCCCGCCATGCAGAACGCACTCTCGCTCTTTGCCGCACAAGGGGGACGGCTCCTCGTGAGCGGTGCTTTTGTGGGCAGCGACATGCAGCTGGATAGCGAACGGCTCTTCCTGGCGCAAGTGCTGAAGTGCAAACTGGCGGGCACCAACAGCGAGGCAGGCAACAGCGTGAAGGGATTGGGAACCACGTTCTCATTCTACCGACAGCCCAACGAAAGGCATTATGCCGCCAACAAAACAGACATACTGATGCCGGCAGACGGGAGCCAGGCTTTCTGCGCCATGGCCTATGCCAACGAGACGTGCGCTGCAACGGCATATAATGGTGCCGACTACAAGGCGTTCGTCATGGGCTTCCCATTGGAATGCATCGACAGCGAACATACCCGACAAATCATCACGAAAGGAATCTTAAACTTTCTCTTAAAATAACATTAACTAAACCCTTTTTATTATGGCAAAAATTCAAGCTAACGCATCGGGAACCCGATTTATCGAAGTAAGCGAACAGCATCTACAAACCATCGAAAAATACCAGCTGCTGCGAGACCTCATCGACTCGAACGGATACGTAGACGAGCAGGTGCTCGACAAACTGAAGCTGAACGTGCGGTCTCTGCTCGAGTCGGAGGCAGGAAGAGACAAATGCCTGCTCGACCTTTGTCTCGACGTGGTCTACCATCACGACATGAAAGCCTATGGACTGCAGCAGCTCGTGCTGCTCTTCATCAACTGGAAAAACCAAGCCAACAGCAACCTGGGCATGACGACAAGGGCTTTCCAAGGCACACCGTTCAATTGAAAATCAAAGATTGAAAATTGCTTACCGATTTTCTTCCAACCACTAAGAAAGAGCTCGAACTGCGAGGATGGGATGACGGCGTCGACGTCATCCTGTTCTCGGCCGATGCCTATGTCGACCACCCCTCGTTTGGCGCGGCCGTCATTGGCCGCACCCTCGAGGCTGCCGGCTACAGGGTGGCCATCGTGCCGCAGCCCGACTGGCACGGCGACTACCGCGATTTCAAGAAACTGGGACGTCCCCGACTCTTCTTCGGCATTTCACCTGGCTGCATGGACTCGATGGTCAACAAATACACGGCGGCAAGGCGCCTGCGATCTGAAGATGCCTACTCGCCCGACGGGCGACACGACATGCGGCCGGAATATCCCACCATCGTCTACTCCCAGATACTGAGGCAGCTCTTCCCGGAGGTTCCCATCGTGCTGGGAGGCATCGAGGCTTCGCTGCGAAGGCTCACACACTACGACTACTGGCAAGACCGACTGCGACCATGCATTCTCTGCGACAGCGGGGGCGACATCATCATCTATGGCATGGGAGAGAAACCCATCGTGGAGATTGCAAGGAGGCTAGAACAGGGACAGGCCATTACCGACATCAACGATGTGCCGCAAACCGTTTTCCTCGCCAATGAAGACAGGATACCCGGGGGCATCAAGGCCAACGACATCGTGCTCCATGCACACGAAGAGTGCCTGCGAGACAAACGGGCCGAGGCTGAGAACTACAGGCACATAGAAGAACAGTCGAACATGATGCACGCCAGTAGGCTGCTGCAGAGGGTAGGGCACCGCTATGTGGTGGTCAACCCGCCCTATCCGCCGATGACGACACAGGAGATTGACGCTTCCTTCGACCTGCCCTACACCCACCAGCCGCACCCTAAGTACAAAGGCAAGCGAATACCGGCCTACGAGATGATCAAGCACTCGGTCAACATTCATCGCGGATGCTTCGGAGGCTGTGCCTTCTGCACCATTTCGGCTCATCAAGGCAAGTTCATTGCATGCCGGTCGAAAGAGAGCATATTAAAAGAGGTGAAGCTGGTGGCACAAATGCCCGACTTCAAAGGCTATCTGAGCGACCTGGGGGGACCTTCGGCCAACATGTACGGCATGCACGGACGAAACCTCAAGGCATGCGAGCACTGCCGGCGGCCAAGCTGCATTCATCCACAGGTGTGCCCCAACCTCGACACCAGCCACGCCAAGCTGCTCGACGTATACAGAGCCGTCGACGCATTGCCGGAAATAAAGAAAAGCTTCATCGGCAGCGGCGTGCGCTACGACCTGCTTTTATACAGGGGGAAAGATGAGGAGGCCAACCGCTCGGCACAGGAATACACACGCGAACTCATCTGCAGGCACGTGAGCGGAAGGCTGAAGGTGGCACCCGAACACACCAGCGACAGCGTGCTGTGGCTCATGCGAAAGCCTGCCTTCTCGCAGTTCGGCGACTTTAAGCGTATCTTCGACCGAATCAACCGCGAAGAAAGGCTGCGACAGCAAATTATTCCTTACTTCATATCGTCGCACCCTGGCTGCCAAGAGGCCGACATGGCAGAGCTGGCAGTGCTCACCAAGCAGATGGACTTCCAGCTGGAGCAGGTGCAAGACTTCACGCCAACACCCATGACGATTGCCACCGAGATGTGGTACACTGGATACGACCCCTATACCTTGCAACCGGTATTCTCGGCAAAGACACCACGCGAGAAATTGGCTCAACGGCAGTACTTCTTCTGGTACAAGCCCGAAGAACGGCGCGGCATAGAGCAGTCGCTCAGGCGCATAGGCCGAACAGACCTCATACAGAAACTCTTTGGGGGACACACACCTGCTGCTTCGCCGAACACGCAACAAACATCAAGACATCATGGAAATTATCGAGCAGACAATCGTTCCGAAGAACCCCGCCAAGAAAAGCGAGGACGGAATCGTCGTCACAAGTGATTTCGTGGCCGTCATCGACGGTTCTACCAGCAAGACGGAGCGACGATACAGTCTCCTGCGCTCCAACGGGCGATATGCCATGCAAATCATTGCACAATTCATAAAAAAAGCGCCCAAAGACCTTTCTTGCCACCAGTTCTGCATGGGGGCCACCAAGGCCATCGCCCGCCACTACCGCAAGTCGCAGCTACAGCGACTGGCCAGCAGGCCCGAGGAAAGGCTCACGGCTTCGTGCATCGTCTTCAGTAGGGTGCGACGCGAGATATGGATGGTGGGCGACTGCCAGTGTCTCGTCATTCCCATCAGGAATGGCGATGCCGACGCGGCATCGGCACAGTTTTATGACAACCCCAAGCCCTACGAGCAGGAATTGGCTGAGCAGCGGGCTGCCATCATCAATGCGAGCAGCGAGCCGAAGGAACATTTCCTCGACAACGACACGGCGCGCGCTGCCATCATACCACGCATGCTGCAAACCATGCAGTACCAGAACAAAACCTATGCCGTGGTCGATGGATTCGCCATTCCGGAAAGCAAGGTGCGCGTGCTCACACTCGACTTCCAGCCGTGGGAAATAGTGATGGCCAGCGACGGATACCCCTTCCTCGAGCCTACGCTTGTCGCCTCTGAGGCTCGATTAGAGCAGCAGCATGCCATCGACCCCTTGAACATTGGCGAGTTCAAGGCTACAAAAGCTTTCGCCAAAGCCAACAATTCGTTCGACGACAGAAGCTACATCAGATTTAGGGTCTGAAAATTTGGCCGTTTCAAAAAAAATGCCTAACTTTGCACCCTCAAAACAGCAACAACATTCTATGATGGTTCCGTAGCTCAGCTGGATAGAGCAACAGCCTTCTAAGCTGTGGGTCTTGGGTTCGAGTCCCAACGGAATCACCAAGAACAATCCGCAAGAAACTGATTATCAGTCGCTTGCGGATTTTTTTTTGCATCTATAAAGCGCACCACATTTGCACCACTCGGCCACCATAACAAGGTTTTACAAACTGCCTCAAATACCATGAAACGGCAAATTAACACTTATTAGAGTTGTTCCAATAACTCTCTGCCTTTCTTAGTCAGATAGTATGATTGCATTGGATGATTTGGAGCCTCAGGATAAAGCATCGCAATATAACCTGCTTCTATATTTGGTACAATATATGTGCTCACAAATCCTTTTCTATCCTTTCTTTGCATCGATTCCATCAAGGCTCTCAGATTTGAGCCATTTGCTCCAATAGCGGATAATAAAGCTTTTAAACGCTTAGCTTTTGCTATCTCGCGTTTTGAGGTTGAGGGGGTTGAGGGGGTTGAGGGGGTATTAACTTGTGGGGTTGTGGGGGTGTGGGGTTGTATGGTTGCGCGTTTGAATGTGACCCACACGAATGCCGCATTCTGATTGAACTCTGGTTCCGGAAGATTGGCATTTTTGCAAGCTTCGACCATACGACCTACGCCACTGCCCCAGTTTTCCAAGAACGTAGTCTTAAACAGTACGTCGGCAATAGTCGGGTTCTGAGGAAATGAATGATGGGATTG
>CAMJLB010000094.1 GCA_946406555.1 uncultured Prevotellaceae bacterium | reverse complement strand
TGATGGGCAAATATGGCGAGGAGGGCGACAAGCTGCTGTTCAAGATTCTGAACAGCGGCGACTATCTCTCGAAGATTTCCGACGAGGAGCTTACCGAGCGCAACACGCTGCGACTCGCCGCGAAAATCTGCGAGAAAGGGCTGCGCTACGATCTCACCGTGCCCTTTGCCCGCTATGTGGTGATGCATCGCGAAGAACTGCAACTGCCCTTCAAACGCTATCAGGTACAGCCCGTCTGGCGTGCCGACCGCCCACAGAAAGGACGCTATCGCGAGTTCTACCAGTTTGATGGCGACGTGGTGGGCAGCGACTCGCTTCTGAACGAGGTAGAGCTGATGCAGATTGTAGACACCGTCTTCTCACGCTTTGGCGTGCGCGTTCAGATAAAGATTAACAACCGCAAGATTCTGACAGGCATTGCCGAAGTGATTGGTGCTGCCGACAAGATTGTCGACATCACCGTGGCCATCGACAAACTCGACAAGATTGGCATCGACAATGTGAATGCCGAACTGCGCGAGAACGGGCTGAGCAATGAACAGATAGAAAAGCTGCAACCCATCATACTGCTTGAAGGCACCAATGACGAAAAGCTCAATACCATTGCCGAAGTGCTGAAAGACAGTGAGACGGGGTTGAGAGGTGTCGAGGAAACTCGTTATATCCTTACCACCTTAGGGGCCATTGCCCACGATGACACTGTTGCCAGCAGTCCTGCCCTGCACAACGAGATTCAACTCGACCTTACCCTGGCCCGTGGCCTGAGCTATTATACGGGTGCCATCTTCGAAGTGAAGGCCCTCGACACGCCGATGGGCAGCATTAGCGGAGGTGGTCGCTACGACAACCTGACGGGTATCTTCGGCATGCCGGGACTCTCGGGCGTAGGCATCTCTTTCGGGGTCGACCGCATCTACGACGTGCTCAACGCGCTCGACCTTTATCCCAAGGACTCGCTACAGACCTCACAGCTGCTCTTCATCAACTTCGGCGAGAAAGAAACGGCCTACAGCCTGCCCATTGTGGCCAAGGCCCGACAGGCTGGCATTCGCACCGAGCTTTATCCCGATGCCGCAAAAATGAAGAAACAGATGTCGTATGCCAACGCCAAACAGATTCCTTTTGTAGCGCTGACTGGCGAAAGCGAGATGGCAGAAGGCAAACTGACGTTGAAGAACATGCTCACGGGAGAACAGCGGCTTGTGTCGCCCGACGAACTCATCGACATCGTTCAGCAATAGCAACAAAAACAGCAATAGCAACAAAAAACTCCGGCGCTTCACAGCGGCGGAGTTTTTGTACTTAGATTATGTGTAAGTAACAATTAGAATTATATGTAGTCAGTAGTTGTTTTTTTTCTTTTGTGGAAAATTCATTTTACCTTGGCAAATTGAAGGCACGCGTCATCTCCTTCATCTGCTCGTCGCTCATGCCTTCGGGTTCGAAGCCCATGCAGCGAGCGTTGATATAAATCTTTGCGCTCTTCGAGAGCACATCTATCTGGTCGAAAGCATCCATCACATCCTTGCCCTTGGCAAACACGCCATGCTTTTCCCACATCACGACATCATAGTCTTCAAGTTCTTTCAGCGTAGCCTCGGCCAGCTCGTTGGAGCCAGGCAGGGTGTATGGCACAATGCCTAACCCTAACGGACAGAAGGCTTTCGTCTCTGGTATCATCGACCACAAGATCTTGGTCAGCACATCCTTGCCGAGGAACTCGCGCTTATGGCTCATGGCCACCAGCTCAATGGGGTGGGTGTGCACTGTGGCCTTGTAGCCGCTGCCCGTCTCTATCTGGTGGGCATGCACGATAAGGTGGCTGGGCAACTCGCTCGTAGGCAGCACGGCATTGTCGGCTATAATCACATAGCTGGCGCAATCGTCGAGAATACGAATCACCGAACCATTGTCCATAGGCCAGCGCGCCAAGTCACGCATGCGCTTGCCCGTTCCCTTGCAATAGAAATAGCAACCTTTCAGCGCCGGCAGGGTGATGCCGATCTGCTTCACCTCGCTGATAGCGGGCATCTGGCGAATCTCGTCGTCCACATATTCGGTCACGTTCACTGTGATGTTGCCGCCATTGCGCTCTGCCCATCCGTTCTGCCACAGATAACCTGCAACCTCTGCAATCTTGTCGATCTCAGCCTTCAATGCCTGTCGACCTTCCAATATACTTTTTGTCATAAATGAGTGGTTAGTATAGTTATTTTTCGCATGCAAAGATATACCGAATTTTAATGATACAGCATATTAATTTGATTTTTCGCCCCAAATTTATGATTTTTTAATTGATATAGGTCAATTTCGCAGTTACCGTTTGCACATTCAGATTTTTATGTTTACCTTTGTGGGCAATTAAAGACGATATGCTATGACAGAAAACATGATTTTGGCCGATGCCGACTACGTGGATAAAGTAGCCTTCGACCTGACGGTAAACTTCGAGCGCATGCTGGAGAGGCGAATTCCGCAGGCCGACATGGCACGTTGGGCCGAGTGCGTTGCCCTCGACGGTGGCCTGCGGGAAGGCGAAAACGAGGTGAGTCTCGTGCTGGTGCACGACCACCGGCATGATGCCATGGCCAACTTCACCCCAGGTAATTATGCCAATCAGCTGAACGGGCAAGCTTTCAAAGGGCCATTGGGCGAATTCTCGATAACAGCCATCAGCACCGAAGGACTTGCTGCGAAAGACGATCTGTTGCTCGACACGCTGCGCTTCGCCCTGGAGCAGACCGACCTGAAACGCCTCATCGTGATACCCAACGAGCAACAATATAATAAGGTGCGCGAGGTCCTTCGCAAGGCCGGCGCTGACAAACGCATCACCTTGCTGGCCATGCAACCCATGCCCGGCGGCCACTATCAGCAGGAGATACTGGGATACTCGCTCATGGCCGCGCTCGGCATACACGCTGAAGAGATAAAAACCGACAATTAATCAATAAAACAAGAAAAACTATGCTTGAAAAGATTTTCTCGCCCGAGACCTATTCGCTGATAGGCCAGTGGGCTGTGGGGTTCTGCAAGAACCTGATTGTGGCTGCCCTTGTCTACTTCATTGGTAGCTGGATTATCAAATGGGGAATTCGCATCCTTACCAAGATGCTCGAGAAGAGCAAGGTCGACAAATCGCTCTATACTTTCCTCACGAGCATCATCAATGTGGTGGCCTGGTTTCTGCTGGC
This sequence comes from uncultured Prevotellaceae bacterium, assembly GCA_946406555.1. Lineage (GTDB taxonomy): Bacteria > Bacteroidota > Bacteroidia > Bacteroidales > Bacteroidaceae > Prevotella. The sequence goes on along the minus strand of CAMJLB010000094.1, from coordinate 9,124 downwards.
CATTGTCATCGTAGGCATTTTCGGCATCGAGACCTCATCGTTCATCGCCCTGTTCGCCTCGGCCGGCGTTGCCATCGGCATGGCTTTGAGCGGTACGCTTCAGAACTTTGCCGGAGGCGTGATGATTCTGCTGTTCAAGCCATTCAAGGTTGGCGATTTTATTGAAGCTCAGGGTTATGCCGGTGTGGTAAAGGAGATACAGATCTTCAACACCATCATCCGCACTGGCGATGCCCAGATTATCATCATTCCCAATGGCGGACTGTCAACGGGCACGATGAAGAATTCTTCTAAAGAGCCTTACCGGCGTGTAGACCTCGACTTCCAGTTTGAATATGGTGCCGACTATAACGAGGTGAAGCAGGCCATTTCCGACGTAATCAATGCTAACCCCCTCGTGCTGCAAGGTCCTGTGGCCGATTCCGACGTGGTGGCCGCACCATGGATGGGGCTGGGCAACCTGGGCGACAGCGGTGTAGTGATAAAGACGCGCTCATGGTGTAAAGGTGCCGACTACTGGACTGTCTACTTCGGACTGAACGAGACCATCTACCAGATGCTGAAGGACCGTGGATTCATGTTCCCCTTCAACCGTGTTGACGTAAACATTTTAAACAAATAAAGAAATGAGCAGAATACTGATGATTGGCGCCGGAGGCGTCGCAACGGTAGCGGCATTCAAGATTGTGCAGAATGCCGACGTGTTTACCGAGTTTATGATTGCCAGCCGTCGCAAGGCGAAATGCGACGCTTTGGTAGATGCCATACACAAGAAGGGCTATGCCATGGACATTAAGACGGCCCAGGTCGATGCCGATGACGTAGAGCAGCTGAAGGCATTGTTCTCCGACTATAAGCCCGAACTGGTGGTAAACCTTGCTCTGCCCTACCAGGACCTTACCATCATGGAGGCCTGTCTGGCCTGTGGCTGCAGCTACCTCGATACGGCCAACTACGAGCCCAAGGACGAGGCCCATTTCGAATATTCCTGGCAGTGGGCCTATCGCGAGCGTTTCGAGCAGGCCGGTCTTACTGCCATCCTTGGCTGCGGCTTCGACCCTGGCGTCACCAGCATCTTCACTGCATACGCTGCAAAGCATCACTTTCAGGAGATGCAGTATCTCGACATCGTCGACTGCAATGCCGGCGACCACCACAAGGCTTTCGCCACCAATTTCAATCCCGAAATCAACATTCGTGAAATCACCCAGAAGGGCCTCTATTGGGAAGACGGCAAATGGGTGGAGACCGAACCGCTCGAGATACACAAAGACCTGACTTATCCCGAGATAGGCCCCCGCGACAGTTATCTGCTGCACCATGAGGAGATTGAGTCGCTGGTCATCAACTACCCCACCATCAAGCGTGCCCGCTTCTGGATGACCTTCGGCCAGCAGTATCTGAAGCATCTGGAGGTGATTCAGAACATAGGCATGAGCCGCATCGACGAGGTAGAGTACGAAGCGCCGCTGGCCGACGGCACCGGCACGGCACGCGTGAAGATTGTGCCCCTTCAGTTCCTCAAGGCCGTGCTGCCCAACCCGCAAGACCTGGGCGAGAACTACGAGGGACAGACCTCGATAGGCTGCCGCATACGTGGCATTGGAAAGGATGGCAAGGAGCATACCTATTATGTCTACAACAACTGCTCCCACCGTGCCGCCTACGAAGAGACGGGCATGCAGGGCGTAAGCTACACCACGGGTGTGCCTGCCATGATTGGTGCCATGATGTTCTGCAAGGGCTTGTGGAAGAAGCCTGGCGTGCACAACGTAGAAGAGTTCGATCCTGATCCCTTCATGGCCGAGCTGAACAAGCAAGGACTGCCTTGGCACGAAATCCACGATCAGGACTTGGAGTTATAAGTAGATAAACAAAAATAGTTTTATCATTGAACACGAAGACACGAAGACACAAAGGGCTACGCATACGAGGCTTCATCTTCGTGTCTTCGTGTTCAATGATAAAATCCGTGAAATCCGTTTAATCCGTGGTCGTTATGAAGGGTGGGGAAGTTTATAGGATTAAATACTCAGTTCGTCGAGCACGGTTATCAGACGTTTGTCGAAGCGCTTGTCGGTGCGTATGCACTGCGAGAAGGGCACGTAGCAAATGTCGTCCAAGCGGTAGCCCACCATAACATTTCTCTGTCCCTGCATGATGGCCTCGATGGCTCCCACGCCCATGCAGCTGGCCAGTATCCTGTCGTATGCCGAAGGCGAGCCGCCACGCTGCAGATGGCCGAGGATCGACACGCGGACGTCGAACTCGGGGAATTCGTGCCTCACGCGGTCGGCATAATAGAGTGCGCCGCACTTAGGGCTCTCCGATACGATGACGATGCACGATTTCTTCGACTTCCTTATGCCACGCCCCATGAATGCCGCCAACTGGTCCACGTCGGTTGTCTCTTCGGGCACGATGGCCGCCTCGGCGCCGCAGGCTATGGCGCAGTTCTGGGCCAGGAATCCCGCGTCGCGTCCCATCACCTCGACGAAGAAGATGCGCTCGTGCGAGTTGGCAGTGTCGCGTATGCGGTCTACGCATTCCATGATGGTGTTCATCGTCGTGTCGTAGCCAATGGTGGCATCGGTGCCATAGAGGTCGTTGTCGATTGTGCCGGGCAGGCCTATCACGGGGAAGTCGTGCTCTATGCCGAAGTTCCAGGCCCCGGTCAGCGAGCCGTTGCCGCCTATCACCACCAGCGCGTCGATGCCTTCCTTCTGGCAGGTCTCAAAGGCTATCTGCCGGCCCTCGGGTGTCATAAACTCCTTGCTCCTGGCGGTCTTCAGAATGGTGCCGCCACGGGTGATGATGCCGCTCACGTCTTCGGTAGTGAACTCTTTTACTTCATCCTTGATGAGACCGTCGTAGCCTCGGTAGATGCCCATCATTCTGAAGCCGTTGTAAATGCCAGAACGCGTCAGCGCGCGGATGGCTGCATTCATGCCGGGGGCGTCGCCACCCGAAGTAAGAATGCCGATTGTCTTGATTTTAGTCATAGTAACTATTATTTTAGTTTTAATACCAATTATTATAAATAATGAAAAGGCATGGCCGAAAGCCCTCTGCCCCTACCGGCTCTTTTGCCGAGCTCTCTTCGCCGCCTTGGCCAGCGCGTCTTTTGTCCGCTTCACGTGTTTTGCATATTGTTTTTCTGCATCGGCATCGGCCTTTCCGGTTTTCACGCTATATTCCCACTGAGCCAGCTGCATCTGCTCCCGGAAGTCCCTGCTGCCCTGCAGTGCGCAGAAGCCGATGCTGGCAGCCGTCCGGCTGGCATCTACGTCGCTCTGCCAGTGAGCCCCCACAATCACGCGGCTGTTGCAGTAGTCCCAGCCCCGGCTGAATATCTCTTCGGCCCTGGCGGGCGCTATCTGTGCCAGCAGCAGCGAGATGGTCCAGCCGCGCAGGCTGTGCCCCGACGGGTAGCTGCCCTCGCCGCGCAGGTCGGCCTCCTCGTGCGAGGGCATGGCATCGTCGAAGCGTTCGAAGGGCCGTTGGCGCTGGTAGTAGGACTTGGGTTCCTTGCGCATGGGGTCGGTGGTGGCCAGGCCCTTCTCCATCAGCTTCCATATCTCCGGCGTGCCGGTCTCACTGATTTCCAGGCCGAAGGCATCCTTCCACTGCAGGAAAAGCTTGGCATGGTTGTCCCATTCGGCATCGGCAATGGCCAAGGCCACGCGCTCAGGGTTCTGCCGCTGCTGCTTGCCCCACCCGAAGCGCACCACGTCGTTGGCAAACTCGGGGCTGTCGAAGGCCGGCGGCGCTGGCATGATCTTTACCAGACGGGGCATCTGCTGCAGTTCGATATAAGGTGTCACGTTCTCTTGTGCATGCATTTGCATGCCTGCCACCATGGCGGCGGCCATTAGGAATAATTGTTTCATCTATGTTTCTTTACAGTTTACTAATATTAGGTGCAAAAATACAAAAAAAAACAAGAACACCCTGTTTTTTTCTATATTTTTCTAACAATTTATATCGTACTTAACTATTTTTTCAACCGTGCCATTCATGCTTTTTTCTTACAATATCGACAATAAATGCTCATTTTATTTTCATAATTACACTTTTCTTTGTAATTTTGCATTAAATTTTTATTTACCAAATACAACAAAACAGCTTAGCTTATGAGAAAATCGTTTACAAAAATTCTGTTGCTGACCATGGCGGTGCTATTCGCCATGCCCGGCAATGCAGAGGCAGCGCCCCAAAGGCAGTCTGCACTCCTTGAAAGCAGCGGCACTGGTGAAGTGGTCGACGACCACGGCATCATCGTGACACCGCCAGCCAACGGACAGCGCAAGGTGTACAACCGCAGCGGCTGGAGCTTTGTCAACAACGACGGCGTGCATATCGTAGAGCAGAGCGGAACCGTACACATCGTGACCTGCGACGACGGAACCGTCTTCATTCGCAACATTCTGGCCAGCCACCCCACCGGTGCCTGGGTGAAGGGACAGCGCGACGGAAACATCATCAGCGTGCCCACACGCCAGCCCATCTACTACAACCCCCTGGCCCAGACGACCTACAGCGTGAACTGGGGCATGTACGACGTGCAGTGGGAGTCGTTCTCGTTTTATGGCAGCTACTCCGACGTTATCAACTTCGAAGTCGACGAGCAGGCTGGCACTATTACGCTGCAAGGCTCGTCGCAGCAGGTGTTCATCGGCTTGTTCTGGGACGATGACGACTCCTTTGCCTGGCATGGCGACTGGGAGTCGGTATGGACCTACGCCGGCGACTTCGAACCCATGCCCATCGTGACCATCAGTGCCCCCGACGGTCTGCAGACCGAGCAATGGTACACCCGGGGTCACAAGACGGTGATGGAGGAACCGCAGGTGGTGAAAGGCACCGCCACCGTAGGCTTCAGTGGCAACGACGTCTACGTGAAGGGACTTTTTGCCCAGTTCCCCGAAGCATGGATGAAGGGCACCATCGACGCCTCTGCCTCGCAGGTGGTCTTCCAGGGCCTGCAGCTGCTGGGCTACGACGAGCAGAACCAGCCCGTCTATGCCGTGGGCACCGATGGCGGCGACCTGCTGCCCTTTGTCATGAGCTGGGACGAGCAGCAGCGGGTGCTGCAGTCGGTCACCGGGCTTATGGCCAACAAGAGCCAGACCGACATCGACGCTGTAGATGCCTATACCGACATCACCATACAGCTGAGCGACCCCTATGCCCCCATCGAGACGCTGCCCTACACCAACAGTCTGGGCACGCTGCCGGAATGGGAATGGTTTACCGTGGTCGATGCCAACGACGACGGCAAGACCTGGCACATCTTTGAGAACCAGGCCAGCTATGAATACCACAGCGACAACCAGGCCGACGACTGGCTCATCTCGCCCGCCTTCCGCCTGCAAGCCGGCAAGACCTACCGCATGGCCATCGACGCCAACTGCTCGTCGAACGCTTACATCGAGACCATCGAGGTGAAGATGGGCACCGCCCTCACGCCCGAGGCCATGACCACCAGCGTCATCGGCGTTACCGACCTCGACAGCGAGGAGCCGGTGAAGCTCGAAAACAAGTTCATCACCGTGGCCGAGACCGGCATCTACTACTTCGGCCTGCACGCCATCAGCGAGGCCGACCACGGCTCGCTGCGTGCAGCCAACTTCATGCTCGACGAGACGCTGCTCGATGCCCCTGCAGCCGTGACCGATCTCACCGTCAAGGCCAGCACCGAGGGCCTCGAGGCATACGTCAGCTTCACTGCCCCCACGCTCTCCATCGGCGGCGAGACGCTCACCGCCAACATGAGTATTGGCCTGCTGCGCAATGGCGAGCTTATCAAGACCTTCGACGACGTGGCTCCCGGAAGCACCGTCAGCTACACCGACAACGACGAGACACTCGTCAACGGCGTCTACGCCTATCAGGTGGTGGCCACCAATGCCGGCGGGCAGGGCGACAAGAGCCCCGTGGTGAAGGTGGCGCTCAGCCAGGTCTTCGACATTCCCTTCGTAGCCGACTTCAGCCAGGAAGGCACCTACGACCTCTTCACCACCATCGATGCCAACGACGACGGCAGCCACTGGGCTGACAATTCCTTCTATGCCGCCTACGAATACAGCTCGGTCAACGATGCCGACGACTACCTCATCACACCCGGTCTGCGCATGGAGGCCGGCAAGCGCTACAGCATCACCGCCATCGCCGAGGCCGCTGGCAACTACCTGGAGCGCTTCGAGGTGCTGGTGGGCCGCGAGGCCACGCCCGAAGGCCTTGGCACCAAGGTCATAGAGCGCGCCGAGGTCACCGGCGACGAACAACCGGCGGCCGTCGACTTCAACGGCACTTTCGTCTGCGAGGAGAGCGGCACCTACTACGTGGCCGTGCACTGCATCTCCGATGCCGACATGTATGCCCTCTGGATACATAAGCTCATCGTCGAGATAGGACCCGAGCTTACCGCACCGGCAGCTGCCGAAATCACCGCCACGCCCGGCGACAAGGGAGCCCTCACGGCCACCATCGCCACGACCGCGCCCCTCAAGGCCATCGACGGCAGCAGCCTCAGCGGCACGCTGAAGCTGGAGCTCTATCGCGACGGTCAGCTTATCTATACCGACGACAACGTGGCTCCCGGACAAGCATGGAGCTACACCGACAGCGAGGCCACCGGCGGCTCGCACACTTACCAGATCTATCCCTACAACGAGAGCGGCATAGGCCAGAAGAGCAACAAGGCCGCCGTCTATGTAGGCATCGACACCCCGCAGGACGTGACCAACGTGGTGGCCACCGACCTCACCGAGAGCGTGCGCCTGAACTGGGATGCCGTGCCTGAGAAGGGTGCCAACGGAGGCTACGTAGACCCCGCCGAGGTGGTATACAGAATATGGCAATGCGAGCCGGGCAGCACCTTCGTGTTCAGTTCCGAGCCGGTGGCCACCGTGCAGGGACAGACCACCGTCACCCTGCCTTTCGCCACCAACGTGGGCGAGCAAGACTTCCAGGGATGGGTGGTCACCGCAGGCACCGAGAGCGGCGAGACCAGCATTGCGGGCGAGGCTCTCGCCACGCTCGTCATCGGCAAGCCCTACGACCTGCCCGTGACGGAAAGCTTCAGCGACGGAGCCTTCCACTACTACTGCGACTACGTGGGCGTGCCCATGGTCTTCAGCCTCGGCAGCGACGCCGACGGCGCGGCCCTCGCTCTCACCTCGCAGCAAGACAACACCCTCGTGGCCTTCACCACCGGCAAGCTCAGCCTCAAGGGGGCCAAGAACCCCACGCTCATGGTCGACGCGGCCGCCTTCGGAGCTGAAGACTTCAGCATCATCGCCTCTACCGACGGCCAGGAGGCCACCGTGCTCGCCACCGACGGACAGCTGGCCAACAACTACAAGACCATAGAAGTATCGCTCGCCTCATTGAAGGATGCCGAATACGTCATGCTTGGCTTCATGGCACGCATACCCACCGCATCGGTGTTCGACAGCTGGACGGGCGAGCTGCAGCAGGAGGGCGACGCCATCATCATCGACAACATACGCGTGATCGACAAATACACCCACAACCTGGGCATCGCCCTCTCCGCACCCGACGCCGTACAGGCCGGCCACACCTCGAGCCTCCTGGCCGTGGTCACCAACTGGGGCGAGAAGCCCGCCAAGGGCTACACCGTCACCGTGACGGCCGGCAACAAGGCGCTGCTCAAGCAGACCATCGACGAAGAGCTGAAGCCCTTCGAGAAGAAGTCCATCGACGTGAGCCTGCCCACCACCGTCTTCGACAACACCGGCGACCTCGTCGTGAGTGCCACCCTGGCCTATGATGCCGACGAGAACGATGCCGACAACGCCGCCGAGGCCACCATCGACATCGTGGCTCCCGTGGCACCGGCACCCGGCAGCATCGCCGCCAGCGACAAGGGCGACGCCGGTGTCGAGCTTTCCTGGACGGCACCCGACGCCACAACCCCCTATACCGAAGACTTCGAGGGAGGCATGGGCGGCTGGACCACCATCGATGCCGACGGCGACGGATTCCAGTGGAACTACAGCCGCTTTGGCACCACGCCTGAGTTTATGGAAACCAACGGCGGCCTGGCATCGGTATTCTCGCAGAGCTACGCCAACAACGTGGGGGCACTCACGCCCGACAACTACCTCGTATCGCCACGGCTGGTGCTCGACGGCACCTTCTCCTTCTATGCCAAGGGGCAGGATCCCGACTGGGCCGGTGAGCATTTCGCCATCTACGTGTCTACAACCAATCCCGCCGACCCCGCCAGCTTCAGGCAGGTGTCGGAAGAGTTCGTGGCCACCGAAAACATGCAGGAGTATAGCGTAGACCTGAGCAGCTTTGGCGGGCAGGCGGGCTATGTGGCCATTCGCCACTTCAACGTGAGCGACATGTTTGCCCTTGTCGTCGACGACATCACCTATACCATGGGTGGCGAGCCGCGCGCCTACAACCTCTACTGCGACGGACAGCTCATCGCCACCGTGGAAGGCAGCCAGACTGCCTACACCGTTGGCGCCGACAAGCTCGACGACGGCAACCGCACCTTCGCCGTGACCGCCGTCTACGACAACGACCAGGAGTCGGCTCCCGCCGAAGCCACCATCGGCATCACCGTGGGCATCGATGCCGTCGCTGCCGGCGGCAGGCCCGTCGACGTCTATTCGCTCGACGGCAAGCTGCTGCGCCGCCAGACCACCACGTTCGACGGGCTGAAAGGCATCTACGTAGTAGACGGAAAGACCGTCATGATACGACGTTAACCTGAGTTTCTCATCCCTTCATACGACCACGGATTTTGTGGATTGCACGATTTTTAAGCTGCCCACGAGACGGCCGTCAATCGGTGAAATCCGTTGAATCCGTGGTCGTCATAAAGGAAGAGACAGTTATCCTGTATTGTCATACTGCTTCGCGGTACAAAGTAACGCTGGTTAGCGTCATTCGGCATCGTCGGGCTGCATGAATATACATTCCATTTTTCGATTTTCAAGACAAACGAAATTTGCGTTTTAGAATGGCGGGGAGACAGTCACGGCTCCCGCCCCAAGAGTCCCCAAAGACCGTCGGCGACGCAATTGAGCCGTAAGCATTCGACAGAATGCCCGTTGTGACAGTTGTAGTTTGTTCGTACCTTTGC